>NZ_CP120131.1:1604649-1925579 GCF_034039665.1 Mammaliicoccus sp. Dog046 | reverse complement strand
AATCACTGCATCATTTAGATCATACTATGCAATTTTTAGCGTCAGCATTGACTTATAAGAATGACACCGTTCAGTTAAATAATGATGTTTCTGAACAATTATATGGTGATAAAATTAATGCAAGTGTTTCAAGGTTTGAAACATATAATCAATGTCCATTTAAACATTATGTTTCACACGGATTGAGATTAAATGAACGGTCGAAATATCAAATTCAAAGTGTTGATATCGGTAATATATTCCATCAAACGTTGAAGTATATTTCTGATGAAGTCAATGGTGACTTTAGTAAATTATCAACTCAAAACATGATGCGTTTAATTAATGAAGCGATTGATGAAAGTTTACCTAAAATCCAATTTGATTTATTAAATCGAACAGCACATTACAGATACTTAAAATTAAGAATACAAAATATACTTAAATCAACATTAGAGGCAATGAAATATCAAACGGGCCATTCGAAATTTAAAGCGTATCAATTTGAACTCAACTTTGGATCTACAGCGAACCATCAATTGAAAACAACACCACTAGAGACAAAACGTCATGTGCCAATCAATATTCGCGGACAAATTGACCGTTTAGATGTATATAAAGCTAAAGAACAAGATTATGTTTCAATCATTGACTATAAATCTTCTGAAACAAGTTTAGATTTAACTAAAGTATTATATGGCATGCAAATGCAAATGTTTACTTACTTAGATGTTGTATTGCAAAATAAAGAAATTTTAAAATTACAACCTCAAGTTTCACCAGGTGCATTGTTATACTTCCATGTGCATGAACCAGAAATTAAAGCAAAACGATGGGGCGATATACCAGCAGTTGAAGAAATTCAAAAGCAAACAATAGAGAAATTCAAAATGGATGGATACGTAAATAAAAATCCTGAAGTAGTAGAAGCGCTGGACTATAAATTGGAAGAGCAACTCAAATCAGATATGATTCCAGTTACTAGAAAGAAAAATGGTGAATTATATAGTTATAGTAAAGCATTGGATGAAGAATTATTCTATAAATTAATTGATAAGAATAGAGAGAACTTTGTTGAAACGGCCACTCAAATTATGGACGGGCATACTGAAGTTGCACCTATGAAATATCAGAAGCGGTTACCTTGTCAATTTTGTGAATATAAATCAGTATGCCACATTGATCCTATAACGGATACTGAGCAATATAGAGAAATTGATCATACATTGAGTAAAGATGAGTTAATCAGTCTTTTAAGAGAGGAGGAAGATGAATGACAATACCAGTGAAACCTGTAGATGCGCAATGGACGGATGACCAATGGCGTGCCATATATACTCAAGGACAAGATACACTCGTTGCAGCTGCAGCGGGCAGTGGTAAAACAGCTGTGTTAGTCGAACGTATCATTCAGAAAATTATGCGTAATCAACAAGATGTAAATAGACTCTTAGTCGTGACATTTACGAATGCAAGTGCGCGTGAAATGAAAGCAAGGGTCAATGCAGCGATACAAAGAGAAAGTGTGAAGCATCCTGAAGACGAGCATTTGAAATCACAAAGAATTAAAATTCATCAAGCTCAAATATCGACATTGCATAGTTTTTGTTTAGCTTTAATAAAATCACATTACGATGAAATAGATATTGATCCAAATTTCAGAACGGCCAGTGAAGTTGAAGGTATCGTATTGTTAGATCAAGCCATTGATGATGTATTAGAAACCTATTATGAACAGAATGATACACATTTCTTAGCATTAGTAGAGCACCTTTCAAATGATCGATCAGATGATTCGTTAAGGGAATTATTAAAACGTTTATATCGCTTCAGTATTGCGCATGCACATCCATTTGAATGGCTCGAGCAATTAAATCAGCCATATAAAGATATTGATGAACAACATGAATATTTTAAGATGATGGATAAATTGATAGAACGTAAACTTAATAGTGCCAAAAATGCGTTATATCAATCCATCGATTGTTATCAACATTTAGCAGAAGTAGATAAACATATGGCATATTTAGAAGGCGAACGCATATGGATTGATCAAATTTTAGATGGCAGTAAATCTTATGACGCAATCGCTTCTGATATATCATCAAAAAAATTACCCGTCAATAGTGCAAAAATTAAAAGTGAAAATGAAGGCAATGAGCAATTATTAGAACTCGGCAAAAATTATTATAAAAATTATATTGAATATTTGAAAGAACTAACAGAAGGATATTTAAGTCGTGAAAGAGCGGAATTAATAACAGATATGCATGAAATGCAGCCTAGAGTAGAAGTTCTTTCTTCCATTACTAAAGATATCATTACTCACTTTAGAACATTAAAAAGAAATAAACGCATTATTGATTTCTCAGACTATGAGCATCTTGCTTTAGAAATATTAACAGATGATGAAGGGAATCCTTCACAAACAGCATTACAATATCGAGAGCACTTTGATGAAATATTAGTTGATGAATACCAAGATACAAATAGAGTTCAAGAAGCGATTATTAGTTGCATTAAAAGTGGTGAAGAAAAAGATGGTAATTTATTTATGGTTGGTGATGTAAAACAATCTATTTATAAATTTAGACAGGCAGAACCAGAACTCTTCATTGAAAAATATAAACGATTCAAAGAGACCAACCTTGAAAGTGGAGAAGTGATTGATTTATCTAAGAACTTTAGATCAAGAACTGAAGTGTTAGATAATACGAATTATCTTTTTTCACATATGATGGATGAAGTTGTTGGTGAAATTGAATATGACGATGCAGCAAAATTATATTATGGTGCAGATTATGATGAACAAAAAACACCTCTAGAGATAGATGTACTAGTGCAAGATGCATTTGAAGAAGATGATAATCAATTGTTAGAAGCAAAGCATATTGTAAGTAAAGTACAAGATATTCTAGAGCATAAGCAAGTTTATGATAGAAAGTCAAAATCGTATAGACCAGCAACATATAAAGATATTGTTATTCTCGAAAGAAGTTATAGTAACGCAATGCATCTTCAACAACAATTTAAAGATGCGAACATTCCGTTCTACGTTGAATCTAAAAAAGGATACTTCGAACAAAATGAAATTAGAATGATGTTATCATTTTTAAGAGTGATAGATAATCCACTCCAAGATACATATTTGGTAGGGCTTATGCGTTCTATAGCATTTCAATTCAAAGAGGATGAATTGGCGGAAATCAGAAATAAAGCACCACAAGAAATATACTATTTAGATTCAATGTATAAATATATTGCGCATGCTGAAGGTGAACAACAGCTTATTGAAAAAATAAATCGATTTTTAAATCAGTTGAAATCGTATCAAACGATGAGCAAATCAGTGCCGGTATGGCAATTATTAGACAAAATATACAATGATTTTTATTTGATTCCTTATTTTAGTGGCTTAACAGGTGGCGTTCAAAGACGACAAAATTTATATGGACTCCTAAATAAAGCTGTTCAATTTGAAGCTTCTAGCTTAAGAGGTATATTCCAATTCATAAGGTTTATCGATGAACTTATCGAAAGAGGGCAAGATTTCGGACAAGAAAGTGTGATAGGTCCGAATGACGATGTTGTGAGAATGATGACCATTCATAGCAGTAAAGGTTTAGAGTTTCCATTTGTTGTATACTCTGGGATATCCAAGTCGTTTAACCGCACAGATTTAACAGATCATGTGTTACTTAATAACAAATATGGTTTAGCTATGTCATATTTTAATATTGAGAATGAATTGACTTACCCAACTTTAGCTACAGCCATTTTCAAAAATATAAACGAGACTGAAATGATTTCAGAAGAAATGCGTTTGATTTATGTTGCGTTGACACGTGCAAAAGAAGCATTATATCTTATCGGACGTGTGAAAAATGATAAAGCCGTTGAAAATCTTGGGTTGATTCAAGCAGATAAACACGAATTGATTGATCCAGAATTTAGAGTGAGTGCAAAATCAGCTTTTGATTTAATTGCAACTATACTAGCTAAATCTAAAACATATGGATTGTCTAATGCGATTCAGTTTAATACTAATCAAAATGAATACTTTAAGTTCAATATTATAAATGCAGCGGAAGATAATGAAATGGAAGACGTATATGATGAACGACCGACGATTGAAGCTTTATATAATTATAAACCGTCTAGTTTAAAACAAGATATTCATGAACGACTTGTGTACAAATATCCGAATCAACATCTATTGAACATTGCTGCGAAACAATCTGTTTCAGAAATCAAAAGACAAAGAGAAACAGAAGAAGCGGGAACAGATTATCAAATCGTGAGACAATATCAAGTTGGTACGAGATCTTATGATCGACCTAACTTTTTATCTAAAGAAAAACGTAAGAGTACAGAAATTGGGACATTAATGCATACGGTTATGCAACATTTACCATTAGTTCAAGGTGGATTAAAAGAAGCAGAAATAGAGGCTTTAATTAAGAATGACTTGATAACGAAAGATATATTACCAAGTGATGCACTTGAAGATTTAGATTTAAAACTCGTTGAAGCATTTACCGAATCTACTTTATATGACCGTCTCGTTAAAGCAGATAAAGTGTACCGAGAAGTACCTTTTGTTGTCGGTCAAGACGATATTGATAAAGGACTTACTTACAATATTACTGATGATGATAATAAACCAATTATTCAAGGAATGATTGATTGCATCTTTGTTGAAGGGGACAAAGTTTCATTTATCGATTATAAAACGGATGCATTTATCGTTCGTCGAGGAAAATCTATGGATGATGTAGCAGAAGAAATGAAGAAAAAATATGAAGTACAGATGCAATACTATAAAAATACGTTAGAAACAATATTACAACAACCCGTTGAAGGTTATTTATATTTCTTTCAATATGGAACGAAACACATCAAGGAGCACAAATAATGGCAAAACAACGAATATTTAGTATTGATGCACTAAGAGGATTTAGTTTATTAGGTATTTTATTAATGAATATTTTGACCTTTGCTTACCCATATCATATTATCAATCCGTTTGAGTATTTCCAGCATGAGGATGGGGCACTATTTAAGTTAAGTGCCTTGTTTATCATTGCATCTTTTTATCCAATATTTGCATTTTTATTTGGATATGGTCTTTCAATGATGTATCAGAATAGCATTGAAAAACAAATCGACTATTATCCAATGATAATAAGAAGGTTATCATTTTTATTACTACTAGGAGTTCTGCATGGTATCTTTATATTTTATGGAGATATTTTAGCTACGTATGCAATTCTTGGATTTATCGCAATTATCTTTGTTAAACTAAAACCACAATATGCTTTAGTTGCAATGACAATTGGATTTAGCATATTTGTGTTGTTGTTTATCTTGCCGATGATTTTGATTCAAGACGTTACACAGACTGAAAATTTTGTTGGATTGCAAGAGTTAGAAAGAGTAAATAATATTTTAGCAAGTTCAGACTATTTATCTATGATTGGGTATAACTTGAAGTATTTCGGTACGAATATTGGAAGTATCATCATGGTTGGTCCGTTTACAATCTTGCCGATTATGCTGTTTGGTATTTATGCACATCAAATCAATTGGTTTAAGAAGATTATAATGCGCAAACAATTTTATACTTGGCTAGGATTAGGAATATTTATTTTAGGGCTTATGGTGAAAATGATTCAAATCGTATTAGTTGGATCAGCAACTTCGCAATTATTGAGTCAAATGCTCGGTGGACCTATCGTTGGGATGAGTTATATTATTTTCTTTGTCTTATTGTGTGAAGATGCCAAACTTAAAAAGGTTCTAGCACCAATGCAATATATCGGTAAATTGAGTTTGACGACGTATATTTCACAAAGTGTGATATGTGTGGTTATCTTTTATGGCGTTGGTTTGAATTTGTATAGTAAACTGCCCGTATCTACAATATATTTAATCGCAATCGGTATTTATATTGTTCAACTACTAGTAGGATACTTCTATTTCAAACGATTTAATCAAGGTCCTTTAGAAAAATTATGGAGAAAAGTAACATATTTAAAATAATAGCTTTAAAATAATGCGATTTATCAAAAAATTCGGTATAATGGGTCACAAGAACAAGAAGGAGCTGACAGAGTGGATGAAATTTTTAACATTTAATTATAAAGATATAACTTCTTATGGTGTGAAAGTAAAACGTGAAGATGCAGTTTGGGATTTACGTAAAATATTTGAAACTTTTGGCGAAGATGGGTTTAATCCTAAAACTTTACTAGAAGGACTACAATTAAATATAAACGTTGATTTTCAAGAAGCTGTACGTAAAGCGGTTGTTAAAGTTTTAGAATCACCAGATAAAGACGAATATAAATATAGCTTTGAAGATATTGAATTCTTACCACCAGTTACACCAACAAATAATGTGATTGCATTTGGCCGTAACTATAAGAAACACGCTGAAGAATTAAATAATAAAGTTAATCGTTTATATGTATTTACTAAAGCGGCGTCTTCTTTAACAGGTGATAACGCTGAAATTCCTAATCATCAAGATGTTACAGAACAATTAGATTATGAAGGCGAATTAGGTGTAGTTATTGGTAAGCACGGAGAAAAAATTCCACGTGGTTTAGCATTAGATTACGTTTATGGATATACAATTATAAATGATATTACGGATAGAAAAGCACAGAAAGAACAAGATCAAGCATTCTTATCTAAATCTTTAACTGGTGCTTGCCCAATGGGACCATATATCGTTACGAAAGATGAGTTACCATTACCTGAGGATGTTAATATCGTTACTAAAGTTAATAATGATATTCGCCAAGATGGGAATACGAATGAAATGATTTTGAAAATTGATGAATTAATCGCTGAAATTTCAAAATATGTAGCATTACATCCTGGAGATATTATTGCGACAGGTACACCGGCTGGCGTTGGTGCTGGTATGAATCCACCACAATTCTTACAACCTGGAGATGAAGTTAAAGTAACAATCGATGGTATTGGTACGTTAACAACGTTTATAAGTAAATAAGCTATAAATGTATATTTGTTAAAAAAATGAATACGCCTATGGTATAATTCTATAGGATTACAAATATTCATATGTAGGGGGAACGGAACATGATACATTTCCATATATTTAGCTGGTTAGTAATGATTATATTATTCTTTGTCGTTTATATGAAAGTTACAAACAAACCAGTACATATGGTATTAAGATTATTCATGGTATTTGTTTTAATTTCAGGTATCTATTTATTTATTCAAGCTATGGGTATAAATGGTATGCTATATGGAATTAAACTTCTTCTTGGTATAGCAGTATTAGGACTGATTGAAGTTACAATCGCTAAGAAGAAAAAGAATAAAAACAGCAATGGATTATTAATTGCGACTGTCCTTGTAATGATTTTAACTATCTTACTTGGCAGTTATTTACCAATGGGTGTATTACACTTTGGTTAATGACTCAAAAGCATCTCTGTATAGAGGTGCTTTATTTTTTTATGACAATTTGATGTAGGTCTATCGGTTAAGTAACCGTTTTAGTATAATATAAGTAATTGGGTAATAAAGAGGGTTGAATAGATGAATAAATGGGCAAAGTTAATAATCATGGTGGTTTTAATATCGCCAATATTTAATGGATACGCATTTGCAAATGAAAAAGAATTTGAAGATGTAAAATATCCGAGAATTTATAGTTTAGTCGTTGATCGTTTTATGAATGGAAATAATGAAAATAATAAAATGATTAGAAATGATAACAAGTCGAATAATTTACCTATGGGTGGAGATTTTCAAGGTATACAATCTAAATTAGATTACATTAATGATATGGGGTTCAATACGGTACATATTTCTCCTGTGTTTTCACATGATCAAAATGACTTTTTAGGATACAAAGTAAATAACTATGATGAAATAGACCGTGTGCTTGGTGGAGAGAAAGCATTTAAATCACTTATTAACGAAGTACATAAGAAGAACATGAAGATGATCGTTGATATGCCTGTAACGTATACAAAAGAATTTAATGGATCTACAGATGGGGACTTAAATCAAATTCAAAAATCATACTTTAAAGATACAAAATTTATTGATTTAAAAGATGCTAAAAATCAGAAACTGTATAAAGAAAAAGTAGATCGCTTTATTAAAAAATATAAAGTAGACGGTATTTCAATGAATATCGTACAAGATGGTATAGATGCAAAAACATTTTTACCTGAAAATATAGATACTTATGGCATAATCAATAAAAAAGGTATTTCTGCTAAACACTTCAAACATTTATCGACACAAGAATCACGTAATGACATACAAAATGCATTTAAAAATGTAAATACAAAAATACCTGATTACCAAAAAGATAATTCAGTCTTAATTGCAGATACATGGTTTACTGAACGATTTACAAAACATGCAGCAGATGAAAATATGTTCCCAGGAACAAGAATTAAACAATTGATGACTTATATGTGGGGATATAAAGGACCGATAATGATGAATTACGGTACAGAAATTGCTGCAAATGGATCTAAAATCGAAACGATAAACCAATTGCAAAATTTTAGAACAGATAAAGAAGTTATTAAATATTTAGAAAAAATAGGAGATACATTTAAGCAGTATCAAGAATTGTACGAAGGTGATGTTAAAGCATTACCACATGATAAAGGTACGAATGTATTTTACTATAAAACAAATACGATTGATTATATCTTGAATATTAATGATTCAAGCAAATCGAAAAAAGTAAGTTTAGATGATAAAGTCATAGAAGAAAATAAAATGTTATCAGGATTAATTATTGGAGATAACATTAAAAAGAAAAATGGACAATATAATTTAATCACAGATAGAGAAGAAACTGAACTATATGCAGTAGTGAATGAAAGAGGATTAAATAACACATACTTAATAGCAGCAATATTAGTTATTGTACTCTTTGGTTTATTCTTATTCCTTGTCGCAAGAAAAAGTAAAAAACAAAAAATGCAAAATAAATAAATTTGAATAAGAAAGGGCTGGGACATTATGTCCCAGCCCTTTCTATATACTATTTTAAAAGATATCGTGCGATTGCTACCTAAACGCACGATATCTCGGCAAAACCCTAAAGTCTTCGTGCGATTGACCTCGAAACGCACGATATCTTGGTCGATACCCTAAAGTCTTCGTGCGATTGACCTTGAAACGCACGATATCTTGGGCTATACCCCAAAGTCTTCGTGCGATTGCCCCTGAAACGCACGATATCTCAGCTCATACCCTAAAACTTCATTACCATTCATGTTATTGTGCTTTATAGCCAATCATATTTACGATGTCTTTTGGACTTGAAAATGGAGGAGCATATGCAATTTCGATATCTCTTAAATCATCTACAGTCAAATCTCCTATAATTGCAGTCGATAATATATCGATTCGTTTATCTACGCCATCTTTACCAACTGCACATGCGCGTAATATTTTACGTGTTGAGTTGTCGAAGTATACACGTAATGTTATCGGTTGTGCGTCTGGATAATAGCCGGCGTGTTGTTTTTGTGTTTGTTCGATAACTGTATAATCATAGTTTTCTAATTCATGTTCTGCAATACCTACGCTACCTAATGCATAATCAAAGAAACGAACTATATTTGTACCAAGTAAACCTTTGAATTTGGCCATATGAGATTTACTTGAAATATTTTCTGCAACTAATGAAGCGGCTCTGTGCGCACCCCAAGCTAATGTGACGGTTGTAGGTTGTTGTGTATGTCGATAGAATGTTTCGATAATATCGCCAATTGCGTAAACATCGTCTAAATTTGTTTCGAAGTATTCATTTACTGGAATATATCCTCGATCGTTGAGTTTTAACTGAGATGTTTGTAACCAATCACTGTTAGGTTCGATGCCAATACCAGTAATAATGATATCGTAATCTTCTACATGTCCAGATTTGAAAGTTACGGTTTTATTTTCAATGTGTTTAATTTCTTCATCTAATCTATAGTTGATTTGACGTTTTTCTAGTTCATCAAAAATCACTTGATTAAGATCTTTGTCCATACTTTTATTAATATGGTCACTTCTATGAATTAAAGTTGTTTCGATGTTTCTATTGTGCAAGTTTTCGAGTATTTCTAAACTAATATAACCAGCACCTACGACAAGTGCCTTTTGAACATTGTTTTGTACAATGAAATCTTCTATTTTATCTGTGTCTACTAAATTTCGTAAAGTAAATACACGATCGGATTCTATAGGAAATTGACGTGCTCGACACCCTGGACTTAAAATGAGTTGATCGTAATGATCTTCAAAAATCTCACCGGTTTGATGATTTTTAACACGGATAGTTTTATCTTGATCATTTAATGCAATTGCTTCATGAAAAGTCTTAACGGTAATATTTTTCTTATCAAGAAATTGTTCTGGCGTTGCTGATAACATATAATCACGATCTTCAACAACATTCCCGAGATAATAGGGGAGTCCACAATTTGCAAAACTCATATCTCTATCTTTCTCGTATACAACTATTTCACTATCTGAGTCTAATCGCCTAATTTGTGACGCTACAGTAGCACCACCAGCGACAGCACCAATGACTATAATTTTATTCAATTGTAATCACTACTCCTTATAATAAAATATGGCAACTGTTCCGCTACCTGTATGAGAACTAATCACTGGACCAATATTAGAAATATAGATTGCTTTAGGTGACAATGATGATTCCATTAATGCTTTTAACTTTTCTGCTTCTTCAATATCGTCAGAATGTGTAATATAAATGGACTCATTAGAAAAGTCGCGATTGTCTTGTTGCATTGTATTAATAATCGCTTGCCATAGTTTTTTAGAACCACGATACTTTTCAATTGGAACGAGTTTACCTTCTTCTACATGTAATAATGGCTTAATGTTAAGCAAAGTTCCTAAAAATGCTTGTCCCTTTGATAATCTTCCACCACTTGCTAAATATTTTAAATCTTTAACAGTAAATAAGTGTCTGATTTTTTGGATTTTATCTTTAATATATTGATCCAATTCCTCAAATGTATATGATTCGTTAATCTTATCTTGCACATCTAAAATTAATTTACCTAATCCCATTGAAGCACTGAATGTATCATAAATCGTAATATCAAGATCTGGATAATCTTCTTTGACTTGTTCTTTCACGAGGCAAGCTGTTTGATAAGTACCACTCAATGCGCTACTAAATGCTAAATAAATGGCAGACTCTTTATTTTGTGCAATTTCAGTGAACACGTTAATCATTTGTTCCATTGTAGCTTGATTGGTTTTAGGATGTTTATCATTTTTAATCGCGGATAATACTTCTTCATTTGTTATTTCATATTGATCAATTTTACTTTCATCATCGATAACGATACCAAAAGGTAAAAAGTAAAATCCGTGTTCTTCTATTTGTGATAATGTTAAATCAGAACCACTGTCTACGATCATTTTCATAGTTAAAACTCCTTACATATTTAGGTTGAAATACTGATTTAAATATTTTCCTATACCGTCATTATTATTTGAATCTGTGACTTCATTTGCAATAGCTTTAAGTTCCGGAATTGCATTGCCCATCGCTATGCCATAGTTAGCAAATTGTATCATTTCGTAATCATTATCTTCGTCACCAAATGCGATGATATTGTCATAATCAATGTTGAGGTAATCAGCGACATATTTAACGGCTTTCCCTTTATTAATACCCTTTTTAACAATTTCAAGTACAGGAAATGGTGCGCCCCAACGACGATGCTCTATAAATTCTGCATAATGTTTCGTCAAGTGACTTTTAATTGTAGGAATCTCACTTTCTTCTGCTTGAATCAGAATACTTGTCGGCGATTCGGGTAACAACTCATTTAATTGCCCGTATTTTATATCAGGATTGCCCATGCTAAAGCCTTCAAATAAGGTTTGATCATAAGTATTGATATAAACTTGATCTCTTACTTCAGCAATGACATTTTTAACATTGAGTTTACTAATGTCATTAAAAATTTTAGTCGCGATACGTTTATCGAATTGTTCATGAACAGGTTCGAATCGTTGATCGTTAGGATGGTGAATATACGCACCGTTAAAATTAACAATAGGGGTATTCATTTCTAATGCTTTATAATAATCGAGACTGGCACGATAAGGTCGACCAGTTGAAATGATAATTTCGTGACCAGATTTTTGTAAATATTGTAAAACCCTTTTTGTAAAAGGTGAGATGTGCTTTTTATCGTTTAATAATGTGCCATCTAAATCTAAACAAATTAAATGTTTTTCCATGGGGACAGCTCCTTACGCGTTATCTTTATCTTACATACTATAATATCATATCATTTTCTTTAACCCATGCTTTAAATTTGATATATTATATGTAGTAACTTTTAGAATGAGGTGAAAAAATGGAAGAAGCAATGAAAGATAGTATATTAGGTGCGCTTGAGAATGTTATTGATCCAGAATTAGGCATCGATATTGTTAATTTAGGACTTGTATATAATGTTGATTTAGATGATGAAGGTTTATGCACAGTTGAAATGACTTTAACTTCAATGGGTTGTCCAATGGGGCCACAAATCATAGACCAAGTTAAGACAGCATTAGGCGAATTACCTGAAATTAAAGATACAGAAGTTAATATTGTATGGAATCCACCATGGAATAAAGACAAAATGTCTCGTTATGCGAAAATCGCTTTAGGCGTAAGCTAATCATAAATTTAACTTATTTTATAAAAGAAGCATAGCACTCAACTATTAGTAGTTGAATGCTATGCTTCTTTGTTTTAATGATGACATAAATGGTAGTGATGACCGAATAATAAATCGTTTATTCAATTCTACATATGGAAAGCGGGCAGTTCTCACAGTTGATTGCATTTTTTAAATAGTCGAGGTTGTGAACCGTAATTTTCTTATGGTTGACTGATACGATGTTGTTCTTTTTTAAATTACTCAACATTCTGTTGACACTCTCTCTTGTTACGTTGCAAAAGTTTGCTAGCTCATGATTCGTTAATTCAACATTTATAAATATGTCGTTGCCTTCTTGAATGCCATAAGTGTTAGCTAATTTAATTAAGATTGAATAAAATGCACCTGTCTTTCCTAGCGTATAAATATCTCTTAATTGATATTCATTTTTTTCGTTTTCATTTTGTACCCATAACAACCATTCATATTTTAAAACTTCATCATTTAATATTGCTTCTTCGAATTGTGTTTTTAAGATTCGATAAACAGTGCATGGTTCTTTCACTCTCGCTGATAGACTATGTGTTTTTCTACCACAAAATAATGTTGTTGAACCGAATATACTATGTCTACCTAACAATTTAGTATTGAATTCTTTACCATCTTCCATCACACGATGTGTAATGACTTTTCCTTCTACGATGACATAAATATGATTACATCGGTCTCCACAATGGTATAGATAATGGTGAGGTTGAACATGCATGCGTTGTCCATTTGCAATAATGTATTCTATTACTGAAGTTGCTTCTGTATATGTCGTTTGCAAAAGATCACTTCCTGGTTTATATTCACTTTTATTTTACCATAAAATGTAATAGAAAAGGTTTGGAATTTGGATGGTTTATATTTGTCAAAGTAGGTCAAACAAGGTATAATTAATTTAAGGTCAAAGATAGTCAAACTATTGATCAAAGAATATAAAAAGAGGTGATACATTTGGATATTAATCAAATGACGTATTCAGTGCAAAGTGTTGTAGAACAAGCTCAACAATTATCGCAATCACATCAACTACAAAATATTGAAATAGAAGCTGTATTATTATCAGCATTGAATCAAGATGAAAGTATCTTTCAAAGAACTCTCGAAAGAGCGCAAATAGATACAGATAAATTAAAGCAAGACTATGAACAAAAATTAAAACAATATTCAGTTGTAAAAGGTGAGAACGTACAATATGGACAGTATATTTCACCGAAACTGAACGAATTATTTAATAAAGCCAATCAAATTAAAGAAGATATGAACGATGATTATATGTCTATGGAACATATCTTAAAGGCGGCCATTGAAGTCGATGTAACAACTAAAGAAACTGTTGGTAATAAAAAAGCAGTTGTCGATGAAATTATTAATAAGATTAGAGGGGGTAATCGTGTGACATCACAAAATCCAGAAGTACAATATGAAGCATTATCGAAATACGGTAGAGATTTAGTTGAAGAAGTTAGAAAAGGGAAAATGGATCCAGTAATCGGTAGAGATGAAGAAATTAGAAATACGATTCGTATATTAAGTAGAAAAACAAAAAATAATCCAGTACTCATCGGTGAACCAGGTGTTGGTAAAACGGCAATCGTTGAAGGATTGGCTCAACGTATTGTTAAGAGAGATGTACCAGAATCATTATTGGATAAAACCATTTTTGAATTAGATTTATCAGCTTTAGTAGCTGGTGCTAAATTTAGAGGTGAGTTTGAAGAACGTTTGAAAGCAGTTTTAAAAGAAGTAAAAGAATCAGAAGGTAGAATTTTGCTGTTTATAGATGAAATTCATATGCTCGTAGGTGCAGGTAAAACAGATGGAGCAATGGATGCAGGAAATATGTTGAAACCGATGTTAGCACGTGGTGAGTTGCATTGTATTGGTGCAACAACATTAAATGAATACCGTCAATATATTGAAAAAGATTCTGCATTAGAAAGACGTTTCCAAAAAGTAAATGTTAAAGAACCAGATTTAGAAGATACGATTTCTATTTTAAGAGGATTGAAAGAAAGATATGAAGTTCATCACGGTGTGCGCATTCAAGATAGAGCGTTAGTTGCAGCTACAGAATTATCAGATCGATATATTACAGATCGTTTTTTACCAGACAAAGCAATTGATCTCGTAGACCAAGCATGTGCAACGATCCGTACGGAAATGGGATCTAATCCTACAGAGTTAGATGCGGTGAATAGACGTGTGATGCAACTTGAAATAGAAGAAAGTGCATTGAAAACAGAGTCTGATCAAAGCAGTCAAAATCGTTTAGTAGAATTACAAAAAGAACTTGCTGACGAAAAAGAAAAGCAACAACAACTTCAAAATAAAGTTGAACAAGAAAAAGAACAAATTAAGCACTTACAAGACAAAAGAGAAGAGTTAGATGAGAGTAAACAAGCTTTAGAAAATGCTGAAAATCAATATGACTTAGCAAAAGCAGCAGAATTAAAGCATGGTAAAATTCCTCAACTTGAAGCTGAATTAAAAGACTTAGAAGAATCATTTGCAGAAGAAACAGGTCACGATCATGATCGATTAATTCGAGAAATTGTGACGGATGAGGAAATTGGATACATTGTGAGTCAGTGGACAGGAATACCAGTATCGAGATTAGTAGAAACAGAAAGAGAGAAACTACTTAAACTTTCAGATATTCTACATGAAAGAGTTGTTGGTCAAAATGAAGCGGTAGATCTTGTTTCTGATGCAGTTGTAAGAGCAAGAGCAGGCATTAAAGATCCAAACAGACCAATCGGAAGTTTCTTATTCTTAGGTCCTACAGGTGTAGGTAAAACAGAATTAGCTAAAACATTAGCATCTACATTGTTTGATTCTGAGAAACATATGATTCGCATTGATATGAGCGAATACATGGAGAAACATTCAGTGGCACGACTAATTGGTGCACCTCCAGGATATGTAGGATATGAAGAAGGTGGACAATTAACTGAAGCTGTTAGAAGACAGCCATATTCAGTAATCTTACTTGATGAAATAGAGAAGGCGCATAATGATGTATTTAATGTATTACTTCAGTTATTAGATGAAGGTAGATTAACTGACGCAAAAGGTAGAAGTGTAGACTTTAAAAATACAATCATCATTATGACAAGTAATATAGGGTCTCAATATCTGTTAGATGGTGTGACAGAAGATGGAGAGATTGAAGCATCAGCTAAAAAGAAAGTTGATGAAAGCTTACATGCTTACTTCAAACCAGAAATTCTAAACAGAATGGATGATATTGTATTATTTAAACCATTATCTGTTAAAGATATGAGTTATATTGTAGACCACATCATTAATCACCTTAATATGAGATTAGTTGATCAACATATTAAAATTAATGTAAATCAAAGTGTTAAAGAATGGATTGCACAAGAAGCATATGAACCTCAATTTGGTGCACGACCATTGAAACGATTTGTACAAAGACAAATTGAAACACCATTAGCTAGATTAATGATAGGTGAAGAATTAAAAGAAGGTACAGAAATAAATGTGTATCTTGAAAACGATGAAGTTAAATTTGAAGTAAATAAATAAAAATAAGGCTTTGGCAAAAGATGCCAAAGCCTTATTTTTTATGAATGTTTTGAATCTTGTACGTTAGAAGTAGATTTACCAATTAATAAGTCTAAAATAATAATTATAACTAAAAACACAATTGCATAAATCGTAGGACTAACAAAGTTAAGTGCCTCTTCGCTACCACCTAAACTGTGGAGTACAAAGTTTAACATTTGTGATAAAGCGAATGCCCATATAAATGTAAGAATATAATGCATTTCTATTCCTCCGTAACATTAATATCATACATTTCATTATAATTAACTTTCTTTTAAAAGTATACCTATTCAGATGAAAACGATTTAAAATTTTTGTAATCAATGTGCGAAGCTTGTGTAGAGTAGTATAAATATGTTAAATTAGTACCTGATAATAACAACAGATTATAAGAAGGTGTCAATATAATGGATATTGGTATAAAAGGTTTTGGTGCATATGCACCGGATCGAGTGGTAAAAAATGAACATTTTGAAAGTTATTTAGAAACATCCGATGAATGGATTACTAAAATGACTGGTATAAAAGAAAGAAGATTTGCAAACGAAGACCAAGATACAAGTGATTTAGCTTACGAAGCGGCTAAACGTGCTATTGAAGATTCAGGATTAGATAATGATGAAATTGAAATGATCATTGTAGCAACATCTACAGGGGATAAACCATTTCCAACAGTTGCAACAACACTTCAAAAGCGTCTTGGTTTAAATAAAGTACCTTCAATGGACCAACTTGCAGCTTGTACTGGATTTATTTACGGTATTGCTACAGCTCAAGCTTTCGTCAATTCTGGTCTTTATAAAAATGTACTTGTTGTAGGTGCAGATAAATTATCTAAAATAACGGATATGCATGATAGAAGTACAGCGATACTATTTGGTGACGGTGCTGGCGCTGCAGTTATTGGCGAAGTTTCTGAAGGTAAAGGTATCTTAGGTGTTGAATTAGGCTCTGACGGGAATGGTGGTCCATACTTATATCAAGACATGGATGAACATACAATTAAAATGAACGGTAGAGAAGTATTTAAATTTGCTGTAAGAATTATGGGTGAAGCATCAACTAAAGTAGTTGAAAAAGCAGGTCTACAATCTGAAGATATCGATATGTTTGTACCTCACCAAGCAAATATTAGAATTATGGAATCTGCAAGAGAACGTTTAGGGATTGAAAAAGAAAAAATGAGTGTGACTGTGGATAGATTTGGGAATACATCTGCGGCATCAATACCCTTAAGTATTGCATATGAATTAGAACAAGGTAAAATAAAAGATAACGATACATTAGTCCTAGTTGGATTTGGTGGCGGCTTGACTTGGGGTGCCATAACATTACGCTGGGGTAAATAGGAGGAACTTAGAAAATGACAGAGAAAAAACGTGTTGTAATGACGGGTTTAGGGACGTTAAACCCTATAGGAAATGATGTACCGACTACATGGGAAAATGCCATCAATGGTGTGAATGGTATTGATGCAGTAACAAGAATAGATGTTTCTGAATTCCCAGCAAAATTAGCGGGAGAATTAAAAGATTTTAACGTTGAAGATCATATTTCTAAAAAAGATGCTAGAAAAATGGACAGATTCACGCAATACGCTATTGTAGCTGCTCGTGAAGCGTTAAAAGATTCAAAATATGAAATAACAGATGAGAACAGTCATCGTATTGGTGTTTGGATTGGATCAGGTATCGGTGGTATGGAAACATTTGAAGTTTCTCATAACATGTTATTAAAACGTGGTCCTAAAAGAGTAAGTCCATTCTTCGTACCAATGATGATTCCTGATATGGCAACTGGTCAAGTATCTATCGATTTAGGTGCGAAAGGTCCAAGTGGTTGTTCAGTAACTGCTTGTGCTACAGGTACAAACTCAATCGGTGATGCATTTAAAGTCATCCAACGTGGAGATGCTGACTTAATGATCGCAGGTGGCGCAGAAGCTCCAATTACTGAAATGGCAATGGCTGGATTTAGTGCTAACAAAGCATTATCAACGAATCCTGATAAAAATACTGCATGCCGTCCTTTCCAAGAAGGTAGAGATGGTTTCATCATGGGTGAAGGTGCAGGCGTAGTTATATTAGAATCTTTAGAATCAGCTGAAGCACGTGGCGCGCATATCTACGCAGAAGTAGTAGGATATGGTTCAACAGGAGATGCTTACCATATTACTGCACCAGCAGAAAATGGTGAAGGTGGCGCTCGTGCAATGCAAGCAGCAATTAAAGATGCTGGTATTCAACCATCTGACATTCAATATTTAAATGCACATGGAACAAGTACACCAATTGGAGATTTATATGAAGTATTAGCGATTAAATCTACTTTTGGAGAAGCAGCGAAGAACTTAAAAGTAAGTTCAACTAAGTCAATGATGGGACATTTACTTGGCGCAACAGGTGCTGTAGAGTCTATTTTAACAGCATTATCAATACAAAATAGCGTTGTAGCACCAACAATCAATGCTAATACACCAGATCCAGAAATCGATTTAGATTATACGCCTAACAAATCAGCTCAATTAGATATTGAGTATGCAATGAGTAACAGCTTAGGATTCGGTGGACATAACGCAGTATTAGTATTTAAAAAATATCAAAAATAATACAACATAATAAAAAAAGAACCCAGGATTTTATATCCCGGGTTCTTTTTTGTATGTTGAAATGAAAAATCGCACGATGTCTCGGCAAAAACCTGAAGACTTCGTGCGATTGGTACTGAAACGCACGATATCTCGGCAAAATCCTGAAGACTTCGTGCGATTGGTACTGAAACGCACGATATCTCGGGAAAACCTTGGAGGCATCGTGCGATTAGAACTCACCGCTAAAAAATATTAAACAACAAATCCTAATAAAATAGAAATGATAAAGAAAATAGTGCTAAGTACTACAAACGGTAGTAACCAATTGATTCTCTTTCTCTCTTTAATATGTATGTCTTTCATATTTGGATTCAACATGTCATCATTTTTTAAATACTCTTGTGATGCTTTGGATTTCATGTGGAAATTAAATTTTCTAATCGCTTGTTTAGAAACATCTCCAACGCCATCTTGCCTCATTGCCATAAACCAACTTACCGCAAACAATACCGTCATAATATAGAAGTAAATATTACTCGCTTGATCTAAATGATTCATGAAGACAACGCTTAGTAGTAAAAAGATAACAATATACACCAAAGATATAATATACCAATATTTCATAATGATCAACCTCTTATTTTTTCTTGTATTTGTATTATAACAGATAAAAAAATATTATGTTTTGCGGAACTTAATAAAATTATTCTTGTAAATTTACTCATGTATATTTTTTGTATGCAAGTACATGAAAACTAACTGAAAATTAGAAAAAATAAGTAATTACTATATTGATAATGTATATTTATGCTATTAATATGTATAACATCGTCGCGTTGTCGCTTTATTGCAGTAAACAAATTAGGGTATTAAAGGTTTTCATATTCTAAAATTCAGAAAATTCATATTGATTTATATTGTATAAATTATGTATAATGTATTTAAATATTTCTGAATATTAAAAGAAATATCATTTCGAAGAGGGGATAGGAGGCAAAACAATGGTTAGGTATACTTTGAAACGTATTATTTATATGTTCATATCATTGTTTTTAATTATGACGATAACATTTTTCTTAATGAAATTGTTACCAGGTTCACCTTACAATGATGAAAAATTATCAGAGGAACAAAAGGTGATCATCAATGAAAAGTATGGTTTGAATGATCCTGTACCAGTACAGTACGCAAATTATTTG
This sequence comes from Mammaliicoccus sp. Dog046, assembly GCF_034039665.1. Lineage (NCBI taxonomy): Bacteria > Bacillati > Bacillota > Bacilli > Caryophanales > Staphylococcaceae > Mammaliicoccus > Mammaliicoccus sp. Dog046. The sequence continues at coordinate 1,905,495 of NZ_CP120131.1, read as the reverse complement.
AAGAGCGTTGCACAAGGTGATTTTGGGATTTCATTCCAATACGATAACAGAGAAGTATGGGGACTTATTAAACCAAGATTAGGACCATCAGTTGAGATGGGAACATATGCAATGATTTTAGGAACAATAACGGGGCTATTACTCGGTATCGTTGCTGCAATCAGGCAAAACACATTTATAGATTACGGGGCCACCTTCTTATCGGTAATATTTATATCCGTACCATCATTTGTTCTGGCAGTATTGCTACAATATGTATTTGCAGTAGAATGGCAAATCTTCCCTGTAGCAGGTTGGGATGGATTTATGACAGCTGTATTACCATCGATTGCTCTAGCGGCTAGTGTAACAGCAACAATTGCACGTTACATTCGTTCAGAGATGATAGAGGTCTTAGGTTCTGATTACATAGAACTTGCGAGAGCCAAAGGGATGTCGAGTGGACGAGTAATTTTCATACATGCAGTAAGAAATGGATTAATTCCAATTGTAACTGTTATTGTACCTATGTTAGCGGGGATTTTAACAGGTACACTTACAATCGAGAATATATTTGGTGTACCAGGATTAGGTGACCAATTCGTTCGTTCAATTCAAACAAATGACTATCCAGTTATTATGGCTTTAACTTTACTATTTAGTTTCTTGTTTATTATTTCAATCTTTATCGTAGACGTTCTTTATGGATTGATTGATCCAAGAATACGTGTGCAAGGAGGTAAAAAATAATGACTAAGAATGATACAAATAATATAAATGATAATGCGGCAGTTACGCATACATCGGAAGGAATACCTTCAGAAAATTTTGTTTTACAAGGTAGAGAAAGTGTTGTTGAAGAGAAATTCGAAAGAAAGAGTCGTACTTTTTGGCAAGATGCTTGGGTTCAATTAAAAAGAAATAGACCAGCTGTTATCGGATTAATTGGTTTAATTTTACTTACAATAATGGCATTAGTTGGACCACATATGAACGATCATAAATTTAGTGATCAAAATGTAGCACAACAACATTTACCGCCAAAAGTACCTGTACTTGATAAAGTGCCATTTTTACCATTTAACGGTTTAGATAAAGACGGTTACGATGCATATGAAGGTGCAGGAGTAAAAGAATATTATTGGTTTGGTACAGACGAACTTGGTCGTGACCAATGGACGCGAACTTGGAAAGGTGCACAAGTATCATTATTTATAGGTGTAGTTGCAGCAGCACTTGATATTTTAATTGGTGTCATCTACGGTGCTATATCTGGATATTATGGCGGAAGACTTGATGATATTATGCAACGTATTGTAGAGATATTATCTTCAATTCCAAACTTAATTGTAGTTATTTTATTCGTATTACTATTTGATCCATCGATGTGGACAATTATTCTAGCAATGACTGTAACAGGTTGGTTAGGTATGAGTCGTATCGTACGTGGACAATTCTTAAAACTTAAAGAACAAGAATTTGTAATGGCTTCAAGAACTTTAGGTGTTTCAAATTCTAAATTAATTTTTAAACATATTTTACCGAATACGCTTGGACCAATTATTGTAACTTCAATGTTTACAGTACCAAGTGCAATCTTCTTTGAAGCATTCTTAAGCTTTATTGGATTAGGAATTCCAGCACCACAAGCTTCATTAGGTTCATTAGTAGATAGCGGTAGAAAAATGTTATTACAATATCCACATGAATTATTCGTACCAGCTGTGATATTAAGTTTATTAATCTTATTCTTCTACTTGTTTAGTGATGGATTAAGAGATGCTTTTGACCCTAAAATGCGTAAATAATAAGGAGGAAATGAATAATGGCCAAAAGAATACTTGAAGTTAATAATTTAAAAGTTTCCTTCGATATTGACGCGGGGGAAGTACAAGCTGTAAGAGGTGTAGATTTTTACTTAGATAAAGGGGAAACATTAGCAATCGTTGGTGAATCAGGTTCAGGGAAATCAGTTACAACGAAAGCGCTCATGCAATTGTTACCTAGAAAAGTAGGAAGAATCAAAGAAGGTTCTATCTTATTCGATGGTAAAGACCTAGCCAAGTTAAGTGAAAAAGAAATGCAAAAGATACGCGGGAAAGAAATTGGGATGATATTCCAAGATCCAATGACATCATTAAATCCAACGATGAAAATTGGTAAACAAGTTATGGAACCACTTATTAAGCATCAGAAATTATCAAAACATGATGCTAAAAGTAGAGCTTTAGATATTTTGAATTTAGTTGGTTTACCGAAAGCGAAAGAAAGATTTAATAACTATCCTCACCAATTCTCTGGTGGGCAAAGACAACGTATTGTCATAGCTACAGCTTTGGCATGTGATCCTAAAGTATTAATCGCTGACGAACCAACTACAGCGCTAGATGTTACGATTCAAGCGCAAATCTTGGAATTAATGAAAGAACTACAACATAAAATAGATACATCTATTATATTTATTACACATGATTTAGGAGTTGTAGCAAACGTAGCAGATAGAGTAGCAGTAATGTATGGTGGGCAAATTGTTGAGACAGGTTCAGTAGATGAAATATTCTATAACCCTAAACATCCTTATACTTGGGGACTGTTATCATCAATGCCTAGTTTAGAAACAGCACATGATACAGAGTTACTCGCAATACCGGGAACACCACCAGACTTAATTAAGCCACCAATTGGCGATGCTTTTGCTAGACGTAGTGAATATGCTTTAGATATTGACTATCAGGAAGAGCCACCTTGGTTCCAAGTTTCACCAACGCATTTCGTGAAATCTTGGTTATTAGACGAGAGAGCGCCAAAGGTTGAATTACCAGAAGCAGTTAAATTAAAGCAAAGAGAAACTCCAGAACAATTTGATAAGCCAAAACGTGTAGAGAGGGTGACGTTCTAATGGCTGAAAAAAAAGACGTGCTAATTGATGTTCAAAATTTAAAACAATATTTTAACGTTGGTAAGAAAAATGAAGTACGTGCAGTTGATGATATTTCATTTAAAATTTATAGAGGCGAAACATTGGGGCTAGTAGGTGAATCTGGTTGTGGGAAATCCACAACTGGCCGCACACTTATTAAATTATATGATGCTACGGATGGAAAGGTAATCTTTGATCAAGTTGATATTCAAAATATTAAAAAGAGAAAAGATTTACTTAGATTTAATAGACGTATGCAAATGATATTCCAAGATCCTTATGCTTCTTTAAATCCTAGATTAAAAGTAATGGATATTGTAGCTGAAGGATTAGATGTTCATAAATTAGTTTCAAGCAAAGAAGAAAGAAAAAAACGTGTTTATGAATTGTTAGAAACAGTAGGTTTATCTAAAGAGCATGCGAATAGATATCCTCATGAATTCTCTGGAGGGCAACGTCAAAGGCTAGGGATTGCTAGGGCATTGGCAGTAGAACCAGAATTTATTATTGCCGATGAACCTATTTCAGCATTAGATGTTTCTATTCAAGCGCAAGTTGTGAACTTAATGCAGAAATTACAAGATGAAAAAGGAATTACATTCTTATTCATTGCTCATGATTTATCAATGGTTAAATATATCTCAGATAGAATTGGTGTTATGTACTTTGGTAAATTGGTTGAACTTGGACCATCTGATCAAATCTATAAACACCCTCAACATGAATATACGAAATCATTGTTATCAGCGATTCCTTTACCTGACCCAGATTCTGAACGTACAAGAACGAGATCATCCTACAACCCAGAAATTCATAAGTATACAGATGATGATCAGCTGGAACTGAGAGAAGTTGGTCCAGACCACTTTGTATATTGTTCAGAGAAAGAATTTGCTGAGAAAAAAGAAAACTATAATAAAACATTTGATTTAACAGAGGCTTAATTGACAAGGGAATAATCAATTAAATTTTAGCAATATAACAAAGGTTTAAATATTGTATGAAAGCCTATTGTATTTCGTACAATTTTAAAATATAATAAAATTATAAATCTTCTGAAAATTCAGAAGAAGGAGAACAAGGGGGAAATACTATATGAGGAAAAGACTTTCGGTATTAGTATCTTTATTAGTTGCAGCTGTTTTAACGTTAGCGGCATGTAGTGGTGGAGGATCGAAAAATGAAGAGGGTGGCAGTAAAGGTGGCGTTAAAACTGAGAAAAAAGAAAATGTTTTAAACTTAGTTTCAACATCTGATATTCCAACTTTAGATCCATCTTTAGCAACTGACCAAGTAGCATTCTTTACATTTGCACAAACAATGGAAGGTTTATATGTTTTAGATAAAAATGATAAACCAATTCCAGGTGTAGCAAAAGGAGAACCAGAAAAATCAGCTGACGGGAAAACTTGGACGATCAAATTAAAAGATAACGCTAAATGGCAAAATGGTGACCCTGTAACGGCTAAGGACTTTGTATTCGCTTGGCAAAGAACAGTTGATCCAAAAACAGCAGCTGAGTATGCATATATGTTTGAAAATATCGAAAACGCAAAAGAAATCACTGCTGGTAAGAAAAAACCTGAAGAATTAGGTGTAAAAGCAGTAGACGATCATACATTACAAATTAAATTAGTGAAAGATGTACCTTGGATGCAAGCATTATTAGCATTTGGTTCATTCAATCCACAAAATGAGAAATTTGTTAAGAAACAAGGGGACAAATACGGTACAACTGTTGAAACAACACTTTCAAATGGACCATTCGTATTATCACAATGGAAAACTGAAGATAAGTGGACTTTAAAACCTAATAAAGAATATTGGGATAAAGATAAAGTTAAATTAGGTGAAGTAAATTATAAAGTTATTAAAGATTTACAAACTGCATTGAACTTATATGAAACAGGTAAAGCAGATTCAGTAGTTATTGAATCTCAAAACGTTGCGAAGTACAAAAAAAGAAAAGACTTCACAACTGAACTAGTTGCAACAAGTAGATTTATCAGATTGAATCAAACGAAAAATAAAGATTTAGCAAATGAAAATCTTCGTAAAGCATTAGCAAAATCATATGATAAAAATGCGTATACTGATTCATTATTGAAAAATGGTTCATTACCAAGTGATACTTTAATGATTAAAGATTTCGTTAAAATGCCAGATGGTAAAGACTACAAAGATGGCGTTAAATCACCATTAAATTATGATAAAAAAGAAGCTAAAAAACTTTATGACAAAGCTAAAAAAGAATTAGGTAAAGATAAGTTTACTATTGAATATTTAACTTATGATGCGGAAGAAAGTAAAAAAGCAGGTCAATTTATGAAAGAACAAATTGAATCTAATCTTCCAGGTGTTACGATTAAAATTAAACAACAACCATTTAAGCAAAAACTTAAATTAGAAAGTAACAAAGATTATGATGTAGCATACGGTGGTTGGGGTCCTGACTATCCAGATCCAACAACTTACCTAGATTTATTCAAGAAAGATAGTCCACATAACCAAAGTGGATATAGTAATCCTGAATATGACAAAGCTTTAGATGAAGCAAATTCAGATGAAATGCTTAAAGATGAAAATGCTGAAAAACGTTTGAAATTATTACAAAAAGCAGAAGGTATGTTATTAGATGATGCAGCAATTGCACCTGTGTATCAAGATGGTGTAGCACGTTTACGTCAACCTTATGTTAAAAATTGGCAACAACATAAATTCGGTGGAGACTACTCACTTAAAGAAGTAGAAATCGCTGGAGCAAAATCTAAATAAAATTAAATGAAAGCAATCAATGTAAACATTGATTGCTTTTCTTTATATACATACTAAAAGGAGGCTAAAAATGAATAAAAATTTTTTTGTATTCATAGCAGTTATCGCATCAATGGTATTAATATTATCGGCATGTAGTGGAGGTAATAAGAAATCTAATGAAGATAATATTAAAAAAACAAAAGAAAAGAATGAATTAAATTTATCTTCAGGTGATGATATCCCTACAATGGATTCATCATTAGCGTCTGATCAAGTTTCATTTACGACGTTCACACAAACATTAGAAGGCTTATATGTGCTTGATAAGGATGATAAACCAGTTCCTGGTGTGGCTAAAGGAAAACCTGAAAAATCAAGTGACGGTAAAACTTGGACGATAAAATTAAGAGATAACGCAAAGTGGTCAAACGGAGATCCTGTTACTGCAAATGATTTTGTGTTTGCATGGAGACGTTCTGTAGATCCAGATACTGCTGCTGAATTCTCGTATATGTTTGAAAATATTCAGAATGCCAAAGATATTACAGCAGGTAAGAAAAAAGTAGAAGACCTTGGTGTTAAAGCAGTTGATGATCATACGCTAGAAATTAAATTAGTTAAAGACGTTCCATGGATGGAAAGTTTATTGGCATTTGCATCATATATGCCTCAAAATGAAAAATTTGTGAAATCACAAGGTGAAAAATATGGTACTACTGCTAAGTCAACGTTATCAAATGGTCCTTTCAAATTAACTGAATGGAAAACAGAAGATAAGTGGAAACTTGAACGGAATGAAAATTATTGGGATAAAAAGAAAGTGAAATTAGATGCAGTTAATGTGAAAATTATTAAAGACACACAAACGGCAATTAATATGTATCAAACAGGTAAACTTGATACTGTTGGATTAGATGCTCAAAATATTAAGAAATACAAAGGTAGAGAAGATTTCTCAACAGAAGCTACGTCAGGTAGTTATTTCTTTAGAATTAACAAAGAAAAAAATAAAAACCTGAAAAATAAAGACCTTAGATTAGCAATTTCAAAATCAATAGATAAGAAATCGTATGTCAATTCATTACTTAATAATGGTTCTAAACCATTAGACACACTTATGATTAAAGATTTTGTTAAAGATAGTAAAGGAAATGATTATACAAAAGGCGTTAAATCTCCATTAAGTTATGATAAGAAAGAAGCTAAAAAACATTTAGAAAAAGCTAAAAAGGCGTTAGGTAAAGATAAAATTACGATTGAATTACTCACTTATGATGAAGACGAATCTAAAAAAGCAGGTGAGTTCGTTAAGGAGCAAATTGAGAAGAATTTACCAGGTGTCACATTAAAAATTAAACAACAACCATTTAAACAAAAATTATCTTTAGAAGCTAAAAAAGATTTCGATATTTCATTTGCAGGTTGGTTCCCTGACTATCCAGATCCAACAACATTTTTAGATTTATTTACATCAGATTCACCACATAACCAAACAGGTTATGCTAATAAAGAATATGATAAAGCACTTGAAAAAGCTAATTCAGATGAAATGCTAAAATCTGATAAAAGTGATGAAAGAATTAAGGAGCTACAAAATGCAGAATCTCAATTCTTAGAATCTGCGTCTATTACACCGTTATACCAAACTGGTGCAGCTCGTTTGAGACAGCCTTATATTAAAAATTGGCAAAATCATAAATATGGTGGCGATTATTCACTTAAAGAAGTAGAAATCGCTGGAGCTAAATAATTTAAGTTAAAGGGAGTGGGACAGAAATCTAATTTATAAAAAAGATTTCGTAATCCCATCCTCCCAGAGTGTCGACAAAGTTATCACTTTGTCGGCATTTTTTATGCGCATGCTTTCCGCGGGCATGTTCTCAGCCTGTAGTCTTCGAATCATGCTGTTCCCGCAGGAGTCAGCGCTAAAAAATGCTGAACATTGCAAGTGAAGGCTGACAAGCAACATTGAGCATGGCTAACGAGATAGTTATGGGAAACAATCCTGTTAGAAAATCTAACGAGATAGAAAGTAAAAACAATCTCGTTAGAGCGAACAAAGCCCACGAAAAATCCTGATTAATTACAAAAAATGAGAAAATAACTCACTAACGAGATAGTTTTAGGAAACAATCTCGTTAGAGCGAACATAGCCTACTAAAAATCTTGATTAATTACAAAAGTTAATGTAATAAACAAAAAATATATTCTATTCATATAATTTAAAGTTATGTTGCGTCAAATTGAAATTATCTTTATAATTAAAGAAAGTTCAGAAAATGACTGAATTTTCAAAAATCGAATAAGGGGAAATGTGTATGAACAAGAAATATTTGAGGTGGCAAGTACTCGTATTGTTATCATTAGTGTTGGTTTTATCAGCATGTAGTGGTGGTGGAAAGGATAACAGTAGCTCTTCTGCAGGGGATGGCAAAAAGTTACGTTTAATTTCTATATCTGATATACCATCCATGGATTCGACATTAGCAACAGATGCAGTTTCTTTTGATACATTAAATAATACGATGGAGGGTTTGTACAAGTTAGATAAGAATGATAAGGCGATACCTGGCATTGCGAAGTCTGATCCTGAAAAGTCAGATGATGGGCTGACTTGGACTATTAAACTACGAGATGCAAAGTGGTCTAATGGTGATGATGTGACAGCACAAGATTTTGTATATGCTTGGCGTAAACTTGTAGATCCAAAGACAGCTTCTGAATATGCATTTATTATGTTTGATATTAAGAACGCAGAAGACATTAATAATGGAAAGAAAAAGCCTAGTGAATTAGGTGTGAAAGCAATTGATGATCATACTTTAGAAATCAAATTGAATCGTGAGTTACCATATTATCAAGAGTTATTAACATTTGGTTCATTCTTACCTCAAAACGAGAAGTTTGCCAAAGATAAAGGTGAGAAATACGGTACAACAGCAAAAGACACGCTATACAATGGACCATTTACTTTATCAAGTTGGAAAACGGAAGATCGTTACACATTAATAAAGAATAAACATTACTGGGATAAAGGTAATGTGAAATTAGACGCAGTAAATTATAAAGTAGTGAAAGAGCCTCAAACTGCATTAAATATGTATAACGCAGACGATGTGGATGAAACTTTAATCCCAGCTGAAAACGTTAATAAATATAAAAAAGATAAAGCTTATAATACGGAGCTTGAAGCAAGAGTGTACTTCATGAGATTGAATCAAAAAGATGTACCTGAATTTAAAAATAAAGATTTAAGAATGGCAATCGCACAATCGATTGATAAAGACCAATACGTTAAGAGTAATTTAAATAATGGTTCAAAAGCAGCGAATACACTAGTGCCAACAGAATTTGTTAAAGATACGAAAGGTGAAGATTACGTTAAAGGCGTGAAATCTGAAAATAAATTCGATAAAAAAGCAGCTAAGAAACATTTAGAAGCAGCTAAAAAATCACTTGGCAAAGATAAATTCACTTTTGAATTATTAACTTACGATCAAGATAATGCGAAAAAAGATGCAGAATACTTCAAAGAACAAATTGAACAGAATTTACCGGGCGTAACAATTAAAGTGAAACAACAACCTTACAAACAAAAATTAAAACTAGAAGAAAAGATGGATTATCAAATTTCATTTGGTAGATGGGGCCCTGATTACCCAGATGCGATGACATTCTTAGAATTATTTACGAGTGACAATGTAATGAATGAAACAGGTTGGAAAAATAAAGAATATGATAAGAAAATCAATGAAGCAGGACATGCACTATTAAATAAAGAGCAAGAACGTATTAGTACAATGCAAGATGCAGAATCATTATTGCTAGATGAAGCGGTAGTTGTGCCGATCTATCAACAAGGTAATGCAAGACTGACTCAAGACTATGTTAAAGGCATTGAAAGACACCAATTTGGTGGAGATACTGATTTGAAACATGCTTCAGTTCAAAAGTAATTTCAGTATTTAAAATATAAGGGGGATGAGTCATATGTCTAAATTTTTAAAGTTCATGGCAATCATGTTAACGGCGGTATTAGTACTAAGTGCGTGTTCTTCAGGTGGAGGAAAGAAAGACAGTAAGAGCGATGAAACGCTTGATTTACAAATCAATGGGGATGTTCCTACTATGGATTCGGCAATGGCTACAGATGGATTATCATTTGATATGTTCTTCCAAACGATGGAAGGGTTATATACATTAGATAAAGATGATAAGGCCATTCCGGCAGTTGCTAAAGGCGAACCGAAAATTACAAATGACGGTAAAAAATGGACAGTTAAATTAAGAGATGATGCGAAATGGTCAAATGGTGATCCAGTTACTGCAAATGATTTTGTGTATGCTTGGAGAAAAGTTGTAGACCCAGATACAGCATCTGAATATGCATACATTTTATTCGATATTAAAAATGCTGAAGCAATTAATACGGGTAAGAAAAAACCGGAAGATTTAGGGGTTAAAGCAATAGACGATCATACTTTAGAATTTGAGCTAACAAAATCACTACCATATTACAAAGAGTTATTATCATTTGGAACATTTATGCCTCAAAATAAAAAATTCGTTGAAAAACAAGGCGATAAGTATGGAACTACTGTAAAATCTACACTTTATAATGGACCATTTAAAATGTCACAATGGAAACCAGATGATAAAGTAACTTTAACTAAAAATGATGAATATTGGGATAAAGGTAAAGTGAAATTAAATAAAGTGAACTACCAAGTCGTCAAAGAAGCATCAACAGCGATGAATTTATATGAAACGAATAAATTGGATATTGTAGATGTCCCAGCAGAACAAGTTAAGAAATATAAAGATAAGAAAGAATTTAGTACAGAATTAGGAACAGTGACATATTACTTCAAATTAAATGAAGATACCGTTCCAGAATTTAAGAATAAAGACTTTAGATTAGCATTTGCGAAAGCGATTGATAAAGAAGCATATGTGAAAAATAATTTAAATAATGGTTCAATAGCAGCAGATAATTTTGTACCAAAAGGTTTTGTGAAAGATAGTAAAGGCAAAGAATATCAAGATGGCGTAAAAAATAAAAATCAATACAACGTAAAAGAAGCGAAAGCGCATTTTGAAAAAGCTAAAAAAGCATTAGGAAAAGATAAGTTCACAATAGAGTTAATGACTTATGATAAAGATACAGCTAAAAGAGATGCAGAGTACTTTAAAGAGCAATTAGAAAAAAATCTACCTGGCGTTACAATTAAAATCAAACAACAACCATTTAAACAAAAATTAGATGTTGTTTCAAAAGGGGAATATGAAATGTCACTAGAGAATTGGATTCCGGATTATCCAGATCCAATGACATTCCTAGAATTATATGTAACTGATGGATCTCACAATAATACAGGATGGTCTAATAAATCATATGACAGTATTATAAAAGCAGCAGATTCAACATTAGCGAGTAACCCTGATAAACGATTATCTGAATTACAGCGTGCAGAAGGTATGTTGTTAAATGAAGCGGGCATTGTTCCACTTTATCAAGTTGGGGTAGCACAAATGCAGAAATCAAATGTTAAAAATGTCGTGAATCATCAATTTGGTGGTGTGACAACATTAAAAGAAGCCTATATTGAGAAATAATATATGAGAACAAAAAAACGGGAGCGGGACAGAAATCTAATTTACAAAAAAAGATTTCGTATCTCGCCCCGGCAAGGATGACTAGAGTTGAAAAAAGCTTGATACAAGCGCATTTTTAACTCAGTCATCTACTGCCAAGAAACTCAAACGAGGCTGAGACATATATTATGTCCCAGCCTCGTTTTAATATTTATTAGTATTTTTTGCGCATGCTTTCCGCGGGCATGTTCTCAGCCTGTAGTCTTCGAATCATGCTGTTCCCGCAGGAGTCAGCGCTAAAAAATACTATGTATAACGCGCTAACGAGATAGTTTTAGGAAACAATCCTGTTAGAAAATCTAACGAGATAGAAAGTGAAAACAATCCCGTTAAAAATTCTAACGAGATAGAAAGTAAAAACAATCCCGTTAGCGGGGAAAAATCCTGTTTTTAGGTGAAAAATCATGAAAAAAGTTAGTGTTCAACGCGCTAACGAGATAGTTTTAGGAAACAATCCTGTTAGAAAATCTAACGAGATAGAAAGTGAAAACAATCCCGTTAGCGGGGAAAAATCCTGCTTTTAGGTGAAAAATCATGAAAAAAGTTAGTGTTCAAAGCGCTAACGAGATAGTTCTGAGAAACAATCCCGTTAGAACATCTTTCATTATAAAATAGGGATGTCGACAACAAAAAAACGACTTGGATTTTTTCATCCAAGTCGTTTTAATATTTACTATTTTCTTTTACGTCCTAATCCCATTGCGTTTTCCATCTTTTTAAGTGTTTTATTTGCAACGAAACTTGCTTTGTCTCTACCTTGATCTAAGATTTCATCTAATACGTCTTTATTTTCATAGAAATAGTTGAATTTTTCTTGGAAAGTTAAAAGGAATTGTTTCACTACTTCAGCTAAGTCGCCTTTGAAGTCGCCATAACCTTTTCCTTCATATGCTACTTCAAGTTCTTCAACTGTTTTATTTGTAAGACTTGAATATATAACGAGTAAGTTACTGATACCTGGTTTGTTTTCTTTATCGTATTTTACGATACCATCAGAATCTGTAACTGCGCTTTTAATTTTTTTAGCAGCAACGTTTGGTTCGTCTAACAGTGAAATAAAGTTCTTTTGATTATCATCACTTTTACTCATTTTCTTAGTTGGATCTTGTAGACTCATAATACGTGCACCGAATTTTGGCATATGAATTTCTGGTTTTGTTAATATATCGTTGTATTTAGAGTTGAAACGATCAACTGTATTTCTTGTTAATTCTAAGTGTTGTTTTTGGTCTTCGCCAACTGGAACAATATTTGTATTATATAGTACAATGTCAGCAGCCATAAGTGGTGGATATGTTAATAATCCAGCAGGTATGCCTTGTGTTTGTTTTTGAGCTTTATCTTTATATTGTGTCATTCTTTCCAATTCACCGACGGAAGTGATTGTAGTTAAAATCCAACCTGCTTGTATATGTGCAGGTACTTCTGATTGTATAAATAATGTTGCTTTCTTATGATCTATACCTGATGCTAAATAAATAGCTGCCAATTTACGTATATTTTCTCTTAATTTAAGTCTATCTTGAGGTACTGTAATTGCATGTTGGTCTACTATACAAAAGTAGCAGTCATAATCATGCTGAATTTGATTAAATTGGTTTAATGCACCAATATAATTACCTAAAGTTGGGATACCACTAGGCTGGATGCCTGAGAACAAAGTTTCCATTATATGTTGCCTCTTTTCTACAAAATTTCTTTATATCATTATAACAGTATTTTAATCATTTGTAAGTTGTGTTATTCTAGTTAATAGATAAATATGTTGTGAATAGAAAATTCACCAATAATTTATTTGGTTTTTAATGAATTATTAGTAGTTTCTCATTTAATTTTAATCTTTGAGTTATACAATGTATTTATAGCAAATAGATAAAGAGTAAACCAAGTGAACATATGTTGTTTAACCTATAGCTATAATGGGTATATATGTTATAAGTGTAAAGTATCTTATAAAATCACTGACGTTTAACATAAATTATATTCGATTAGGAGAGTGAGATGTATGGTAACATTATTTACTTCACCAAGTTGCACATCTTGCCGTAAAGCGAAAGCATGGTTACAAGAACATGACATTCCGTATACGGAGCGAAATATTTTTTCAGAACATTTAACATTAGATGAAATTAAAGCAATCTTAAAAATGACAGAAGATGGAACAGATGAAATCATTTCAACTCGTTCTAAAACATATCAAAAATTAAATGTAGATATCGATGCATTACCTCTACAAGAATTATATACAATTATACAAGATAATCCAGGTTTACTTCGTCGTCCAATTATTTTAGATGACAAACGTTTACAAGTTGGATATAACGAAGATGAGATTCGTCGTTTCTTACCAAGAAAAGTACGTACGTTCCAACTAATGGAAGCGCAACGTATGGTTGACTAATTTAATCTAATATTAAATTTAAGAGGCTGTGACATTTTTTGTCGCTGCCTCTTATTTTATTTTTTTATCAAATTTAAACGGGATAATACGTGCTGTATGAGTATTTAAAATTAAATGCTGATGGATTAAACAAATTACTGTTAAAATGTATTTGTTTATAATACAATGAATGTACTATTCCGACAGTAAGGGAGTGTGACATTATGAGAATAGAACGAATTGATGAAACAACTGTAAAGTTATTTATCACATATCAGGATATCGAAGCACGTGGTTTTAAAAGGGAAGACTTATGGACAAACCGTAAACGTGGGGAAGAGTTTTTCTGGTCAATGATGGATGAAATTAATGACGAAGAAGAATTTGTAGTTGAAGGCCCATTATGGATTCAAGTACATGCATTTGAAAAGGGTGTTGAAGTAACAGTTTCAAAATCTAAAGGTGATGAACTGATGAACATGACTGATGAAGAATCTAATGAACAATTAGAATATCAAGTCAATGATTTCTTATCTCAAGCACTCGATTCAGATCAAAATATCGGAGAACTTTTAAATGAAGATAATGATGATAAACCATTCATCCCTAAAGATATTGGTTTGCTTGTTAGATTCGAAGAGTTAGAAGATATTATTGAATACGCACATTATAACGAACACAAAGACATTGTATTTACTGACTTACTATATATGTTAGATAATAAATATTATTACTATGTACAATTTGATCAAATTGATAGTGAAGAAATTATCAATGATTTCTATGGACAATTGCTTGAATATGCAAATCCAACACAAATATCTAAATTATACCTTGATGATTACGCTAAAGTTGTCATGAGTTATAATGTTACAGGACAAATTACAAGATATTTTGAACCAAAAAACTAAATAAGTAATTTGAACACCTCTTTACGTTTAATAAAGTAAAGAGGTGTTTTTTTATGTTAATCGGTTTGAACCAAGACAATGAATTAGTGCATGCGCAATATGCAGAGGAAAGAGAAGAATATAGATGTCCGGAATGTTTATGTGAACTTATTTTAAGAAAAGGACGACACACGATTATCCATTTTGCACACAAATCTAATAGTGCTTGTTCCAATTCGGCAATGAAGAAAGAGTCTTTAGAACATATCTCATCTAAGCATCATATTTATGCCAAATTAAATAATAAAGTACAAGTGGATATGGAATACTATTTGTCAGAAATTAATCAAATTCCGGATATTATTATTAATAAGCGATTGATTGTTGAATTTCAATATTCACCGATTAGTTTTACTTTACTGCTAAATCGAACTGAAGGTTATCACGCACTAAATATGGATGTTAAATGGATTGGGAAGGACGTAACGTATAGTGACGGTATGCTCCATTTGAATTATTTTGAAGCAGCATTAATTAATTGTACTGAGCGAACATTATTAACATATAATCCAATTACACAAACGTTAATCAAGTATGAGAATATCCAATCAATAGATAAGCATCTATTTATAGCTAATAGAAAGGTTATTCAATGGATGGATTTAATACCGCACTGTGAAAGATGTGAGGTTCCAACATTTTATTTAACCAATCAAGCATATGATGAATATATTAGTAAATGTAAGAAACAGAGAAATGTATTAGAACCGACACTTTCGATGCTGTATCAAGCGAGACTACTAAATGAGAAACGACTGGATATTATAGGGATTATTGTACCGGAACAAATTTATTTCTTAACGCATTGTATTACTTGGCAAGCTTTTATCTATAAGGAAATTAAAGAAGGTACATTTTCATTCAAAAAATTGTATGGGTTTATAAAGTTCAGATCATTTCATTTTAATTATTCAAAGATGGACGTACTAAAAAGGGCAGTAAATACATACTTTACAATCATTCAGAAAAAGGCTATATCACGTGCAAAATCAAGCGTTTAATGAGAAAATTATAAGTACGATAATCAAAGGAGGCTATTAAAATGGCAAATCTAATTACGAGAGAAGAACAACAAGAGCAATACACTTGGGATTTAACAACAATTTTCCCTTCAGATGAAGCTTATGAAGAAGCATTCAAAGAATTAGAAACATATCTTGGTAAAGAAGAACAATTCAAAGGGCACTTAAAGGATAGTTCTGACACACTTTATCAAGCATTGTTATTAGATAGTGAGATTGATGAAAAGTTAGGTAAAGTTTATGTGTATGCACACTTAAAACATGACCAAGATACAGCAAATGATAAATATGCTGGTTATGAAGCAAAAGCAGCAACATTGGCTAATAAATTTGCTAGTGCATGGAGCTTTATCTTACCTGAATTAATGTCTATTGATGAAACAACATTAAACGAATTTGTTGAATCTAATGAAGACTTAAAGAGATATCAATTTGATATTGAAAAGTTAAATAAAAAAAGACCACATATTTTAAGTGATAAAGAAGAGAAGATACTTGCTGAAGCGGGTGAAGCATTACAAACGCCAAGTAATGTCTTTGGTATGTTTAACAATGCAGATTTATCATTTAAACCTGCGATTGATAAAGACGGTAATGAACATGAATTAACACAAGGTACTTATAACAAATTATTAGAATCTGAAGATAGAATCTTAAGAAAGTCAGCTTATGACAACGTCTATGAAGCATATGGTAGTCACAATAATACATTGACTGCAACTTTAAGTGGTAAAGTCAAAACTGCAATATTTAGCTCTAAAGTGCGCCAATATCAATCAGCGAGAGAGCAAGCGTTATCTAATAACTTTATACCTGAAGACGTATATGACAATTTGATTGAAACAGTACATAAACATCTTCCATTGTTACATCGTTATACTGAATTGCGTAAAGAGCTATTAGGCTTAGATGAAATGCATATGTATGACATGTACACACCATTAGTTAAAAATTCATCATTTGAAATGCCATATGAAGAAGCGAAAGATTGGATGTTGAAAGCATTACAACCAATGGGTAAAGAATACATGGATGTCGTTGAAGAAGGATTGAACAATAGATGGGTAGACGTTTATGAAAATAAAGGTAAACGTTCAGGTGGTTATTCTTCAGGTGCACATTTAACAAATCCATTTATACTGTTGAATTGGTCAGATTCAATTTCTGATTTATTTACACTTATTCATGAATTTGGACATTCGGCACATAGTTACTTTAGTCGTAAACATCAATTGTCTAACGAAAGTGATTATTCAATCTTTGTAGCTGAAGTAGCTTCAACAACAAATGAAGCATTATTAAGTGAATACATGGATAAAAATTTAGAAGATCCTGAAAAACGTAAGTATTTATTAAATCAAGAATTAGAGAGATTTAGAGCAACTTTATTCAGACAAACAATGTTTGCGGAATTTGAATATTTAATTCATAAGATTGTAGAAGAGGGTGAACCTTTAACTGCTGATCGATTAAATACGGAATATGCCGAATTAAATAAGAAGTACTTTGGTGATTCAGTTGTGACTGATGAAAATATTGCTAAAGAGTGGTCAAGAATTCCTCATTTCTATTATAATTTTTACGTTTATCAATATGCGACTGGCTATAGTGCCGCACAAGCATTGAGTAAACAAATATTAGATGAAGGTGAACCAGCAGTTACAAGATATATTAATGAATTCTTAAAAGCGGGTAGTTCAGATTATCCAATTGAAGTTTTGAAAAAAGCAGGCGTAGATATGACATCTAAACAGCCAATAGAAGAAGCGATGGAAGTGTTTGAAGAGAAATTAAATGCCTTTGAGAAGCTTGTAAAAGAACTTTAAGGCATGAACGCGTTTCCAATATGACAAGTATGTGACAAATCAAAAAAAACGGTGTTTTTTGTTGAATTCGGTGTACATACCATGTTATATTACATACATGAAATTAATCACATAACAAACATACCCCTTTGTTTGAAGTGAAAAATTTCTCCCATCCCCTTTGTTTAAGCACCGTGTAATCAGACACGGTGTTTTTTTTATCTAAAGTTAACATCCCAAAAGTTATCTAATTAAGATTTGAGTAGTGAGTAGACCACACTCAAATGAAAAAGCACTTCTTACTTGGAATTTATTTTCCTCGTAAGAAGTGCTTTTTTTATTGCATTAGATTATTTTGCTTTTTCATTCATTTTCTTATATTGCCAGAAGTCTCCATGTACGGATGTTTGTTGTTCGATATAACCTTGTAATTGTAGTTTTCTCAATTCTCTTTTTACAATCTTTTCTGGCCATTCATATATTGTTTCAATTTCTTGTTCTGTAATAATGTTTTGCGTCTGTATATATTCAAGAAGTTTTGGAGGAAGTTGTTTTTCTACTTCTGTACCAATCAGTTCTTGGATGATATACGTATAAATATGATATGGGTATAATCCTTCAACTTTAAGTCCTTCAGCATGAACATCTTCATTAAAGAACACAAGGGAAGGTGTCATGTTTATATCCATCTCTCTTGCGATGTGTAAGTCTGTTTGTAGACTTTCTTTTAATGCTGGATCCTTTAAATCTTTGATGAATACAGGTAAATCAATTCCTGATTTATAAGCGCACTTTCTAATTAGTTCAGAAGTGATTATTTTTTCATGAGGAATGATCTCATTCTGTATCAGATTTAAGAATCTTGTCGCTCTGTTATGCCCTTGTAATTCGGCTGCTTTAAATGCTAACGCAACGTTATCAAATTCACATGTACTTTGCGCTTGGCATTTCGTTAAAACTTTAAGAGACGGGTTTAAAATCTGACGGATTTTAACATATTTTTGATATTCGATTTTTAACTTTGCTAATGTTGATGATAGATTGAAGCAATCCTCGCAAAATGGATCGAAAAATGAATAAATTTCAATTTTGCTTACTGGCGTTAAATCTATATTATTTTGTTCATTAGCATGGATTAATCTTAATTCTTCGGCCATATTATCCACCTTCACTATATTAAGCGTTAACCATGTGATTTGCAGTTAGCTTTAGTCTTTCGTATAAATATTCTTGGACATCTTTATCAAGACGAGATGAGGTAAGCGCGATATGCATATTTTCTAACCAAGCATCTCTTTCGTATTGCGTAATCGTAAATGGTAAGTGACGTTGTCGTAACATTGGATGTCCGTGTTCTTCAGTATATAAAGAAGGACCACCCAAAAATTGTGTTAAAAATTGTTTCTGCTTGCGACTTGTTTCAGCAAAGTCGCCTGGAAAAAGATGATTAATTCGCGTGTCTTCTGCTACTCGTTCATAAAAGTAATCAATCATGTCGTATAAATCTGTGGGGTCGATAACTTCGTATGGCGTCATAATTTCACCTTTTCTTGCTTATTTCAATATTGATAATATTAATATAACATGTTCATAAATTTTTGAAAGTATTTCGACTTGTAATGAAAGTTGTTTCAAGTAGTTCGTCTATTTGCATCAAAGAAGCGTTTAACCTTATTGTCAGGCGTTTGTTTATCAATTTGAAGATCAGTTAATAATTGTTCAAATGCAATTTCACCTTGCTCATAATCGGTAACTTCAAACTCTAACTCATAATCTTCAATTCCTAAATATAAGCTGTGATCAAGTACTAACAATCCTGAATCTAATTGTTTTTCTAATCGGTATGTTGTCAGTTCACCGAGTAATCGTAAATTTTCTATTTCAATATGATGTTCTGATAATACTTGAACAATTTGAGGAGGTAATTCATTTCTATGAAGGAAACGATCTTCACTAGGTAATTCATCGACAACTTCATTATATTCTAAAAGTCCAACTGTTTGAGGTACTTTTAATGTCATTTCATAATGTTCAGCTTTCTTTCTGATTCTTAGTGCCATTTTTTTTGAAATGATATCATGGTTTGGTGTGTCTATATAGTAATTTGTTTGTTTAAATGGTTGATTATCGTTAAAATAGGTCTGTTTGATTTTTTTATATTGAAGAGGTGTGAGTATATTTTTAAATTCAATTTCTAATTCTTCTGCCATTATGTAACACTTCCTTTCCTTCTATTATTATAGAAGATTTACGTGAAAACAAGTAATTACATAAATTTAGAGTGATGGCATGAATGTTTAAATTAAAATGTGTTAAAATAGATTGGAATAAGGAGGAACAGCAATGCGTATTTATGTAAATGAAATTAAGATAAAAGATAATCAAATTCAATGTTACACTGACAAATCTACTGAAGGTTTAGAACCAGCAGAACATATGATAGTAGATAGTGATAATCATGCGTTTGTATATATGTTAGATAATGGTGAACAATATCAATATTTATTATTTGTAGAAGAAACTTGGTCTATGATACATGAACATTTAGATAAAGAGATTATTGTGAATGATCAAATTAAATTGACTTCATTTAAAGAAGAAATGGAATTTTTATTAGATAATATTGCAGATAATCACAATTATGGCAAAGATTTTGTGGCTACTGTCGAGGAAGCATTTGAATTAAACAAAGCGGAGTGATGGTTATGAATCAATGGGAAGAATTTTTGGCACCATATAAACAAGCAATTGATGAATTAAAGATTAAGTTGAAGGGGTTGCGCAAGCAATATGAATCTTTAGATAGACCTTCGCCAATTGAATTTGTAACGGGCCGTGTGAAACCAATTTCAAGCATTATAGATAAAGCAAATCAACGTGATATTCCATTTGATCGTTTGAGAGAAGAAATGTATGACATTGCTGGTTTAAGAATGATGTGCCAATTTGTTGATGATATAGATGTTGTTGTTGAGTTATTAAGACAACGTCAAGACTTTGAAGTCATAGAAGAGCGTAATTACATTGAGTACACGAAAGAAAGTGGTTATCGTTCTTATCATGTAATCATCAGTTACCCAATTGAGACATTACACGGTCAAACAAATATTTTGGCAGAAATACAAATTAGAACTTTAGCAATGAATTTTTGGGCGACAATTGAACATACTTTAAGGTATAAGTATGATGGTGATTATCCTCCAGAAATCAGAAATCGACTGGAAAGAGCTGCTGAAGCGGCATTTTTATTGGATGAAGAAATGTCCGAAATACGTGAAGAGATACAAGAAGCACAGAAGTATTATTCGAGACAGAAAAGTAATAAACATAATCATGATTAAGGGGTGAATGCTTTGAAGTATAATATTTTGTCTAAAGGAGATTCTAAATCGAATGCATTAATGTATAAGATGAAAAATCATATGAATGACTTTAATATGATAGAAGATAAAGAGTCTCCAGATATTGTAATATCAGTTGGTGGCGATGGTACTTTGTTACAGGCATTTCACCAATATAGTCATATGTTAGGCGATGTAAGTTTTGTCGGTGTACATACAGGGCATTTAGGATTTTATGCAGATTGGTTACCACATGAAGTAGAGAAATTAATTATTGAAATCAATAATTCAACATATCAAGTGATTGAATATCCATTACTAGAAGTCATCATTCGTTATAAAAAGGGTGGATATGAAACACGATATTTAGCATTGAATGAAGCGACAATCAAAACAGATAATGGTGCAACGTTAGTTGTAGATTTAGTGTTAAGAGGTGAACAGTTTGAAAGGTTTAGAGGAGATGGCTTATGTGTGTCAACGCCATCTGGTTCAACTGCTTACAACAAAGCTTTAGGAGGAGCATTAATTCATCCTTCTCTAGAAGCAATGCAAATTGCCGAAATAGCATCCATCAACAACCGTGTATTTAGAACTGTTGGGTCACCATTAGTTTTACCTAAACATCATGTATGTCATATTCATCCAGTTAATAATGATACGTTGCAAGTTACAATCGATCATGTCAATGTTAAGCATAAAAACATCGAATCGATTCAGTATAGAGTCGCAAACGAGAAAGTACGCTTTGCAAGATTTAGACCATTTCCATTTTGGAAGAGAGTCCATGATTCATTTATTTCGAATGAGGATTAAAATATGAAAGTCATACTTTATCATGTAGAAATAGAAATGACTTTAAAAGCATTATTATATGAAAAAGGCATTTCTAAAAGTAGTTTAAGCGCCATTAAGCAAAATGGTGCTTTATTTGTGAATGAAGAAAGTGTTACTGTACGTAAAATGCTTTATCCAGGTGATCAAGTAAAAGTACATTTACCAATTGAACAACCGAGTCATAATTTACTGCCATTTCAAATGAAATTGCAGATTTTATTTGAAGATGAATGGTTTATTATCATTTCGAAACCTGCTAATGTCAGTACATCTCCATCAAGAGATCATCGACATGGCAGTTTAGTAGAGGGCGTACTTTATTATATGCATCAAAACAATGAGCAAACAATTCCACATATCGTAACACGTTTAGATAGAGGTACAAGTGGTATTGTTATATTTGCAAAACATCAGCTGTTACATCATATGATTTCAAACAGTGATATAAGCAAATATTATTTAGCTATCGTTCATGGTGTTGTGGGCGAAGCAAATGGTGATATTCGTTTGCCAATAGGTAGAGCACCTCATTCAATTATTGAAAGAGAAGTATCTGAGAATGGAAAGTTTGCACATACGTCATTTAATCGAATAAATGACGATGGACAGTATAGTTTATTGAAATTACAATTATTTACGGGAAGAACACATCAAATTAGAGTACACTTATCACACATTGGTCATCCAATCGTTGGAGACAGTTTATATGGCTTTGAAGATGAAGAAGTGAACCATCAATTATTGCATTGTAATAATGTGATTTTTATTCATCCAATTACACATGAAAAAATTAATATAATTGATGAAATGCCAGAAAACTTTGTGCTTAGAGGTGTGCTATAATAAATTGTATTTTTATGAGGAGGTGGCAAAGTTGGTTAACGATAACAATGAACAATTCGTTGAAGATGAAGCGTTCGATAAAGACAAATTGGACGCTTTATTATTTAACGATGAAATAGACCAATTTCGAGAAGAATTTTTAAGTATGCATACATATGATCAAGGTGAATACTTTGAACTATGTGATAACGAACTGAAACAAAAAATCTATCAATTCCTTTCACCTTTAGAAGTTGCAGATTTCTTTGAAACAACGGAATTAGATGATGAGGAATATGAAGAAATATTTCAAAATATGAATGCCAATTATGCAAGTCAGATGTTAAGTGATATGTCTTACGATAATGCCGTGGATATATTAAATGTACTTTCTAAGAATAAAGTTGCCACTTTACTTACACTCATGAATAGGGAAGATGCTAAAGAAATTAAAGCATTACTACATTATGAAGAAGATACTGCCGGTGGTATCATGACGACAGAATTTATATCTGTCTATTCAACGATGTCAGTAAAGGAAGCAATGTTTTATGTCAAAGAACAAGCACCTCAAGCTGAGACGATTTATGTCATATTCGTAGTTAATGAAAATAAAAAATTAGCGGGTGTTATTTCTTTACGTGACCTTATCGTTGCAGAAAATGATGCTTATATTGAAGAAATTATGAGCGAACGTGTCATTAGTTCAAATGTTGCTGATGACCAAGAAGATGTCGCACAAACGATGCGTGATTATGACTTAATCGCATTACCAGTTATTGATTATCAAGACCATTTATTAGGTATTATCACAATTGATGATATCCTAGATGTAATGGATGAAGAAGCAAGTGAAGACTACTCTAAATTAGCCGGTGTTTCTGATATTGACTCAACGAATGATTCAGTATTTCAAACTGCCATGAAACGTTTACCATGGCTATTAATCTTAACTGTACTTGGTATGATCACTGCATCTATACTTGGTCAGTTTGAAGAAACATTATCACAGGTTGCTTTACTTGCGGCATTTATTCCGATTATTAGTGGGATGAGTGGGAACTCTGGAACTCAATCATTAGCCGTATCAGTTCGTAATATATCAACTGGTGAAATAGATGAGCAAAGCAAATTTAAACTTGCATTACGTGAATCAGGTTCAGGATTATTGACCGGCGTATTCTGTGCGATTAGCTTATTTATTATTATCGTATTATTATATAGGGAACCGGTCTTAGCATTAATTGTATCTATTAGTTTAACAATCGCTATGACTGTCGGAACATTAATGGGCGCTGTTATTCCAATGTTTATGAATAAAATGAACATTGACCCTGCCGTTGCTAGTGGACCATTTATTACTACTATTAACGATATTGTCAGTATGTTAATTTATTTCGGACTAGCAACAGCATTTATGTCTTATTTAATTTAAGGAGAATCATATGGAGCATTCAAGTTTTACATCACTAGTAATCGTTGTTATAGCAGCATTTTTAACACCGGTTCTAGTAAATAGACTTAAAATATCATTCTTACCTGTTGTTGTCGCTGAAATATTAATGGGGATTATATTAGGAGATTCGTTGTTTGGATTAGTAAAAGAAGATACGTGGTTATCCATCCTTTCAACATTAGGGTTTATATTCTTGATGTTTTTAAGTGGTTTAGAGATAGATTTCAACGCATTTAAGACGAAGAAACACGAAGATAAAGAAGATGAGAATGAAATACCAAGCAATATATATTTAACAACGATTGTATTTAGTATGATCATGGTTATTTCCATCTTCTTAGCATTCGTATTTAAATGGACTGGATTAATTGATGATGTTCTATTAATGATTATCATTATTTCTACGATTAGTCTAGGTGTCGTCGTACCTACATTAAAAGAAATGAACATTATGCACACGAATATTGGGCAATTTATCTTATTAGTTGCCGTTGTTGCAGATTTAGCGACAATGTTATTGCTTACAGTTTACGGGACAGTCAATGCACATGGAGATTCTCCATTGTGGTTAATAGGTATATTAATTGTATTTAGTTTTGTATTCTATATCGTTGGTGGTTTATTTAAAAAATCATCATTCCTAAAGAAATTGACGTCTGGAACTACACAAATTGGTATACGTGCCGTATTCGCATTAATTATTTTATTAGTTGCGCTCGCTGAAGGTGTAGGCGCTGAAAATATACTTGGTGCATTCTTAGCAGGTGTTATAGTGTCCTTACTCGGCCCTGATCAAGATATGGTAGAAAAATTAGACTCATTTGGTTATGGATTTTTCATTCCTATCTTCTTCATAATGGTAGGTGTGAATTTAGATATTCCTTCATTAATCAAAGAACCAAGTTTACTTATCATCATTCCATTATTGTTTGTCGCATTTCTAGTTTCAAAAATTATACCTGTTGCTTATATTGGCAAATGGTACGATAAATATACAACGATTTCATCAGCATTTTTATTAACGTCAACGTTATCACTCGTTATTGCGGCTGCTAAAATAGCTGAACAATTAGACACAATTTCACCTGAAATTTCAGGCATACTTATTTTAAGTGCTGTTATTACATGTGTATTTGTTCCAGTTGTATTCAAGAAATTATTCCCAATGCCGGAAGAGACGAAGACAATCGTGAAAGTAAGCTTTATCGGGAAAAACCAATTATCAATACCAGTCGCACAAAGTATACATTCAAATATTTATCAAACGACAATGTTCTTTAGAAAAGATTTATCAGATAATAGAAAGTTAGATCAAAGTATTCGAACGTTTGAATTAGATGACTATATTGAAGAAGAATTGATAGAACTCGGATTATTTAATTCTGATATTATTGTATGTTCTGCTAATGATGACTTGATTAATAAGAAAGTCGCATTAATGGCACATGACCATGGTGTTAAACGTATTATTTGTAAACAAGAAAATGGCTTTGAAGATGAAGCATTTGAAGGTAAAAATATTGAATTCTTTAGTAGTTTCTTAAGTAATAAAACACTGTTAAAAGGTTTAATAGAATCACCAAATATGCTGAACTTATTAAGCAATGTTGAAACATCATTATATGAAATTGAAATGAAAAATCACAGTTATCATAATGTGTTATTAAGATCATTCCCATTTGCTGGAGACGTTATCTTCGTTCGTATTATTAGAGGGAAAGATTCAATCGTTCCGCATGGTGACACAGAACTACAATATGGCGATAAATTAATCGTTACAGGTTCAAAAGAATATGTTTCACAATTGAAACAAGATATGGAATTTATTTAAGTTATGTTTTAAGTATGTCGACAAAGTCTTAGCTTTGTCGGCATTTTTTTATGAGCATACTTTTAATATAACGCTAAAAAATGCTTGGGGTTTATGGCTAACGAGATAGTTCTGGGAAACAATCACTTTAGAAAATCTAACGAGATAGAAAATGAAAACAATCACGTTAGCGAGTAAATGGAGCACACAAAAGCCCGGATTTACTACAAAAAGTGAGAAAACAAGACGCTAACGAGATAGTTCTGGGAAACAATCCTGTTAGAAAATCTAACGAGATAGAAAATGAAAACAATCTCGTTAGCGGGTAAATGGAGCACACAAAAGCCCAGATTTACTACAAAAAGTGAGAAAACAAGACGCTAACGAGATAGTTCTGGGAAACAATCTTGTTAGAAAGTCTAACGAGATAGAAAGTAAAAACAATCACGTTAGCGAGTAAATGGAGCACACAAAAGCCCGGATTTACTACAAAAAGTGAGAAAACAAGACGCTAACGAGATAGTTCTGGGAAACAATCCTGTTAGAAAATCTAACGAGATAGAAAATGAAAACAATCTCGTTAGCGAGTAAATGGAGCACACAAAAGCCCGGATTTACTACAAAAAGTGAGAAAACAATGTGCTAACGAGATAGTTCTTGAAAACAATCCTGTTAGAAAATCTAACGAGATAGAAAGTAAAAACAATCACGTTAGCGTGGCATTTTTTTATGAGCATACTTCAACATCAAAAACTCAAGCTTTTAATTTAGGATTGAAATGTATAACGCTTGTCAGGTGGTATGACCAGTGTTATTATTTAATATGAATGTAATGAATAATATACATATTAAAGGAGTATACTGAATGTTCAATTTAGAAGGTAAAACATATGTGATTATGGGTATCGCGAATAAGAGAAGTATAGGATTTGGCGTAGCTAAAGTACTAGATGAATTAGGTGCAAATTTAGTATTCACTTATAGAAAAGAACGTAGTAAAATTCAACTTGAAAAATTATTCGACGAATTAAAAAATCAACAAGGACAACATATATACGAATGTGATGTTCAACAAGATGATCAAGTCATTCAAGCATTTGAACAAATTGGCGAGAAATTCGGCCAAATTGACGGTGTTTATCATTCAATTGCTTTTGCTAACATGGAAGATTTACGCGGAAGATTTACAGATACATCACGTGAAGGATTCTTATTAGCACAAGATATTAGTTCTTACTCATTAACGATAGTTGCACGTGAAGCTAAAAAATTAATGCCTGAAGGTGGAAGCATTGTTGCGACAACATACTTAGGCGGAGAATTTGCAGTACCAAACTATAACGTGATGGGTGTTGCTAAAGCAAGTCTTGAAGCAAACGTTAAATATTTAGCTCGTGACTTAGGTGAAGATAATATTCGTGTGAATGCAATATCTGCTGGACCAATCCGTACATTAAGTGCGAAAGGCGTTGGCGGTTTTAATTCAATTCTTAAAGAAATTGAAGAGCGTTCACCATTGAAACGTAATGTTGATATTATCGAAGTAGGTAAGACAGCGGCTTATTTATTAAGTGATTATTCAAGCGGTGTTACTGGTGAAAATATCCATGTAGACTCAGGTTATCACGTAGTAAGATAATACAAAAGGAGCAAGACAATGTAATCTCATTGTCTTGCTCCTTTTTATTATTTTAGTTTGTTTTCATCGATAGGATCATCTTCTAATGTTCTATTTGCTGATGAACTGATCGTTTGTCTATGTGTATAGACATTTCTAACAATTGTTTTTAGTACAGCATATGTTGGAACTGCAATTAAAATGGCAACAAATCCACCTAAATTACCGGCAGCTAATATAACAGTGATAATCGTTAATGGATGTATATTGAGTGATTTACCCATAATGTTTGGCGTAATGACATTACCTTCAAGCTGTTGACATATTAATGTGATAATACTAACCCATACAAGCATCATTGGATCTTGTATTAACGCTATGATTGCAGCGGGTATAAATGCTAACCATGGACCTAAGAAAGGTATCATATTTGTGATTAAAGCAAGTAGCGCTAATAATAGTGCGTAATCTAAACCGACAAATGTATAGCCTAAAAATAGTAATACGCCAAGAATAACACTGACAGTAACTTGACCTTGAATATATGATTGTAAAGTTTGGTTAATATCTTTACTTAAATTAACGACAAACCATTTTGTACGTCCTTTAAATGGTTTTGCGATAAACGGAATAAATCTTTCGTGATCCTTTAACATATAGATTAAGAAAAATGGTACTAAAATTAGTAAAAATAGTGTAGATACTAATGATGAAATATAACTAAATGAATTCGAAAGCATCTTAGTAACTATGGCACTTATAGTTTCGATAGAGTCGTTGATTTTTTGAGAAATGTTATCTGGTAAACGATCTCTTTGTTGTAAGGCATAGTCTACAATATTTTGTACTTCCCTTTGTATATATGGGATATTTTTAATTAAGTTATTAATTTGATCTGTTAGCACAGGTGCAATAGTTGAGATAAATAACATAATGACCAATATTAAAGTAATAAGAATAATTGATATGCTACCCCAGCGCGGAATTTTTCGTTTTTCGAGCAATTTTTGAAAAGGTAAGCAAATATAAAATAAAAATCCACCAAGTAATAACGGTAATAAAATAGAATGTATAATAACGATTACTGGATAAAAAATATGATTGATTTCCATAAATACTTTAATAATTAGAAACGTTAGGAGTATAGCAATTCCTGTACGAAACCAAGCTTTATTTAACAATGGAATAACCTCCTTAAGAACTTTGTCATACTTATATATTATAAGCGAAAATTCAGATTTAACAATGAAAAATGTGATTAATAATAATTAACAATATCCTTTATTTTCTAGAGCGATTATATTGTACGGATTAGAATAATTATTAAGTTAATGTGAATAAAATGTAAGGGATAAATTTTGATATATTAATATACTAAACCTTATTTAACAATGATGTAAGCGCTTACTTTGTTTGCGAGTATAATTTCAAAAAAAGATTGATTGTGTATTTATACATGGTATAATCGTAACAAGGTAAATTCGAAATTTTCTGATTTATAAATTACCTTAAAAGCTACAACAAAGGGGAGATTAATTATGGAGTCTATTGTTAGCTTTATGAATGAAATTGTTTGGAGTAAAGTACTTGTATATGGTTTGTTATTAACCGGTATACTATTTTCATTTATGATGCGGTTCTTCCAAGTTCGGCATTTTAAAGAAATGATTCGGTTGATGTTTCAAGGGGAAAAATCACCTACAGGTATATCTTCATTCCAAGCGATTGCAGTGTCATTAGCTGGTCGTGTAGGAACAGGTAACATTGTTGGTGTATCTACCGCAATCTTTCTTGGTGGTCCCGGTGCAGTATTCTGGATGTGGGCAACAGCATTCTTAGGTGCAAGTTCTGCGTTTATTGAATCTACACTTGGTCAGATTTATAAGAAAGAGATTAATGGACAATACCGTGGTGGACCTGCTTACTATATTGAATCAGGTATTAAAGGTAAAGTAGGTAAAATCTACGCAATTATCTTTGCTGTAGTAACTGTATTATCAGTTGGGTTACTGTTACCAGGTGTTCAATCAAATGCGATTGCTTCTTCAATGAAAAATGCATTTGGTTTAAACCAATGGATTATCGCGATTGTATTAGCAGTATTACTTGCTTTAATTATCTTTGGAGGTATTAAATCCATAGCAAATGTTGCAACAGCTGTTGTACCATTTATGGCAATTGTTTACATAGGTTTAGCGGTTGTTATCATTATTATGAATATTGATGCAGTTCCAGGACTTATTGCATTGATCTTTAAATCAGCATTTGGGGTTGAAGCTGCATTCGGTGGTATTCTCGGTGCAATGATTGAGATTGGTGTTAAACGTGGTCTTTATTCCAATGAAGCCGGTCAAGGTACTGGTCCACATGCTGCAGCAGCTGCAGAAGTATCACATCCTGCTAAACAAGGTTTAGTTCAAGCGTTCTCTGTTTATGTAGATACATTATTAGTATGTACAGCGACAGCATTAATGATTTTAATGTCAGGTACGTTTAATACGACAGATGGAACGACAAATAAAGATGGATCGCCACATTTAATGCATGATGGTGGTGTTTATGTGCAAAGTGCAGATGGCAGTAAAGATGTTAGTGGTACAGCCATGTATGCACAAGCAGGTATAGATAAAGCATTCTCAGGAGGGGATTATACATTTAGTCCTGACTTCTCTGGATTTGGATCTTACTTTATTGCACTTGCATTATTCTTCTTCGCATTTACGACAATTCTCGCATATTACTACATTGCAGAAACAAATATAAGTTATATATTTGATCCAAGTAGGCAAAAGATATGGATAAACGTCGTACGGATAGTGCTCATTACTGCGACAATCTATGGTTGTGTAAAAACAGCAGACGTCGCTTGGGCGATGGGTGACTTAGGTGTTGGTATGATGGCTTGGTTAAATATTATAGCAATCTGGATTCTGCATAAGCCGGCGCTACGTGCGTTACGTGACTTTGAGAAACAGAAAAAAGCAAAAGGCTCTGGTAATTATGCCATTTATAAACCAGGTCCAGAAGAAGTACCAACTGCTAAATTCTGGCACGAAGATTATCCTAAACGATTGAAAGAAATGGATATTGAAGAGAAATAATTAAACAATATCAAACGCTTTCAAATATACGCTCTCTACTGTACAATGTATTTATATGTATAGTTGGGAGCGTTTTTTATGGATAAAAAAATAGGTCTAGTTGACCAAATTAAACTTGAAAGTAAATTTTTGGAAAGGGAAGTGACAATCTCAATTTACTTACCTAAAGATTATACTGATCTATATAAGCATCATGTTGTGATTACATTCGATGGGCGTGATTT
Organism: Mammaliicoccus sp. Dog046; assembly: GCF_034039665.1. Taxonomy (NCBI): domain Bacteria; kingdom Bacillati; phylum Bacillota; class Bacilli; order Caryophanales; family Staphylococcaceae; genus Mammaliicoccus; species Mammaliicoccus sp. Dog046. Next base: position 1,874,818 of record NZ_CP120131.1, on the reverse strand, counting down.
CTTCCAATTTGGACAAATTCATCGTACATATGAAAAGTTAAGATCCAATCACGAACTCGAAAGAGCGATTATTGTTGGTGTACATTATGAGGATGTTGAACGCAGAAGAACTGAATTCCATCCAGACGGTGAACATAGACGAGAAATGTCACAATTTGTTGTGAAAGAGTTATGTCCTTACATTGATAAAACATTCTCAACTTTAAAAGTAGGAAATGCAAGGATATTATTAGGGGATAGTCTTGCAGGAAGTATCGCTTTATTAACTGGTTTGGAATACCCACATCATTTTAGTCAAATAGGTATGTTCAGTCCAATGATCAATGAAACGGTAACACATGCATTTAATAGTTGTATATCTAAAGATTTATTAACAATTAAACATTATATAGGTTTAGAAGAAATTGAGTTTAAATTAATCAGTGGTAAGATGGCTGATTTCTTAACACCAAATAGAGCCTTTAGTGAACTTGTTAAGCAATCTAATGTCACATATGATTATGAAGAATTAAATGGCGGTCATACATGGAAAACATGGAAGCCAGAATTAGGAGAAATGTTAAGTTTCTTTTTAAGTGAGCATAATCAGAAAAATTTGATATAATAAAAGAGAAGAAAACAAAGGAGGAAGTGTCATTATGAAATTAGGCATCGTACTTATTCCATCTAAACCATTCCAAGAAGCAGTGAATGCTTATCGTAAAAGATATGACAAACACTACGCATTAATTGCACCTCACATTACAATTAAAGAGCAATTTGAAATTGAAGAAAGTACTTTAGAAGAGGTTAAGTCTAAAGTTGAAGAAGTAGCGAAAAAATCAGAACCACTTGAAGTACAAGTTTCTAAAGCATCTAGTTTTGCACCAACTAAAAATGTTATTTATTTTAAAGTAACTAAGACAGATCAATTAGAACAATTGTATAACGAATTTAATAGTGGAGATTTTTATGGAACAAGTATTCATCCATTTGTACCTCACTTTACAATTGCTCAAGGATTAACTAGTCAAGAATTTGAAGATATCTATGGTCAAGTTAAAATGGCAGGTATCAATCATTCTGAGACAATTGATACAATTAAATTAATGAAACAAAATGACGACAATACATGGTCAGAAGCAGCTTCATTTACTTTAGGCTAGTCATTTATATAATAAAAACGACAGTGTCTATTATTAAGGATAAGCATATCCTAGTAATAGATGCTTTTTTGTTTGATTTGAGCTTGGGTTATTAGCATATTGAGTTAGAAATGCAAATAAGAGGTGCCATATTAGCAAGAGTAGTCGAACATGCAAATAAGAGGTGCCATATTAGCAAGAGTAGTCGAACATGCAAATAAGGGGCGTCATATTAGCAAGAGTAGGCAAAGGTGCAAATAAGAGCTGCTATATTAGCAAGAGTAGGCAAACGTGCAAATAAGGCCGATCATTTGAAACGAAAAAACAGGCAGGGACATATTCGTCCTGCCTGTTTCTTTTATATTTTCTTTTTATGATTTATTACAAAATATGAACCGTAAAACAGTGCTAAGAATAAGAACATAATACTTGATGCATAGATTGTGTAATACACGTCGTTATATATTTCTGAAATGAGTCCGCCTAATACTGGACCTATCATTGTTCCGAATCCTTGTACACTATTGAATACGCCCCATGTTTCTTCTTGCACTTTATTGTGTATATGACTCGCCATAAAAGTATTCCAAGCTGGCAATAATAAGCCATAAATTGTTCCGATGAACAGTGCAATAATAAGTACAATGAATAATTGTGTTAATAACGTCAATCCAAATATAAATGAGCTATATGCTAAAAATCCAATGAAAATCACTGAATGTGTAAATATTTTAGAATGTTTATCCATTAATTTTGAGAAGAATAACATGGATATTGTACATCCAATACCACCGACAATCAGCATGAACGTATATTCTAATGTAGACACGCCCATATGTTTCGTTGCATATGTTGGTAGTATTGGCACGAGCATACCTATAGCCGAACCTTGTAAGAATATACCTGGGAATAGGAGTAAGTGCCTTTTCGTTACTTGAACAATTTCAGTGAGTTGCTTCTTAGCAGATTTACTCTCATAGTTTGTTAATTGTACTTTGACGAAATAGAACAGTATCCATGCCAAGAGTACACATAATGCCATCATAAATGTGAAGCGGGTAGGATGTATCTTGAATAATAAATTCATGAAGATCATACCTGATAACATTCCGACTAACCAGCTGAAGTATACATATCCCATTTGTTTACCGCGGGATGCCTCATCAACACTTGATAGCATAATAACCCAAATTGGGCTTACTGCTATACCAAGTAAAATGGCGCTCAATATAAATACGACTGGTGTAGGGAAAAATACGATTAAAGCTAAACTAGAAAAAGCTAACACAAATCCACACGTTAATATAATAGTAGGACCAAACCTTTTTAGAAGAAAACCGATAACGAAATTGGTTAATGCATCACTGACAAAGTGCAGTGTGATTGCTAAAGAAGTAATACCTACAGTTACTTTTGCAGTAGTTGCAGGTAGTATAGGTAAATAACTTAAAATGTACATACCTCTAGCAAATTCCATCATAAATAATATGACGAGCATTATCCAAAAGTCTTTTTTATAAAATGTTTTACCTGATGAAGTACTTGGCATACATTGGAACCTTTCCGTAAACTTCATTATAAGTGAGTGAATCACTTAATAATGAAAGTAAGTCGTTACAAATTGTTTCGGTTGATTTTTCAATATAGTTTTCTTCTAATCGTTGTGTCATTGCGTTTAATTCTTCTGGTTGGTTTATAAGTGAAATTACTTTGTTTGTTGCTTCTTCTGGTGTATGCGCGATACTTCCGTAACCTTTTTCAGAGAAGTACACAGCATTTTCTAATTCTTGACCTGGTGCTGGGTTTAAGAATATCAGCGGTAAATGTCTTGAAAAGGCTTCTGATATTGTTATACCACCTGGTTTAGTAATCATTAGGTGACTTGACGCCATCCATTCATTCATATGCTTTGTATAACCAAGAATGAGAACATTATCATTATCTTTAAAGTGTTGTCGTAATTCTTGTTTTAAAGATTTACTATTTCCGCAAATCATAACAATTTGTGAATGTTTAGCGTGTTGATCGATTTGACTTATCATTGAAGAGAAACCAGTAGACACACCAAACGCACCAGCTGACATAAGAATTAATTTCTTGTCAGGATCTAGCTTGTGCTTCATTAACCACTGATTACGGTCTATCGATGCTTCAAATTGTTTAGAAATCGGAATACCCGTTACTTTAACGTCACGTTTATCTACACCAATTGATTCGATTTCATTCTTTAAATCTTCCGTTGCAACATAATATCTATTAGAGTGTGATGTTACCCAGTTCTTGTGTAATCGATAATCGGTCATGACAGTTGCAATAGGTATATTTAAGTTAAATTGTTCAGTAAGTACTGAAACAACAGGCGTAGGGAAAGTTAATAAAATTAAATCCGGCTTTTCCTTTATAAGTAAGTTTAATAATTTATTTAATCCATAGTATTTATAGAAACATTTATCTATTTGTTCAGGTCTACTGTAATAGAAAAATTTATACATATTTCTAAAGTATTTAAAACTGTTGATATACCATTGTTTCGCTATTGAAGTCATAATCGGGTGCGCTTCTAAAAATAAATCATGCTCAATGACAGTTAAATGATTTAAATTCATTTCACCAAATTGTTTCACAATACTATTCGTAACTTGTAAGTGACCGTTACCGAAAGAACCAGTAATAATCAATAATTTTTTGTTTTGAGAAACCATTAGCCACACTCCGTATTTGTATTTAATATCTATGATAGTTTAACGCATTTTCCTTAATTTGTGAAAAGATATCGCATATAATTACAAAAATCACATAAATTATTTATAGTTGCTCAACAATATCTCAACACTTTCATTAATTCAAGTGTTAAAAAATCGGCATGCTTAATGAATTCTATGTGATAATCTACAAATATGTCAATAAATGAAACTAAAATTATTTATAACTAGTTATATAATGAGTTACGCAATTGAATATATATCCCAAGCTATAAAATCATATTAATTACGTGTATAATAAACCTATTGAATTATAAAGGAGAAATAACGATGGATGTTAATACGTTATTAAGTAAAATAAAAATTAAACAAGTATACGGCAATGTGAATCAAGATGTTGTTGATATTACAACAGATTCAAGAACAGCTCAACAAGGTTCAATCTTTGTTGCGTCTAAGGGATATACAGTAGATAGTCATAAATTTATTCCTAATGTTATAGAGCAACAATGTACTGTAATTGTAAGTGAAAAATATATCGACCTTCCAGAAGAAGTGTTATTAATCGTTGTTAAAGATACTTTGAAAGTTGCAAGTATTTTTAGTCATGTATTGTTTGATTTTCCGAGTCAACAGTTAACAACAATTGGTGTAACTGGAACAAACGGAAAGACTACAATTGCTACAATGATTCACCATTTAACGCGTGGTCTTGATAAAGGTAGTGCATACTTAGGGACAAATGGTTTTCAAGTCAACGAGACTGTCACTAAAGGTGTGAATACAACACCAGAAACAGTTACGCTAACGAAACATATCGTTGAAGCTGTAAAAAATGATTGTAAGAGTATGACATTTGAAGTATCAAGTCATGGTTTAATGATAGGTAGATTAAGAGGCGTTGAATTTGATATTGCTATTTTTTCAAATTTAACTCAAGATCACTTAGATTTTCATGGTACGATGGATGCTTATGGTCATGCTAAATCATTATTATTTAGTCAACTTGGGCAAGATTACAGAAAAGATAAATATGTCATTCTAAATGCAGACGATGCTTATACAGCGTCATTAATACCTGTAACGCCATTTGAAGTGTTTACATATGGTATCGACAACGATGCTGATTTTATGGCGACGAATATACGCGAATCTATAAATGGTGTACAATTTACACTTAACACGCCTTTTGGTGAATATGAAGTGAACTCGCCATACCTTGGAAAATTCAATGTATTAAATTTATTAGCAAGTATCCTTGGTCTATGGGTGCAAGGTTATGACATTGAACGCATTATTCATGCGGTTGATCACATGCCTCCAGTTGAAGGACGATTAGAAGTATTGGATAGAGATTTACCAATAGATTTAATTATCGACTATGCACATACGCCAGATGGAATGGATAAACTTATTGATGCAGTTAAGCCATTCGTTAAACAAAAATTAATATTCTTAGTTGGCATGGCTGGTGAAAGAGATTTAACGAAAACACCAGAAATGGGTAAAATTAGTTGTCGTGCAGATTATGTGATATTCACACCAGATAATCCTGCGAATGATGATCCTAAAATGTTAACTGCTGAATTAGCAAAAGGAGCGACACATAATAATTATGTAGAATTTGAAGATAGAGCAGAAGGAATTAAACATGCAATCGACATTTCAGAGCCAGGTGATACGGTTGTTTTAGCGTCAAAAGGCAGAGAACCATATCAAATTATGCCTGGCCACATAAAAGTACCGCATAGAGATGATTTAATTGGTTTAGAAGCAGCATATGAAAAATATGGAGGAAAGCCAAGTGAAGATTAGAGAAAGCCATTCTCAAAATTTAAATTGTAAAGTTTATATATATGAAAATAAAAAAGAAGAATATTTTGTGATATCTATTCCGGATTTATTTTGGTCAATTGAAGTAGATTATGAATTATATGGAGAATCTTTGATTGAACATCTTTACTTACATTTATTTAATGTACTTGATGAAGATGAAGCTAATGAATTAGCGAATAGAATAAGCCAATGGACATCTGAATTATAAGGAGAAATGAATCGTGACGATTAAACAAGAAGTAGAAAGTAGAAAGACATTTGCGATAATATCCCATCCAGATGCCGGCAAAACAACACTAACTGAAAAGTTATTACTATTTGGTGGTGCGATACGACAAGCTGGTACAGTTAAAGGGAAGAAAACAGGAAAATTTGCGACGAGTGACTGGATGAAAGTTGAACAAGAACGTGGTATATCTGTTACAAGTTCAGTTATGCAATTTAATTACGATCACTACAATATTAATATATTGGATACACCGGGACATGAAGATTTCTCAGAAGATACGTATAGAACATTAATGGCCGTTGATAGTGCCGTAATGGTTATTGACTGTGCAAAAGGGATTGAGCCACAAACATTAAAACTATTTAAAGTTTGTAAGATGCGTGGTATTCCAATTTTTACGTTTATCAATAAACTAGACAGAATGGGTAAAGAACCATTCGAATTATTAGAAGAAATTGAGAAAACGTTAGAAATTGAAACATATCCAATGAACTGGCCAGTAGGTATGGGTCAAAACTTCTTTGGTATTATAGATAGAAAAGATAAAACCATTGAGCCTTTTAGAGATGAAGAAAATGTACTTCATTTAAATGACGATTATGAATTAGAAGAAGATCATCCAATTAAAAATGATTCACAATTTGAACAAGCTATTGATGAATTAATGTTAGTTGATGAAGTTGGAGAAACTTTTGATGAAGAAATGTTATTAGCTGGAGAACTCACACCTGTATTCTTTGGTTCTGCATTAGCAAACTTCGGTGTTCAAAATTTCTTAAATGCATATGTAGACTATGCGCCAATGCCAAGTGGCCGTAATACAGAAGAAGGAGAAACGGTTGATCCATTCGATCAAGACTTCTCTGGATTTATCTTTAAGATTCAGGCGAATATGGACCCACGTCATAGAGATAGAATTGCATTTATGAGAATCGTAAGTGGTGCATTTGAAAGAGGTATGGATGTAACACTTCAAAGAAATAAGAAAAAGCAAAAAATCACACGATCCACATCATTTATGGCGGATGATACACAAACTGTGAATCATGCGGTGAGTGGAGATATCATTGGATTATATGATACTGGAAACTATCAAATAGGTGATACACTTGTTGGAGGTAATCAGAAGTTTCATTTTGAAACATTGCCACAGTTTACACCTGAAATCTTCATGAAAGTCAGTGCTAAAAATGTTATGAAACAAAAACATTTCCATAAAGGTATTGAGCAACTGGTTCAAGAAGGCGCAATTCAATTGTATAAAACATTGCATACAAACCAAATACTGTTAGGTGCGGTAGGACAATTACAATTTGAAGTGTTCGAACACCGAATGAAGAATGAATACAATGTGGATATTGTGATGGAACAAGTAGGTAAGAAAATTGCGAGATGGATTGAAAATGAAAAAGACATTACAGATAATATGAATTCAAGTCGATCTATCCTTGTGAAAGATCGTTACGATCAATACGTATTCTTATTCGAAAATGAATTTGCGACAAGATGGTTCGAAGATAAGTTTCCACAAATTAAATTATTTAGTTTGTTATAATCAAGAAAACATTGTATAATGACAAAGTAAAATTAAATAGACCTACGACTTTGTCGAAGGGGAGTAACTTTAGAATCTCAAAATTCTAGCATATTATCGTCATTACGAAACGTTTGTTTCCGGTAATATGGACATACTATAAATGTTAAGTGAGACCTTTGCCTTTTATTAGGCATGGTCTCTTTTATTTTCTAAAATTTAAAATGGAGTGTGACGTTATGGATCCGAGTTTATTACTGAGTTACGGTTGGGTATTAATTGTTTTAATTTTTCTTGAAGGCTTATTAGCTGCAGATAATGCGGTGGTTATGGCTGTTATGGTAAAACATTTACCTGCCGATTTAAGGAAAAAAGCTTTATTCTATGGTTTGTTAGGTGCATTTGTATTTCGTTTCTTATCATTATTCTTAATCAGTTTCTTAGCAAACTTTTGGCCAATTCAAGCAGCAGGGGCATTGTACTTAATTTACATGTCTGTGAAGAACTTAATTGACTTCAGGAAGCATAAAAATGAAGAGAATCAAGTTGTAGATGATGAAGATGTTGATCAAATAGATGAAGGACTTAATCGTAAAGGTCAACATAAAAAAGGTAAAGGCTTCTGGATGACAGTATTGAAAGTAGAATTTGCTGATATTGCATTTGCAATCGATTCAATGTTAGCTGCCTTTGCTATTGCAGTAACATTACCAGCAATGGGAATTGATTTTGGTGGAATGGATGCAGGTCAATTTGGTGTTATGTTCGTAGGTGGTATGATTGGTGTCATCATTATGAGATTCGCAGCAACATACTTTGTAGAATTATTGAACAAATATCCAAACTTAGAAGCGGCAGCTTTTGCTATTGTCGGTTGGGTTGGTGTTAAATTAGTCGTAATCGTGCTTGCTCATGATGAAATTGCTGTTTTACCACATGACTTCCCACACGGCATTTTATGGCAGTCAATATTCTGGTCAGTATTATTAATACTTGTTGTGTTCGGATGGTTGAGTTCTGTTCGCAATAATAAAAAAGCAAATGAATAAATAGTTATTAAGCTGGAACACATACAAAATGTTGTTCTAGCTTTTTTTATTTGAAGTAGTGCCGAGATATCGTGCGATTGGGTATGAATCGCACGAAGAGTTAAGGGGTAGTACCGAGATATCGTGCGATTAGGTATGAATCGCACGAAGAGTTAAGGGGTAGTACCGAGATATCGTGCGATTAGGTATGAATCGCACGAAGAGTTAAGGGGTAGTATCGAGATATCGTGCGATTAGGTGTGAAACGCACGAAGAGTTAAGGGGTAGTATCGAGATATCGTGCGATTGGGTGTGAATCGCACGAAGAGTTAAGGGGTAGTGCCGAGATATCGTGCGATTAGGTATGAAACGCACGATATCTTTTTCATATCCGTAAAATGTTGTTGAGACAATGTTAATGAGTCGTTAATTATAAATTAAAAATAAACTGATGAATTTTATCAATAAATGAAACAAAATTAGGTGTATAATATGGAGGACACAGTGGATATAGGTTAATAATTTTAATATAATATGGCATAATAGATACATTAAGTGTATAGATTGAGGAGGACAATAGATGTCACGAAAAAAACATGTCATTCCTAGAAATGAATATGCGAGACAACGCCGTGAATTCTTTCATAATGAAGAACGTGAAAGAAGGATTGAACAAGAACAAAAAGAAAATGAAATAAAAGAGGCAAATGAACAGGAATTACATAAGAAAAATGAATTACGTGTTAAGGAAAATATGCAAAAGGCACGTATTGAAAAATTAACTAAAGAAGAAATAAAGAAACAAGAAGAAGCATCTCAATCTCATCCAACGATTGACTTAGATGATGATAGTTTATCTGCGTCTCAATCTGATATGCCTAACGAAAGTGAGCATATAGATACACCTCATGAAAAGGTTGAACAAGAAAATCAATCTAAAGATGAAACATCTGATATTAAATATAAAAAAGCTAAAAAAGAACAAAAGCAAGAACAAAAAGAAGAACCTAAACTAGAGAATCAGACAGTTTATGCTCAGGACAAGAAGAGTGAATTTGAGAAAAATAAACAACTTGGTGCTAAGCATGATGAAAATGTTGAACAAAAATCTCAAAACAGCCAAAGTATATTAAATAAATTGTTAGCTAAAGTTGAAAAGCATTGGCCAATAATTGCGATTATATTAGCGATTATATTGATATTTATACTTGTTTGGAGTATTTTTCAAAATGTAAATCCTCCTAATGAAGGTAGAAAGACAATTGAAGAACAGCAATCACAAAAAGGTTTCCAAAAGCCTATAACGAATGTAATGGAAGCTGTTGAAAAATCTAAACGTTCAGTAGTAGGAGTATCACATGATGGTTCTGATGTCTCTAGTAAAAAAGCTTCATCTCAAAAAGAAAAAGAAGAAAATAGCGGCGTCGGTTCTGGCGTCGTCTATAAAGTTGAAGATAATAAAGCATACATAGTAACAAATGCACATGTTGTTTCTGATGATAAAAAACCAATTATAACGACATCTAATAAAAAGAAATTTGAAGGTAAAATCATTGGTTCAGATAAGTGGACTGATATCGCTGTATTAACGATTCCACTTAATAAAAATGATCATTTTAAACCAATCAAATTTGAAGACTCAGATAATTTGATTTTAGGTGAAACAGCAATCGTAATCGGAAGTCCATTAGGTGCTGAATTCCAAAACAGTATTTCAACTGGTGTTGTATCAGGATTAAATAGAAAAGTACCTGTTGATTTTGATGGTGATGACGAGTATGATTGGGAGATTAAAGCGATTCAAACTGACGCTGCTGTCAATCCAGGTAACTCAGGAGGACCAATATTAGATTCACAAGGTAATCTTATTGGTATCGTGTCATTGAAGATAGATATGCCGAATGTAGAAGGTATGGCCTTTGCGATTCCATCTAATGAAGCATCAGATTATATTAATAAGTTAGAAAAAGATGGCGAAATTAAACGTCCTTCGTTAGGCTTAATGGCACAAAACTACTCTAAATTAAGTGATAGTGAGAAGTCATTGATTAATTTACCAGACAAATATAAGTCAGGTATGGCTGTGATGGCTATTTCTAAAGGTGGAAGTGCCGATAAAGCAGGTATTAAATTCAATGATATTATCGTTGGTATTAACAATACTAAAGTAGAAAACAATCTTGAGTTTCGTAAAGCATTATACAATAATCATAAACTAGGTGATGAAGTAACATTCCAAATCATTCGTGATGGAAAAGAAATTACTAAATCATTTACATTGAAATAAATAGAGGTGACAATTTGTGTCCATTATTAAATACTTTTTTCAAAAAATGACTCCACAACAAGGTATTGTATTGTATTATTTGGGCGCAATTATTGTCGCCTTTTTATTATTAAATTTACCTTATGTGGTAAAACCAGGCGTCAAAGTTGCACCAGTCGACACACTATTTGTAGCGGTCTCAGGAGTGAGTGTTACAGGGCTAACACCAGTCACGATAGGTGAAACGTATACGATGTTTGGACAAGGTATTATATTGTTCATTTTAAATATCGGTGGTATCGGTGTTATGGCTATCGGTACATTGCTATGGGTTATATTAGGTAAGCATATAGGATTAAGAGAAAGACAATTAATCATGTTAGATAGTAATTCAAACGCGATGAACGGCGTTGTGAAATTAATCTTAGATATTGTTAGAACGATATTAATGATCGAAGTTATCGGTGCGATATTATTGTCATTCTATTTCTATAAAGATATAGGATCTATTAAAGAAGCAATTCATTATGGTATATTTGCATCTGTTTCAGCAACGACAAATGGTGGGTTAGATATTACAGGTGAATCATTGGCACCATATGCGAATGACTACTTTGTACAAACCATTATCATGTTGTTGATTATGCTAGGGGCGATAGGTTTTCCTGTGCTTATAGAAGTTAAAACATATATGCGTAATACGATTCCTAATTTTAGATTTTCATTATTTACTAAAATAGCTAGTGCAACATATTTATTCTTGTTCTTACTAGGTACGATTGTGATTTACTTATTTGAATTTTCAAATGCATTTAAAGGTGTTACTTGGCATAAAGCTTTGTTTTACGCTATGTTCCAATCATCATCTACACGAAGTGCTGGATTATCAACCATAGACTTAGGTCATTTCACTGAAGCAACGAACTTCTTCTTAGGAGGATTAATGTTTATTGGTTCATCTCCAAGTTCAGTAGGTGGGGGTATAAGAACAACAACGTTTACAATTTTAATCTTATACTTAGTGAACTTCAGTAACGGTAGAACGACCATTAAAGCCTTTAATCGAGAAATACATCCATTAGATATTCAAAGGTCATTTGCTGTTATTTCGTTAGCATTAACAATTACTTTTGTAGGTGTATTAATGGTTGTTCGATTTGAAGATGGTAAGCATGATTTATTATCTATATTCTTCGAGACCATGTCAGCATTTGGTACGTGTGGATTATCCATGGGGATAACCGATCATTTGCAATTAGGTTCTAAAATCGTTATCATGCTGCTGATGTTCATAGGGCGAGTAGGATTATTATGCTTTGTAGTCATGTTAGGTGGGAAATCAACACCTGATAAATTCCATTTCCCTAAAGAACGTATACAAATTGGATAAAAAAAGAGAAGTCGATATTCGACTTCTCTTTTTATTTTTTGCTTATATTTAAAGGTAACGTAATGATAAAGGTTGTTCCTTCGTTTTTATGAGATTGTACTTCGATGTGTCCTTTCCAGTCTTCGATTAATTTTTTACTTAAGTATAAACCTAAGCCGCTTCCTGATTCTTTTGTTGTAAAGAATGGTTCGAATATTTGTTCTTGTGTTTCTTTAGAGATGCCCATGCCGTTATCCTTAAATATGATGCATGCTTGTCCCGGACTTTGCTGTTGTAATTGTATTTCAATTGCCGGATTTGTTGTTTGTTCAAGTGCATCTTTTGCGTTTTGTATTAAATTAATAAGTATTTGTTTGAGTTGATCTTCTGAAATATATGCATAAATCGATTCTTCAGGTAATTTTAAATGTATATTGATATTATGTTGTTCTAGTTCATATGCTAGAAATGTTTGTACATCAGAAATTACTTGTGCGATATTAACGTTTGTATATGTTAAATTGGTTGGCTTTCCTAAATATAAAAACTGCGTCACGATATTATTAATTCTATCAAGTTCTTCAGTAATGATATTAAAGTGTCGATCTTTATAATCTTTATCGTATTTCATTCTTGTGAGTTCAATAAATCCATTAATACTTGTAAGTGGATTTTTAATTTCGTGTGCTGTATTAGCAGCAAGCGTACCGATTAGACGTAATTTCTCATTATTCGCTTGGTCAATTAGCTTTTCATGTTCCATTCGTTCAGTTCGGCTCTTATATAAAAGCGCGAGTATCGTTAATAATAAGAAAATGACTAAAAATATAAATATACTTGGTAATATGATTCGCGTAATATAGTTGTATTGTCCTGAAATCGTGATGAAGACGGGAAGATCTTTATACATATAAGTGATTTCTTTAGATTGTTGATGCTGTTTACCAACTTCATAAAATTTAGTGCCATCAATGCCTTTGACTTCAATGTTAAATCGTTTTGTAATCAATTTGATTTCATCCTTAAACGCACGCATATTGATTACTGTAGCTGCAGTATAGCTTTTATGATTAATATTTAAATCGTTAGTTAACAATAAAGTATCTGGACGTTTTAAATTATTTGATTTACTACTTAAAATTGAAGATTCATTAATAGGAAAGTGAAATTTATAATTATTAAAATGTTCCTCATCTTGCTTTATATTTCCTTTTCCTTTTGAATCATAAATCACTTTCTTATTTTCATCTATTACATAGATGTGATCAATCCATTGGTATCGTATATGGTTATCTTTCAAAAATTTATTAACAAATGCCTCATTATCTGAATTTGATAATATGGTTGTTAATGATTCTGAAATACTCGTTGTATCATTGATAAAAGACTGTATTTTTAGATTAACGATTTCTTTAGTATTGTTTAATCGTTGATTGACTCTATTTGTATAATTTCTATTTATTAATGCACCGACTGTTACTGATATGATTAATGCAATAATAATATTGAGTATAATAATTTTTGAAAAAGATTTCATTGGGTCCTCCTATGTGACATTCTACTTAATGAGTATATTATGTTAAATATGTATTGCCAACATAAATCTCAAAAACAATTGAATGTGTAATGATATAGATGGAACCATTCATCATTTAAAAGTGTTAAAATAAATAAAAAGAGGGGGTTAAACTTTGAAGACAAATGAACTCGTGACAATTGATTTATTAGCAACTTCTGATTTACACGGTCAGATAGGTAAGAGTGGTATTAGTGGTAACATCTTAAAGATGGCTACTTATGTTAAACATAAACGTAAAGCAAATCATCATGTACTCTTATTAGATAATGGAGGGATGTTGTCTGGGTCAATGTTTGCATTTTATTATGCACAAATTGCGCCATATAAAAGAAATCCCATGATTAAAATAATGAATGACATGCAATTCGATGCGAGTGGTGTGAGCCCGGATGAATTTAATTTTGGCTTAGACTTCTTAAATAAATCTATAGCATTAAGTCGATTTCCATGGCTAGCAGCAAATATAGAACATAGTAAGACGAGAGAACCGTATTTTACAACGCCATACACTGTGAAATATATAGATGGTATTAAAATCGGTATTATTGGATTTACATCCAGTGGACTAATGGAAAATAAAAACGTCGAGTTTGAAGATGAAGTCGTCGTTGGTGAATCAATGACCTCAGCTAAACGTTGGGTAAGATATTTACATGAGAAAGAAAGTCCTGACTTCTTAATTATGTTGTATCATGGTGGTTTAAACACATATACAGATAAAAATAATTACAGATCATACTATAGTAATAACGCGGAAAATATGATTAAAAGTACAGAAGGCGTTAATGTGATTATTACTGGGCATCAAGAGCATAATGTAGATTTAAAAGTCGCAGAAACGCAATTTATACAACCTGGTAAAGATGCTACAAATATAGTGGATATGTCTATACAATTTAGAAAAAGAACAAACTCTGTCGAAATCGTGGATACTTCAATTAAACATGTTGAAATTTCAAGTTATCCAGAAGATAGAGATTTATTAGAACTTACACATTTTGATCAAAAGGCAGTTCAACATTGGTCTGAGCAATGTGTCGTAGATAGTCCAGTTGTATTGAATTATAAAGAATTTACAGATATATTTACGAAACCACATCGATTTATGGCGTGTATCCAAAATAGTATGGCGCATGCATTTTCAGGAGAAAGTTTTGTTTGTGCGCATATTGGGAATCCTACTGGTCAAGGATTGAGAGGCGTGTTGCATGTGAAAGATGTTTATAATGCTTATGTCCATACGGATAAACCAATACACATTAAATTAAGTGGTAAAGAAATTAAGCGCATCATAGAGAGAACAGCAACAGCTTTGTCGAAAGAAAATGAATCTATCATTTATAATGAAGATATATTAGAACCAACATTGATGACTATTTGGAAAGGATTTAAATATACCATTGATCTCAATAAACCCGTTGGTAATAGAGTGCAACTAGAACAAGTAGAAATGGATCAGAAGTATGATGTCATTATGACTGATTATATATTTAGACACGTGAATAAAATTATCGAAGAATCTACGTATGAAATGTCTAAGAAGACTGTAATTGAATATATGATTGATGAAATTGGAGAGAAAAAAGGGAAGATAGACCTAGATTATGAATTTGAAGTTAAATAAAAGTGCTTTTCTATATAGATAATCTTTAGCCAATCGGCAAAGTCTTAGACTTTGCCGATATTTTTATTGACATATTGATATATCGGTATTAGAATTACATGTATCTTAAGTGAATACAAGTTATTTGAATATATTTTTTAGACAACATGTACTTGCGCTTAATACATGTACATGTTAACTAGGAGGAAGAAAGTATGAAAGTTATTTTAATTACTGGTGCAACAAATGGAATTGGACTTGAAACGGCTAAATTATTAGCTACACAAGGTCATATTGTGTATGCAGCAGGTAGAAATTTAGAAAAGTTGGAGTCCTTAAATAATATAAAATCATTATATTTAGATATTACAGATGAAAAGTCAATTGAATCTGCAGTAAATAAGGTTATAAGTGAACAAGATAGAATTGATGTATTAATTAATAATGCGGGCTATGGATCTTATGGATCAATAGAAGATGTGTCTTTAACAGAAGCCAGAAATCAATTTGACGTAAATGTTTTTGGATTAGCGAGTTTAACTCAAAAAATAATACCAGTTATGAGAAAACAAAATGATGGACATATTATTAATATTTCATCTATTTATGGAAGGTTTACAGCTTCATTTGGTGGTTGGTATCATGCGACTAAATATGCAGTTGAAGCTTTGAATGATACATTGAGATTGGAAACTAAACAATATGGTATAGAAGTAACCGTTATCGAACCAGGACCAATTAAAACTGACTGGGGTATTATTGCTGCAAATAAATTAGCCGATTCTGCTCAAGGGAGTGCATATGAGAAACAAGCACTAAAATCGTCAAATAGAATGAAAAAGCTTTATACATCTAACTTATTGTCTAAACCACAAGTCGTATCAAAGGCGATTGCCAATGTAGTTAATAAAAAGCAACCTAAAGTGAGATATGTTGTTGGAAGAGGAGCAAAATTTTTTATTTTCCTAAATACAATTATACCAACACGTATTTTTGATAAAATTATTTCAAAAATATAGTTTAACTAAGTAAATATGATTAATAAAAAATGAAGGAGTAATTACATGGATTCAAAGTTTTCTGTCGCAATTCATACTTTAGTTATGGTTTCAAAGTACTCACCAAATATCAATTCAGAAGATATTGCAAATAGTGTTAAAACCAATTCAAGTTATATAAGAAAAATAGTCTCACTGTTAAAGAAAGCAGATATTATTAAGACTTATCAAGGCAAAAGTGGAATTATTTTAAATGTACCTAAAGAGGAACTAAATTTACTTGATATTTATTTAGCTGTGAACAATAAAAATAAAAAATTACTAGATGTTCATACTGAAGCGAATCAAAATTGTCCTGTAGGAAAACATATTGAAAATGTGTTGATACCTACTTTTGATAATATAGAAGATCAGTTTTATATTTATTTAAAAAATAAAACACTAGCAGATATTATAAATGAAATTAGTAAATGTAAATAGGTCGAGAGATCTATAGTTATGTGAAAATTCAGGAGGAAATTATTCATATGTTAAATGAATTTAAGTTCATATTTAAAAATAGAAAGCTAATGATTTCATTGATATCAATATCACTAGTCTCAGCAATATACGTCGCGATGTTTGTAGGATCGGTTTTTAATCCATATGATAGAACGAAAGATTTAAAAATTTCTGTCGTCAATCACGATAAATCAATAGATACCAATGGTAAAACAATTTCTATAGGTGATGACTTAGTTAACAAATTAAAAGATAAAAATACTTTTGATTTTCAAAGTATAAATGAAAAAGAAGCATTAAAGCGACTTAAATCTGGGGAATCATCAGGAACGATTATTATTCCTGAAGATACTTCGAAAAATGCATTAACTATATTAAGTAAGGATCCCAAAAAAATTAATATAGAAACACAAGTTAATCCGGGTGCTAGTTATATTGGAAGTCAAACTTCTAAAAAGGCGCTTGATATTGTAATAGAATCAATTAATCAAAATATACGTACAAAATATTTAACTGAAATATTTAATAATGTTAATAAGTCAAAATCGAGTCAAACAACGACTCAACAAAAAGGTATGAATTTTGATAAAAATAATGAAATGGTTCTGAATAATGCTACTAAAGTAACTGAAAATAACCCGACGAATATTGATTATTATGGGGAGAGTATCGTTCCTTATATGGCTGGCGTAAGCCTCTTTGTTGTAGCAATTTCTATTTGTGCAATTTATCCATTTAGAAAAACAATTAATAGAGATACACCAGTAATAAAGCAAACGCTTGGTAAATTTATGTTTTATATAGTAGAAGGTACATTAGCTGCTATTTTAATGAATATTTTGGTCATATTTGTGTTTCAAATACATATTGATCATATAGCGCAATTTATTGTAATGAGTATATTATGGGGGATTGCTGCTATTTCTATTACATCGTTCTTAGGCTTATTATTGGATAGAATAGGACTATTTTTATCAATGATCTTACTCGTATTTCAATTGAGTTCAAGTGAAGGAATGTTTCCAATCGAACTTTCACCGAAGTTCTTCCAATTAATTAATCCATTATCACCAATGTCATATGTAATTCAAGGGTTTAGAGAAGCAATGTTTACAAATGCAGGACATTATAGTTATGGAGTAGCAATATCCGTAGTTATTGGAATTATTATAGTGATGGCACTGTTACAATTTCTAGTTTTAAAATGGTTCAACGGTAAAGATAAACTTCCATTTGCAATGGAATTTAAATAATGTTGAAGTATTTATGAGATATAAAATTATATGAATGATACAAAATAGCTATAAAGAAATCTAGAACATTAGATTTCTTTATAGCTATTTTTAGTTATCAGACAAAAGAATAAAATTAAACATTCAAAATATCTTATAGAGTTTAAATTTACACTTAGTAGCATATATAGTTTTTAAAATAATAGTAAAAATTAATGATAGGTAAAAAGAATTAATACATTTACTAAAATAAATGTATTATGCTATATACTTAATGTTGAATTTATAATAAAATAATTTAAGTAAATATTCATTTAATTATACATAGGTAAGGAGAAACGAAGATGAATTTATTAATTTTAATCATTATTGCGGTCATAATAGGCCTAGTCTTATTGGGATCATTAGTATGGTACCTTTACATGAAAGCGCGTTTTAAAACAGTGCCTTCAAATGAAGCTTTAATTATTACAGGTCCAAATATTGGGGACCCAAAAACAGAATCCAATGTGTATCAAGATGATGAAGGACGTCATATGAGAGTCGTACGTGGTGGCGGCTATAGAATGAAGATGTTCCAATCATCAACACGTATTTCTTTAAAATCATTTCAATTAGAAATTAAAACACCTGTTGTCTGGACTAAAGCAGGCGTAGGTATTGAGGCAGAAGCAGTAGCAACGGTTAAAGTTGCCGATCAGTTAAAAGGCATCGTGAAGTATGCTGAACAATTCTTAGGTAAATCAAAAGACGAAGTGTCTGATGAAATATCACAAGTATTAAATACTAACTTACGTGCAATCTTATCTAAAATGACTGTCGAAGAAATTAACTCAGATAGAGAAGCGTTTAATAACAAAGTAACAGAAGTTGCTCAAGAACAACTTAATAATATGGGCTTTACGATTACATCTCTAGGGTTATCTGATATAAGTGATAATGAAGGTTACTTAGAAAATCTAGGGAAACCTGAGATCGCTAAAATTAAGAAAAA
Source organism: Mammaliicoccus sp. Dog046 (assembly GCF_034039665.1). Classification (NCBI taxonomy): domain Bacteria; kingdom Bacillati; phylum Bacillota; class Bacilli; order Caryophanales; family Staphylococcaceae; genus Mammaliicoccus; species Mammaliicoccus sp. Dog046. The sequence continues at coordinate 1,855,823 of NZ_CP120131.1, read as the reverse complement.
AGCAGATATTGCTGAAAGTGATGCTTTAAGAGAAACTGAGATGAAAATCGCAGAAAACACTGAATTAACGGAGAAAGAAAAGATTTCTCGTGAAATGAATGTTGCTGACTCTCGTAGAGAAAAAGATTTAAAAGAGCAATCTATTTTAAGTGAAACAAACAAAGCGAAAGCACAAGCTGAAGCTTCTGGTCAGTTAGAGCGTGAGTCTAGAGCATTAGAAATTAAAGAAAAGCAATTGAGTGTAGAACGTACTGAAAAAGAAAATGAATTACACTTAATTCAAATGGAACGTGAAAACGATGTTCGCATTCAACGTCAGAAAGATGATGTACGTCGTCAACAATCTGAAACAGATGCAGCCATTAAAATTAAACAAGCTGAAGCATCTTATGAAGCACGTATCAAAGAAGGTAAAGCCGAAGCGGAAGTTATTAGAGAACAAGAAAAAGCTAAAGCAGATGGTTTAAGAGAAAGAGCAAAAGCACTTTCTGAAAATAAAGATGTGATGTTAGCTGAAATGATGATTCAAACGTTACCAGAATTTGCGAAAGCAATTGCAGAACCATTATCAAATGTTGAGAATATCCGTATTCTTGACGGTGGCAATGGACAAGGTATCAATTCATTAGCAAACGGCATTATTTCTCAAATGGCAAATGCTGAAGAAGGATTAAATCAAATGACAGGATTTAATTTAACTAAGATGCTTGAAAACGTCTCTAATCAAAAGAAAACATATGCTTTTGAACAAAATGAGACTGCTAATGACGATAGTGAACTTGCAAATGAAGCAGAATCAGAAGTAAAGACAGACGAATTAGAAGAGACAGAACAAGTAGTAGCACAAGAAAAAACAGAAGATGTATCTGAAACTACTAATGTAAACGATCAAACAGAAAAATAATAAAAAAACAGAAAGCATTCAATCAGATGATTGAATGCTTTCTGTTTTTAAATTTAGCTAAAAATAATAACAAGTATAATAATTGCTGCAACTTGGGCAATATAAGAAGTCACTATTCTCTTTGTATAGTAGAACAAAGTAGATAATATTAATTGTGCTAAAAATATAAAAATAAAAATAGCTATATTATCTAAATATAAAAACAATGAACTTGATGCTAATGCACTAACAACAATTGCTATAACCGGTTGTGAAAATTTCATTTGTAGTTGATTTTGTAGAATCGTTCTAATATATAGTTCATGACACGGTATAGCGATTACAATCGTTACAAGCATTTGCCATTTATAAAACACACCAGCATACATGAGTTCTTTTAATAATGATGCATAAGAAAGCCCACTATAAACTTGTGATAACAAAAGTTGTAGAATAACCATTAAGATTGCACCAATTAAACCATAACCTATAGATTGTAGTAACCGTTTAGATTTAATGTCGCGTTGATAAAAAATATAGCTTATACCTGCAATCAACATGATGCCTGTATATAAATACCAAAATACTTCTTTTTCACCTTGCATTAAAAATAATATAAGGTGGAAAAATACAAAACTAGAAATGAACCATATTAATTGAGCATTAATTTGATTTTTCACTATTATCCCTCTTCAGAAATTATAGTATAGCGTTTATGATTCACGACCGTTTTTTCAGGTAACTCTAAACTTTCAAAGTTATCCATAATTGTTAGGTCAACGATAACTGAATTTTCATTAATTTTTTCTACGCGGCCTTTTAATCCATCTTGAAATTCAATAATATTTCCAACTTCTGCAACTGTCATGTTATTCCTCCTAAATAATACTATGAAACATTATACTAAATTACTGGAACTTATTAAAGTATAAATGCATGTTGTCTCTATTTTAGCACAAACATATCTTACATATAATGAATTAAACATATGGTAAGATAAAAATAAGGCATTTAGGGGAAAATAAGGAGGATAAAAAAATGAAATTTGTTAGTAATAATGGGATAAATGATCCAATGATTAATTTAGCAATGGAAGAATATGTACTAACTTCATTACCGAAAGATGATAGTTATTTCTTGTTTTATATTAATCAACCTTCAATCATCGTTGGTAAAAATCAAAATACGATTGAAGAAGTGAATCAAGCTTATGTTGAAGAGCATAATATAAAAGTCGTCAGAAGAATTTCTGGTGGAGGTGCGGTGTATCACGATTTAGGAAATTTGAATTTTAGTTTTGTAACGAAAGATGATGAAGATAGCTTTCATAATTTCGCGAAATTTACACAACCAATTGTAGATGCACTTAACGCAATGGGTGTAAATGCTCAAATTTCTGGACGTAATGATATACAAGTCGGGGACAGAAAAATTTCTGGGAATGCAATGGTGAAACAAAAAGATAGAATGTTCTCTCATGGTACATTGATGTTGAATAGTGAAATTGAAGAAGTAGTAAATGCTTTGAGAGTAAATGAAGCTAAAATTAAATCAAAAGGTATTAAATCTATTCGATCTAGAGTTGCGAACATACAAGAATTTTTAGACGAACCAATGGATATCGAAACGTTCAAACAACATATACTTACTTCTATTTTTAAACAAGAGGGTAGTGAAGAAGTAGAAGAATACCATCTTACACAAGAAGACTGGGATAATATTAATGAACTCAGTAAAAATAAATATCAGAAGTGGGAATGGAATTATGGTAAAAATCCAAAATATAATTTTGAAAGAAGCCACAAGTTTGAAAAAGGGTTAGTACAAATTAAATTAGACGTTAAAAAAGGAATTATAGAACACGCTGCAATATTTGGAGACTTCTTTGGTGTAGGGGACGTTAAAGATATTGAATCAGCAATTGTTGGTGTACAACATCAGAAACAATATTTGACTGAAGCATTAGCGGATATTGATACGTATCATTACTTTGGTGATATTGATAAAGAAGAATTAATTAAATTAATGCTATAAAAAAAGAGACTATTTTTGATTGTTTTCAAAAGTAGTCTCTTTCTATGTGTTAAATTTTAAATGACAACTCACGATTGCAAATCCTCCAACTGTATTAATTCTTCACTGTATTGTTCAAATAAAGTTTGATTACGATTTGCGAGTGATTCATCTATTAGAACGGATAATTCACGTTTACGGTTTTCTCGTAAAGCAGAGTCGATGACAAGTTCAACAGATAAGTCATTTAAGTTATTAACAAACGTTTCTAAGCTTTGATGTTTAACTTGTGAATATGGTTTCATTTTGAACAACCCCCTTATTTATTTGTTAAAATTATAGCGTATTTATTTTCTAAATGCAATGAATATTCAGAAAATTTTAAAAAAGTTATGCTTATTTAGATATTAAAAATAATCTAACTTTATAAGTCTATTATAATTTAGTATTTATAATTTTCAAATAATAATGCTCAGCAGAACATTTAAAATTTACTTTACAGAGATATTGTTAAAAATCAAATTAATTATGAAAGAAAAATGACCAAAAAGAGGGGATCCATTTTTATAAAAAACAAATAGAAATACTTGTAAAAAACATTGACTTAAAAATAGAATTGCACTATATTATATGTAGATAAATATAAAAAGTGAAAAATAGAATATCAAAAAGGAGGCATGTTGAATGACCAAATTCATCATTAAGCAATCAACAATCTATTTAAAAGGAATTAAAGTGAATGATCATCTTGTTCACACTGAAGTTTTAGAAGTGGGGAAACAACCCTACATTATTGAACAGAAACCTCAAGAAATTATGAATCAATCGTGTCGATTTTACGGAGAACATTTTCAAGAACGAAAATTATTTACAAATCGACTCATAGGATCAACAAGCAAACAACCCATTTTAGTATCTCCATTTACATCTACTTATTTCTTCTGCACACAATCCGAAAGAACACCTGATAATACTTGGATTAATATTCTTTATGTACAACACCTCAAAAAACTCAAAGGCAACAAAACAAAAATACTACTAGAGCAAGACCAAACTCTCACATTTCCAATTTCTTATCACATCGTGCGACAACAATATTTAAAATGCACTGACTTATTCTTTTCCAATCATAGAAAAAATTTATTCATTAAAAAACTGAATGGTCCTAATATAGATCACTCACAAGAAGGTTATAATATAATGGATGTAATGAAAATGTATCCGAACGATTAAATATAATCAGGAAAATTGAACATTAATGGAACAAGTGCAAGTAAAGTGTAAATGTTCCGTTAATTTTTTTGAGTTTTCTCTTGAAAATATTAATAGGGTTGATATAATAGTATTTGTGCTTGATATAAATCATATTAATCCACAGTAGCTCAGTGGTAGAGCTATCGGCTGTTAACCGATCGGTCGTAGGTTCGAGTCCTACCTGTGGAGCCATGGAGATGTACTCAAGTTGGCTGAAGAGGCGCCCCTGCTAAGGGTGTAGGTCGTTCTGCGGCGCGAGGGTTCGAATCCCTCCATCTCCGTTATAATAATTAAAGCATTTTTGAAACACCGAAACCTTGATATTATAGGTTTTGGTGTTTTTTTATGAACAAATGAATACACAAATGCTACATAATAGATTTCTAGGTGGAAAGTCGATGTATCGAGAAAGTTTATACTTATTTCAAAAGGGAATTTATTAAATGCTTGTAACTTTAATATGAAGAGGGGCTTTTAAAATATGGCTAATCAAAAGAAAGTGCTAGTAACAGGTGCAACTAGAGGAATGGGAAAAGAAATTTCAAAAGTATTAGCAGAGAAAGGCTATCATGTAATATTAGGTGCAAGAAATCTACAAGATGGTCAATCTATTGTGAAAGAATTAGAGTCAAAAGGCTTGTCTGTTGATACAGTTCAACTAGACGTTACTGATATAAATTCTGTGGAAAATGCAGCTCAAGAAATAAACGCTTTAGATATTTTAATTAATAATGCAGGTATAGCTTTAGAAGCTTCTAGTCCATCTAAACTTGATGTCACTAAAGTGAAAAAGGAATTTGAAGTTAATGTATTTGGTGTTATTAATGTAACTTCAGCATTATTACCATTACTTCAAAAAGAGAAAGAAGCAAAAATTATTAATATGTCTAGTATGATGGGATCTCTTACTTCAGCTTTAGATAAAGATTCAATTGTATATAATGCAAGTGTTGCTGGGTATCAATCATCAAAAGCTGCATTAAACATGTATTCAATTCAGTTATCAAAAGAATTAGAAAAAGAAGGCTATGATATCAGTGTAGATTTAGTTGATCCTGGAATGGTAGCCACTGAATTTGGAGGATTAGATCCAGAAACAGCTAAAAAAATGGGAGCACGTTCAATTGATGTAGGTATAAAAAGAGTTGTTGAATTAGTAGAACAAGATGGAAAAAATAAAAATATCACTTTTACAAACATTGATGGAGTTGTACCTTGGTAATTTAAAACGATTAAGAATTTTGTGCTTTTCATAAACGTTACTGTTAGAAAAATATCACTTTAACCCCACCTAAATGAATAGGTGGGTTTTTTGCCAACATAACGCTAACGAAATGGCTTAAACACTTGTATTAAGAGGTTTCTAATATTCCTCACTCTTCGTTATAATAATTGACGTTAAATCACAAAATTTAGTACTTTTATGTTTTGATGATTTTATTCCAAATGACTTTGCTTCATAAATTGAACACAGTTTGTTGCTCCTGCAGACGCTTTTAGATGTTAAATAAATTCCCAATAAAGTTGATTTGGTATTTTAAAGACGTTTATAAATTCGTATCTACTTTCTTCTTTTATACAATTAAATTTTAATGTATTATATAATTAATTAGAATGAAAAGAGGGAAGAGTTATGGTTAAGATCGCTTGGGTAGTACCATCACTTAGTGTATTGAATAATCAACAAGGAGATTTAGTTATTGAAAAACCTTTATCTTTTATTGATTTGGAAGCTTTACCAAACAATTTTTCTTTTAATGTATCTTTTGGGATAATTAATTTGGAAGATTTTAGACAATATGACTTAAATTTTAAAATTATAGACCCAGAGGAACAAATAATTTTTGATATTAATGTTGCAATAGATCATCAAAAATTAATTCAAGATAATCCAGAGAAGCAATTAAAAAATGTGTTTGAATCGAATGCAAATTTCAACAATTTTAAATTTCAAAAAGAAGGACTTTACACTATTAAATTATCTATAGATAATACTGAAGCCCAATCTAATTTTAATGTGAATTTGGTGTCGTAAATTATGAAAAACAACAAAATTACTAGACTAGAACATTTTAATATTCAAAATAAAGAAGATAGAAAAACATTTGATTCAAAGCAATTAAAAAGGGCAAGTGGAAGTTACGAATTCAATCCAAATTCTACTTATGAAGAGGTGTCTATAATGAGTGATTTTATTGAAAGAAAAGAATTTGAGCAGTTTGAAAAAAGAATTGATGATAACTTTAAAAATCTTAACTCTAAAATTGATAGTCTTCCTATTATCTTTGAAGACAAGATTGATAAGCATGTAAATAAAGCAAAAGTTGAATTGATTATGTGGATCATAGGTACTGCCATTGCATCTGGAGGATTAATTTTAACTGCCATTGGTATAGGTGCTAAATTATTAGGAATATACTAATACTATCTTGATTGAAGAACACCCCTAAAGTCGAACTAAAAGTTCAACTTTAGGGGTGTTTTATTAGGTTTAATAAATTTTTATTTGTCCTCTTCATCTCCATTATTATGCTTTTTAAAGTAAATTGCTTGTATGAAAAGTGTTAACATAGCTGTAAATATTAATAAACTGAAGACTGCCATTACTCTAGCTATAGGGCTTTCTTTATAAATGACTACATAAAAGGCTTGTATAAAAAAGTAAAGATAAAATGGAGAAAGTAAAAGCAAAGGTTTGATTGAATTTTTCATTTGTAATCACTCCTTTTTATGACCATTTTAGTATAACTATGATTTCATATATGCTCGTTCTTTTAAAGTGAAAATACAATGATGGATTAATTGCGATGTAAAATTGAAGGCAGATTCTTTGAAAAACGAAAGATAAATATACAGTTTTATAAGAATAAAAAGACCGATTTGCAGTTAAAAAAGAGATGACGAATTTTAGCGAAAGTAGTAAAATGATATTGGAAAAATATAGAAAAAACTAAGTGGGTTATTAATACAAAGTTATACACTATTAAAAAATAGCTAATTAAACTCACTGATAGTAAAAAACCGGTACTCACATTTTTAAAAAAGGGAGGAAGATATGCAATGAAATTATGGACGTATATTGGTAAAAAAGTAATGATAACGTTTAAAGACGGAGAAGAATTAAATGGAATAGTTACACATTATGATGATGCAGTAGATAATGAAACTGGTGAAGATTCTATAATTTTTAAAGTTGGTAAAGCATCATATGATATCGATGAAAGCGAAATTAAATATATAGAAATCCTAGATTAAGCAATCAGATGAAAACATCTAATAAAGAGTGGGAATTATTCTAAGGGAATCACGTTATTCAGAAACGGGAAGGGGATATACGATGAAATTATGGACGTATATTGGTAAAAAAGTAATGATAACGTTTAAAGACGGCGAAGAATTAAATGGAATAGTTACACATTATGATGATGCAGTAGATAACGAAACTGGTGAAGATTCAATAATTTTGGAAGTTGGAAAATCTTTATATGATATCGATGAAAGTGAAATTAAATATATAGAAATCTTAGATTAAGCAATCAGATGAAAATATCTAATAAAGAGTGGGAATTATTCTAAGGGAATCACGTTATTCAGAAAAGGGATGGAGATATGCGATGAAACTATGGACTTACGTTGGGAAAAATGTTTTGGTAACGTTAATTAACGGACGAGAATTTATTGGAAAAGTTACAAATTTCGATGATGAAGTAGAAAACGAATCTGGAGAGGATTCAATAAACTTGGATGACGGAAAATCATTATATGATTTTGATGAAAGCCAAATAAAATCTATTGAAATCCTAGATTAAACACCTGGAAATAAAGGTAGCAGACAGACTTTAAATGGTAGAAATCCTATTTATTGAAATTATCAAAAAAAGTGTAAAGAGCATTATGCTCTTTACACTTTTCGACTTTATGTTTATTTGTTTACTTATTTAATGTACGATCTAATTTTTTATATAAATCATTACCAATGATTTTTTTAAGCTCAGAATTAGGTATTTTTTTAAATTTTTTATTAGCTTTGAGTACATCTTCGGTAAACTTATTATCTAAGTTTGACATGTGTTCTACAAGTTCATATGCAGTAGCTTGACCAGATTGAATTTTTTCTAAGTCTGTTATTAATCCTTTAAGGTGGGTTGAGCTAGCTTCATTAAAGGTAATGAAAAAATCTCCCACTATTTTTTCGTTTTTATTAGCCTTAAAATTTTTAAGATTCTTTTTATGAATTTTTAGGTTATCGTCAAATTCCTTCGAATATTGTTTATATTTTTTTATCGCAACTTGAGGTTTAGCTGTTTCATCAGAACTAGAAAGCATATAGTTAAACATACGATCTGTTGTAGGTATATCTTTGCTTAAGAATTCTCTTAGTTCTTTATTGTAATCACCATCTTCATTTTTACTCTTTTTTGTTTCATTTTTATGTGTCTTTTCATCGTTTTCTTTAGTGATAGGTCCACATGCACCTAACAATATAGTTCCGACTAACGTGACAGCTAATAATTTTTTCATTTAATAACCTCCTTATAATCATTTATATTTGTTTAGATGTTATCGTCCATAGTGCTGATGACATTAAAAGATTGTCTGTAAAATGTAGTAGCAGAATTTAAAGGATAGAAGCTTTTTTATTGAAAGTGTCAAAAAAGTGACTGGGACATAATGTAATGTCTCAGCCGCTTTTAGTATCTTTACTCTATTTTATGTTTATTAAGAAAATGAGAATAGATCTTTGATCATATGTTTACTGACTCATTGCATCGTTGTATTTTTTATATAAGTCATTACCAATGATTTTTTTCAACTCAGAATCAGATACTTTTTCGCTTTCTTCATCTACTTTGTTCGTACCCTCATTAAACTTATCGGATAACTTGCCCATGTGTTTATAAACTTCAGGGTTAGTATCTTGACCAGATTGAATTTTTTCTAAGTCTTTTATTATTCCTTTAAGGTATGTTGAGAAAACTTCATTTAGAGTAATAAAATAATCACCCACGATTTTTTCTTTACCATTAGCCTTAAAGTTTTTTAGATTATCTTTATGAATTTTTAGATTATCGTCAATTTCCTTCGCATATTGTTTATATGCATCTATCGTATCTTGAGGATTGGCTGCTTCATCTGGATGAGAAGACATATATTTAAACATACGATCTAATGTTGGTATATCTTTTCTAAAGTATTTTCTTAGTTCTTTATTGTAATCGCCATCTTCATTTTTACTACTTTTTGTTTCATTTTTATGTGTCTTTTCATCGTTATCTTTAGTGATATTTCCACATGAGCTTAATAATATAGTTCCGACTAACGTTACTGCTAATAACTTTTTCATTTAAAAATCTCCTTATATACATATGTTTTTTTCTTAGTTGTTATCGTTCATATCAAACATAACTTTATTGGTACTAAACATTGCTGATTTAATAATCAATTTTTTCTTATCATCATTTACGATGTTATCTGATACATCAAATGCAATTTTTCCGTCCATAGTGCTGTCTGGGTTTATTTTTTGATATAAGAATGATTTATCTGTTGAATAACCTTCACCTTCACCTTGACTTGCGCTAAGTGAACCCATGGTATCAGTGTCCGCTACCTTATCTCCTGATTTAATATTGAACATATTTTCATCGACAGTAAGACTTTTAGTTCCGTTATTTTTTATTGTTATATCAGCAATTACAAATGAGTTTTTCGCTTTTGTAGGTGCTAAAGAAGGACCCACTTGGTCTGCTACTTCTACTGAATTTACAGTGACCTCTAAATCGCCATTTTTAGCAGAATCGCCAACTTTATATGTTTTATACTTGTTTACCTTTGATGAAAGGCTAGATTTAGAATTGCTATCACTAATTAAAGCAACACAACCTCCAAAAATAATTGCTAAAATGATGAATACAACTAAGCAACCACTACAACCCCAAATCCATTTATTTTTGTTAGATTTCTTTTTATTTTTGTACTTCTCAAATTCTTCCCACTCTTTAGAGCTTATTTCTTCATTGTTCATTTTTACCTCACCTTTATTAAAATTATATATTTAACGCTTCAATTTAGAATGCGTATAAATCTTACTGCTAAATTATCTGATATTAAATGAGTTATCTCCAAATTAAGCCTTAATATTTGTTCATCAGCTATTCTACACACAGTTAAAATTAGAGATACTATTTAAAAAATGAAATAAACTTTTTTCATCTTATATATTAAAATAGTATATTTTTATTACTTAAAAATTATAATATAAAATGATTATATGATGTTATATAGTTCCTAACTGTCCTTTTTTAGTTCCTAAGTGTATTGGTAGGCAGTATATAGAGCTGAGAAATAGTGCGATTCAGTATCAATCGCACGAAGAGTTGGGGGTATGTGCCGAGTTATCGTGCGTTTCGACAACCATCGCACGATATCTTTTATTTAAAATTCGAAAAGGCTAGGACAACTTTGTCCTAGCCTTATTCTTTATCTTAAAAATGTCGTCTCCAAATATAAAGATAGTGTGTGAAAGCGCTTTTATTTAAGTGTATTCTCTATTTATGGAGTAAGCGCTTACTTTTCAACTGAAAAATGATTCTTTAATGTTTCCAAACTTCTATCTTTAGTTAATACGTTTTGTATATCTAATGTAGGGCTTTCAATAGATTGTGGTGTTAGTTCATTTTCTGATTGAATGCTTCTAAATTGTTGTGGTGTCATGCCAAATAGTTCTTTGAATGTTTTATTTAAATATCGTACATCTGAAAAGCCGCTTGTTTGGCTGATGGTTAGTAAATTATTTTTAGTATTACTTAGTAAATATTTTGCTTTCTCACATCGTGCATAATTGACTAAATCTTGAAAAGTATAACCAAAATGCGTTTTTATAAAGTTTGATAAATAGGCCGTGCTTAAATTTTCATTCTCGGCTAATTCACTTAGGCTAATCTTTTCATGATAATGACGATTTATAAACTGACTAATTCTAGTGATGCGTTCATTTCTTGATAGCAAACGATCCCGTTCATTATTAGAAATTTGTGTGTAAGGTACGATGTTTAACAGTTCATTCAACGCTAAGATTGCATAACCGTAACATGATAGATGGAAATTATCTTTTTCTTGAAAATATAAAAAGCACATTGAAATAAAGTTATCCATAAGTGTCTGTGATTGATTTGGATTGATAGGTTGGTTATCAAATAGGATTTCGTTTATTTCGGGGAATACATGCTCAATGGATTTTGTATTGAATTGCAATATGAGTAATTGGGCAGTGCTATCTGAAATGAATTCGTGTAGTTGGCAAGTATTCAAAATGATGAATTGATCTTTTTTAACTTCTAACTGCTGATTTTCTAAATTTACCGTAAGTGAACCATCAACTACATAGATGATTTCTAAATCAGTATGTAAATGTGGGCGTCTATAATTGATTTCAATCAAAAATATTTTAATGTCATTTATTTTTTGATGCTCAATTAATTCGTATTCACTTTTCATTGATAATCACCTCTTATCAATAAATATAGACTTAATCATTTATATAAACAATAAAAATAATAATATTTGGAGGAATGAACTATGGCTTATTTTGAAAACATAGAAAAAATTAAATATGAAGGTGTTAATACGGACAATCCGTTAGCTTTTAGACATTACAATACTGAAGAAGAGGTATTGGGTAAACCGATGAAAGAACATTTACGTTTTGCTGCTGCATATTGGCATACAATGACACAAGATGGGTCTGATCCATTTGGTAGTGCAGTTAATACGCGTAATTGGTTTGATGAAGATCCGATGCAAACAGCTAAAAATCGTGTTGAAGCATTCTTTGAATTTATGGACAAAGTGGGTATTAAATATTTTTGTTTTCATGATGTAGATATTGCGCCTGAAGGTAATTCACTTCAAGAATTCTATGATAATTTGGATGTTATTACAGACTTAATTAAAGAGAAAATGGATGAAACAGGTATTCAATTATTATGGAATACAGCGAATATGTTTACACATCCTCGATATAACAACGGAGCAGCTTCTACGAATAATGCAGATATATTTGCTTTTGCAGCGGCACAAGTGAAAAAAGGTTTAGATCTTTCTAAAAAATTAGGTGGAAAAAACTATGTATTCTGGGGTGGCCGTGAAGGTTACGAAACATTACTGAATACAGATATGAAACTTGAACAAGATAACATTGCTCGATTTTTCAAAATGGCAGTTAAATATGCTGAGAAAATTGGTCATAAGCCTCAATTTTTATTAGAGCCTAAACCGAAAGAACCTTCAAAACATCAATATGATTTTGATGCTGCGACTACAATTGCATTTATAAAGCAATATGATTTAGAAGATGATTTTAAATTGAATTTAGAAGCTAACCATGCAACGTTAGCTGGGCATACATTTGAACACGAACTAAATGTTGCAAGAAACTATGATGCACTTGGCTCAATCGATGCTAACCAAGGTGATTTGTTATTAGGATGGGATACAGATGAATTCCCTACAGACATTCACGCTGCAACTTTAGCAATGTTAGAAGTAGTTCGTAATGGTGGATTAGAACCAGGAGGAATTAACTTTGATTCTAAAGTACGTCGTTCATCATTTGAGATGGAAGATTTAGTTCTTGCACATATTGCAGGTATGGATACTTATGCCCGTGCTTTAAAATCTGTAGAGCGCTTAATGAATGATCGTTTCTTTGAAGACTTGATTGCAGAACGATATGCATCATTTAAAACAGGTATAGGTGCGCGTATCGTAGAAGATAAAGAGGACTTTGATTCATTGACTGAACATGCATTCAGTTTAGATGATGTAGAGCTTAAATCTAGTCATATTGAATTAGTTAAATCTAAATTTAATGACTACTTAGTTTAAGCAAAAAATATATCTAACTATCTAATGATATTTGGATAGTTAGATTTTTTTAGAGGTGAAAATATGAGTTACGTATTAGGCATAGATTTAGGAACAAGTAGTTTGAAAGGTATTTTGATGAACAGAAGCGGAGAAGTTGTTGCTGAAAGTAGTAGTGAATATCCTTTAGACACGCCAAGTGTTGGATATGCAGAGCAGCATCCAGATTGTTGGATACTTGCTTGTGAAAAAGTATTAACGCAATTAACAATTGATGTGAAAGACTTTGGCTCAAAGTTAGAAGCAATTAGCTTTTCAGGACAAATGCACTCACTTGTCGTATTAGGAGAAGATCATCGTCCTGTCTATCCTGCAATATTATGGAATGATGTTCGTACGACTGATGAATGTAAAGTCATTGAAGATAAACTAGGTGAACGTTTATTTAAAATTACGAAGAATAGAGTGCTTGAAGGATTTACTTTACCTAAAATTCTGTGGTTACAAAAAAATGAACCAGAAACTTGGAGCAAAGTTAAAAAAATCATGATGCCTAAAGATTTTCTTGGTCATTGGTTTACAGGTGTTTATTACACTGAATTTAGTGATGCTGCAGGCACACTTTTATTAGATGGAGAGACAAATACGTGGTCTGAAGAAATGGCGAGTCACTTTGATATTGATAACGATCAATTGCCTAAATTACTAGAATCATTCGCATTAGTGGGTCAAGTTCGTGAAGATATTAAAGAACGTTTCAATTTAACAAACGATGTGAACGTTTATGCTGGTGGTGCGGATAATGCATGTGCTGCACTTGGGGCTGGTTTATCAAGTGATACTGGACTTGTGTCTATTGGTACGAGTGGCGTCTTTAGTGCAATTGAACCAGAAGTAAAAAACTATAAAGGACAATTACATTTCTTTAATCACGTCATTCCGAATCAATATTATTCTATGGGTGTTACTTTAGCGGCAGGTAATTCATTGAATTGGTTTAAAAACACTTTTGCGAAAGGGCAAGATTTTTCAGCATTATTAAATGAAATATATACTGTGAATCCTGGATCAGAAGGATTGCTCTTTACACCTTATATCGTAGGTGAACGCTCTCCACATTATGATAGTCAAATACGTGGTAGTTTCATCGGTATCGATACACATCATGAATTAAAACACTTTTCACGTGCGGTATTAGAAGGAATCACGTTTAGTTTGAAAGATAGCCAAGTTATCTATAACCAATTAAATGATGATCATATAGATCGTTTGATTTCTGTAGGTGGAGGATCAAAAAATCCAGATTGGATGCAAATTCAAGCAGATATCTTCAATAAAAATATTATCCGACTAGAAGTAGAACAAGGTCCAGGGTTAGGTGCATGTATGATTGCAGCGATTGGACAAGGATGGTTTGTATCAGCAGATGAAGCGATTGAAGAATGGGTGAATTATAAATCAGCAGTATTTACACCTAATCAAAAAGCAGTTGAACATTATGAACGTGTCTATTCAATTTGGAAAACAGCTTATGCACAGACAAAAAATATGAGTCATTCATTACAAACAATAATAAAATACGAGTAAATGAGGGATAAAGATGAAATTATCAAAATCAATGATATTTTTCTTTGGTGCTTTAGGAGGGTTATTATTTGGGTATGATACGGGTGTCATAGCAGGAGCCCAAATATTTATTCAAGAAGAATTAAAGTTAAATGAATCTCAAATTGGATTTGTAGTAAGTTGCGTATTAATCGGTGCAGTAATTGGTGCGGTATTAATTTCGCCACTAGCAGATAAATATGGACGCAAGAAGATGATGATGGTTACAGCATTTATCTTCTTTATAGGTGCAATTGGTTGTGGATTAGCACCTGATGTTGTTGTCTTAAATATTTCTCGATTATTTTTAGGTATCGCAGTTGGGGGAGCAAGTGCTTTAGTGCCAATGTATTTAGCAGAACTTGCACCAGCAAAAGATAGAGGACGATTAACAGCATTAAACCAATTAATGATTATGACAGGTATGTTAATTGCATATATCGCCAATTTTGTGTGGCAAGATTCAGCAATTGGCTGGCGTTTAATGCTTGGATTTGCAGCTGTTCCGGCTTTAATTTTATTTATAGGAGCAGTATTATTACCGGAATCCCCTAGGTATTTGGTGAAGAACGGTAAAATAAGCCAAGCGTTAGACATATTAAATAATGTGTTAACTAAAGAAGAAGCTGATAAAGAAATTAATGATATACAAGAACAAAATGCTCAAGCGACAGGTACATTTAGAGATGTATTTTCAAAATGGATAAGACCTGCATTAGTTGTTGCATTTGGATTAGCGATTTTGCAACAATGGATGGGATGTAATACTGTGTTTTATTACGCACCACGTATTTTAATGAGTGGCGGAACGGACGCAGCGACCGCAATTAAGACTCAAATTTTATTAGGTGTATTCTATGTGATTGTGACAGTTGTAGCGACAATATTTATGGATAGATTTAAACGTAGAACCGTATTAATGGTAGGCGCAATTGCGATGGGCGTTTCATTCTTTGCTTTAGCATTGGCATTTCATTTTGAAGCGGGTAAAGAAGGATTTCATATTTGGACATTTGTATTTATAGCTACATACATTTCAAGTTTCTGTGCAACATGGGGGCCAGTGATGTGGATCATGATTGGAGAAGTATTCCCACTTAAAATTAGAGGACTAGCAGTAGGGATTGCTTCTTTAGTAAACTGGGTAGCTAACTGGACAGTATCAGTAAGTTTTCCAGCATTAGAAGCATCTTTAGGAGATATTGTCTTATTTAGCATATTTGGTATCTTTTGTGTGATTGCAGCATTGTTTGTGAAATACTTTGTATTTGAAACACGAGGCCATACGTTAGAACAAATTGAACATGCATTAATAGAAAATAAAACAAAATTATTGAATTAAAATGTAGCAATCATATTGCAAATTGAAAAAGATAACCATCTCTAAATTTTTATAATTTAGGATGGTTATTTTTAATGAGAATAAGGTAAAAGAAGACTAAGGTGGTATGATTAAACAAATGAATTAAAATGATGGAGTGAGGAAGTTGTTGAAATTAAAAGAATCTAGAAATATTTATTTGAAAGGTGGTAATGAAGCGGTATTACTTTTACATTCTTTCACAGGAACGATTAGAGATGTGAAAGACCTTGCAGAAATATTACATAAGGTAGGATTTACATGCTATGTACCTGCTTATAAAGGACATGGATTAAGTATCGAATCATTTTTAGCGTATGACGTTAGAGATTGGTGGGCACAAGTTGAAGCGGCGTATCAATTTTTAATAGATGAAGGTTATGAAGTGATTAATGTGCTAGGCGTATCATTAGGCGGATTAATGTCATTAAAACTTTCAGAAACACATAAAATAAATAAGTGCATTGCCATGTCGACGCCGCAAGAACGCTATGGTGAAGATATCAAAAGTAGACTAAAACGTTATGGTAAGAAAATGAACGAAATTCAAGGATTAAATCAAGAAGAAAGTGAGAGACAGCTTGCTTTAATAGAAGATTATGATCAAGGTGCTAAATTATTTACAGCATTCATCGTTGAAATAATGAACGATTTAAAAGAAATTAAAAATCCAATTTCAATTATGTATGGTGGTCAAGACCAACAATTATATAAAGAAAGTGCAGAATATATTTATAATAATGTGGCTACTGAAGATAAAACATTAAAAGAATATAAAAACGCATCACATCTAATGACACGTAGTGAAGATCACGAAAAAATTGAACAAGATATAATGGGAATTTTGCGAACGTAGGTGTTGAAGTAGCTGGGCTTGGAAGTTGAGTAGGGAAATTGCGTGAGTCGTAGATTAAGTTATGAATTAAGCGACGAGATGAGCCAAGTCGTGAGTTAACGCGGAAGTTAATCCAAGAAACGGCCAAAGTCGTGAGTTAACGCGGAAGTTAATCCAAGAGATGAGCCAAGTCGTGAGTTAACTCCGGAATTAATCCAAGAGAAAGCCAAAGTCGTGAGTTAACTCCGGAATTAATCCAAGAGATGAGCTAAGTCGTGAGTTAACTCTGGAATTAATCCAAGAGATAGCCAAAGTCGTGAGTTAACTCTGGAATTAATCCAAGAGATAGCCAAAGTTGTGAGTTAACTCGGAAGTTAATCCAAGAAACGGCCAAAGTCGTGAGTTAACGCGGAAGTTAATCCAAGAGATGAGCCAAGTCGTGAGTTAACTCCGGAATTAATCCAAGAGAAAGCCAAAGTCGTGAGTTAACTCCGGAATTAATCCAAGAGAAAGCCAAAGTCGTGAGTTAACACCGAAGTTAATCCAAGAGATAGCCAAAGTCGTGAATTAACTCGCTAAATAAATTCAAATAAAAAACCTGAAGACAAAGTTCGTTTTGAACTTTATCTTCAGGTTTTATTTACATACCGCCTAGTAGTCCACTGATGTATACACCAAGTGCTAATAAAAGACCGAATATTGTATTTGCTTTTCCTGTTGCTGCCATAGCGGGCATCATAGATTGTGGTGTGTCATTCTTATTAAAGCGTCTTACTGCTTTAATTGGGAATGGTACTGAAATTAATACGAGTAGCCATAATATTGATCCATATGGTTTAAATAATGCTAAGTATATAACGATGACATATGCAACGATATATAAAATAGCCATAGTCATGATTGAAAATCTTTTTCCAACTAATATTGCATAAGTCTTTCTTCCGCTTAATTTATCTTTTTCGCGGTCTCTAATATTATTTGCTAAGTTAATTAGA
The DNA here is from genome assembly GCF_034039665.1 of Mammaliicoccus sp. Dog046. Lineage (NCBI taxonomy): Bacteria > Bacillati > Bacillota > Bacilli > Caryophanales > Staphylococcaceae > Mammaliicoccus > Mammaliicoccus sp. Dog046. The sequence goes on along the minus strand of NZ_CP120131.1, from coordinate 1,838,013 downwards.
CCAATAGTAATAGAAACTGGGATACTAAGTAATGCAGGGAAGAAGCTTAAATGACCTGTTTGAATATAGAAGGATATCATAACGATAACAAAGCCCATGAAGAATCCGGCAAAGATTTCTCCAAATGGTGTCCAAGAAATCGGGTATGGTCCGCCTGTATATAAATAACCAATTGCCATACAAACAAGTCCTATTGGTATTAGTAACCAAGTACTTTGCATACAAATATAAATACCTAAAAATATAGATATAATATAAAAGACAATTGCTATGTTGTAGACTGATTTAGGTGACATGCCGTTTCGAACAATTGCACCACCGATACCAACTGAAGTATGGTCATCGAGTCCGCGTTTATAATCGAAATATTCATTGAACATGTTGGTTGCTGCTTGTATAAGTATGCTTGCTAAAAGCATTGCAAGGACAACCGAAATTTTGATTGAAGATTCAGCACCAGTTAAAAATATTTTTGAAGCTGCTGTACCTAATAAGACGGGTACAAATGAAGCAGTGAGCGTATGTGGTCTCATTAGATGGTAATATTTTTTTAATCCAGAATGCTGAGATAAATTTTGTGACATATTGTACCTCTTATAATAATATTTTTGACAGTATTAGTATATGCTTTCAGATTCAATTGGTCAATCACTGTAATTGTGTAAAATTTTAATATATATTCGCTTTTCTAAAAGCAATATTAGCACATGTTATGATAAAAAATGATAAAATAGGTAGATAGATATTTATCGGAAAGAAGTGGAAGTGAGATGGCCTTGAGGACGGATTTGAAGCAAAAAATAATTTCTGAAATCGACGTAAATAAAAATTATATTTCAGTTGAAATTGAGCTTCAAGATCAACCAAATATAATCCATTTATTAAGAGAAGAAATTAATTTAAAAGGACAACGTTTTTATTACAAGTCTAAGGATTACAAATTAGAAATGTGCGGTATCGGTTATTTGTTAGAAGCGAGATATTCACATTTAAAACACGATGAAATATATGATTGTTGGCAGAACATTAAAGAACAGTTAGATGCCCACAAAGATCATGAAGAAAAGCATCATTTGAAATTTTTCGGTGGCTTTCAATTTTCAGAACATGCTCTAACAAATGAATGGCAAGACTTCGGGATGAGCCATTTTGTCTTACCTAAATTTATGATTACGATTGAGAATGGCCGTAGTTATTTAACGTATACGGATCACAGTAATCAATTTGATATAGAACAATTATATCAAATGGTAGAAAAGATAAAACCTCGTGTTACATCTACGATTGAACATACACCAGAAGTTGTTGATAATTATGATATTCAAAGTGAAGCATGGAAAGATCTAGTGACGAAAGCTGTATCATTAATGAATGCATCAGTTGCATTACAAAAAGTCGTACTAGCAAGAAGAAGAAAAATTGAATTTAATGAGCATGTAAATGTTGAAGATGCTTTACAAAGATCTTTAGATAGCCATGAATCAAGCTATTTATTATTATTTGAATCAGGCAAATCACAATTCATTTCTCAAACACCTGAGCAGTTATGTCAAATAGACAACGGCAAATTGTTTACGAATGCAATTGCGGGAACGATTGCAAGATCAGATGATGAAGGACAGAACCAAGTTTATAAAGATGAATTATTAAACGATGCTAAGAATCAGTTTGAACATCGTTATGTAGTGGATAGTATCATTCATGATATTAAACCATTTACGAAACATTTAAAATATGATGAAAGACCAACGATTTTAACAAATAAACATTTGTATCATTTATATACGAATATCCAAGCAGATTTACTTTCGGAAAATGTACTAGACATCGTTAATCAATTGCATCCGACACCTGCATTAGGTGGTTTTCCAAAAGTAGAAGCGATAAAATATATAGAACATGAAGAATTTGGTACAAGAGGATTTTATGGTGCGCCGCTTGGGTATATGGATTTAGATAACAATGGTGAATTTGTTGTTTCTATTAGATCAATGCTTGTTAAAGATAAAGTAGCTACGTTATATTCCGGTTGTGGAATCGTTAAAGATTCAAATGCAATTTCAGAATTTGAAGAAACAGATTTGAAATTTAAACCAATGTTAAAAGCACTAGGAGTGATGTAGATTTGAGTACGCATATAGAGAGTCTTACGAAACAAGTATTTACATTTGTATCAAAGTTATATGAATATGGCGTTGATGATGTCGTTATTAGCCCAGGATCTAGATCAACACCATTAGCCATTGCATGTGAAAGACATCCACATATTAAGACGTGGATTCATCCTGATGAGAGAAGTGCAGCTTTCTTTGCTCTAGGTATTATTAAAGGAAATCAACGACCAGTAGCAATCATCTGTACTTCTGGAACTGCAGCATCAAATTATACACCAGCTGTATCTGAAGCTTTTATCAGCAAGTTACCACTTATTGTAGTAACGAGTGACCGCCCGCATGAATTAAGAAACGTAGGTGCGCCACAAGCCATTAATCAAGTAAATATGTTCCAAAATTTCACGAAATTCCAAATGGATATGCCGATTGCTGATGAAACGGAAGAAACGTTAAATGCGATTCATATCAATATGATTAAAGCGGAAAAACATTTTGTCGGTCCACAAAGAGGGCCAGTACATTTTAACTTTCCATTTAGAGAACCGTTAATACCAAATGTGAAACTTAGACGCTATCTCTCATCTAAGCGAAAGGTAGAAACGAAGTACCAGAAATCAATTGATTTTTCTAATGTACAAACTTACATTGAAAAACCTAGAGGTGTCGTTGTTGTAGGTGATACACAAGGACAAGATTTATCACAAATTTTAACGTATTCAGCGATTCATAATATACCAATCTTAGCAGACCCTTTAAGTAATTTGAGAAGATTAAATCATCCTAATGTCATTTCAACTTATGATGCATTATTTAAAGGTGGTTTAAGTATTGAACCTCAATTTATTATAAGAGTTGGACAACCAGTTGTTTCGAAGCATTTAAATAATTGGCTTAAATCTGTTAAATGTCCGCAAATTCTTGTGCAAAATAATGATACACCTGATGCTTATCCAAAAGTACCAACATTATCTGTGGAAATGAGTCCTAATGATTTCTTTAGACAAGCTCAAGATGTCACACCAACTCAAAATAAAAACTGGCTTGATAAGTGGATTACAATGGAAAATGAAGCGAAATCATTAATTGAACAGTATATTGAAGAAGAAACAGATGAAGGTGCAGCGATGGGGAATATTCTTAAGAAATTGACCTCAAAAGATACATTGTTTGTTGGTAATAGTATGCCAATTAGAGATGTGGATACATTTAATATTGGTTCTAAAGCTGAAATTGCGGCCAACAGAGGTGCAAATGGTATAGATGGTGTTGTATCTACAGCATTAGGAATGGCAGTATACAAAAAAGTAACATTAATCATTGGTGATATATCATTTTTCCATGATATGAATGGACTTATTATGAGTAAATTACATGATTTAGATATTACTATCATATGCATGAACAACAATGGTGGAGGCATATTTAATTATTTAGCACCTAAAGAAGAAGCGCCTGAACACTTTGAGAAACTCTTCGGTACACCATTGAATCTTGATTTTCAACATGTTGCGCATTTATATGAACTAGGTTATGAAAAATTCGAAGATGTATCAGATTATAAACGTCAGAATTTACCTCAATTTGGATCTTATTTATATGAAATAGTAACAAATCGAGAAATAAATACAGAAACACATCGTGAACTTTTCAACAAAATGAAAGGCATTCAGTATGTTAACACACTACGCTAAGCTGACAAATTCAGAAAATCCAACGTTAATTTTATTACATGGATTTATAAGTGATCATACGACTTTTCATTTAGTTGAAGAAACATTGATCAATCAAGGTATCAATGTTATTACAGTCGATTTACCAGGACATGGGAATGACAATTCAAATGATGATTTAACGTGGGATATGGCTTATATAGCTGATCAAATCAAGTCTTTAATTATGCATTACAATCTTAAAAAAGTTTATATCCATGGTTATTCTATGGGTGGACGTGTAGCGTTAAGCTTCGCAAATCAATTCCCAACATTGATAGAAGGCCTTATTTTAGAAAGTGCAAGTCCAGGCATTTCGAATGATGTTGATAAACAAGCGCGCATAGAAGTAGATAAAAATAGAGCATCATATATTCAAGAAGTTGGATTAAAACAGTTTGTTGAAGAATGGTCCAAATTACCTTTATTTGATAGCCAATCGGTACTTACAGATACAGAAAAACAGCGCATAGAACTAATGAGATTATCACAACAACCAAAAGGGTTATGTAAAGCACTTGTCGATTATGGTACAGGTGCGCAACCTTCATATTGGGAAGTGTTACATCAATTCAATGTGCCAACTTGCATCATTGTTGGTGAGAAGGATGCTAAATTCATTAATATTGGTCAACGTATGAATCAATTGATGAAAAAAAGTACTTTTCATATGGTGCAAGGTGCTGGCCACACAATTCATGTGGAACAACCAACAAAATTTGATACAATAGTAATAGAATTTATTTTAGGAGGCAAATTATGTCAAGACAATGGGAAACGATAAAAGAATACAAAGAAATTAAATATGAATTTTACGAAGGTATCGCTAAAATTACTATAAACCGTCCAGAGGTACGTAACGCATTTACACCTTTAACAGTACAAGAAATGATAGATGCATTTTCAAGAGCAAGAGATGATCAAAGAATTGGTTCAATCATTTTAACAGGTGAAGGCGATTTAGCATTCTGTTCAGGTGGAGATCAATCTATCCGTGGACATGGTGGTTACGTTGGAGATGACCAAATTCCAAGATTAAATGTATTAGACTTACAACGTTTAATTCGTGTTATTCCTAAGCCAGTTGTAGCGATGGTTAGAGGCTATGCGATTGGTGGAGGACATGTGTTACATATCGTATGTGACTTAACAATTGCTGCAGAGAATGCACGTTTTGGACAAACTGGACCAAAAGTAGGTTCATTTGATGCTGGTTACGGTTCAGGTTATTTAGCTAGAATCGTTGGCCATAAAAAAGCACGTGAAATTTGGTTCTTATGTCGTCAATATGATGCTAAAGAAGCAATCGATATGGGCTTAGTTAACACAGTTGTGCCTTTAGATAAAATTGAAGATGAAACAGTACAATGGTGTAAAGAAATGATGCAACATTCACCAACTGCATTAAGATTCTTAAAAGCAGCAATGAATGCTGATACAGACGGCCTTGCAGGTTTACAACAATTTGCTGGTGACGCAACATTATTATATTACACTTCTGATGAAGCGAAAGAAGGTCGTGACGCATTTAAAGAAAAACGTCAACCAGACTTCGATCAATTCCCTAAGTTTCCTTAAAACATAAATAAGGATAATGATATCCTTACAATAAAAATAGCACTCATGTTAAGATTTTTAAAATCTTGGACATGAGTGCTTTTTTTATTTTTGTGGTGATTAAGTTTAAAATAAATCTTTAACCATACGTTCTAAACGGTTAAGACCTTCTTCTAACGCTTCTAAATTATAGGCGTAAGAAATACGGATATAACCTTTACCTATATGCGTGAATGCAGAACCTGGAACGATTGCCACGTGATACGTTTCTAATGCTTTCATGCAAAAGTCATAATCATCCATACCAAAGTGTGAAATTTTAGGGAAGATATAAAATGCACCTTGTGGCTTCTCATCTAATTCAAATCCTATATTTATTAATCGATCATAAACGTAGTCACGACGTTCGATATAAGCTTTGTTCATTTCTTTTGGTGAATCTATAGAATGAGTGAGTGCTTCAATTGCTGCGTATTGGCTAGGTACGTTAGCACAAATACAGTTATAGGCATGAACAAATGTTAATTGTTTCATCACATACGCAGGTCCAAGTAAAAAACCAATTCTTAAACCTGTCATAGAATGAGATTTACTCAATCCGCCTAATAAGATACATCTATCTTTAATGGAGTCATATGAAGCAAATGACGTATGTATTTGATTAAATGTATTTTCAGCATAAATTTCATCACTGACGATAAAAATAGGATACTGTTCAAAAACGTTAACTAAATCGTCTACTTCTTGCTTATTCAAAGTAATACCTGTAGGATTATTTGGATAATTCAATAGTATGGCTTTTGTTTTAGAAGTAATATGAGATTTAACAAGTTCAGGTGTTATTTTTAATCCAGTTTGGGTAGTATCTATATATACTGGTGTTGCACCTAATAGTTCAATTAAAGGCACGTAGCCTGCATAAACCGGTGATGGTATTAATACTTCGTCACCAGGCTCTATAATACCTCGTAAAGCGGTATCTAAAGCTTCACTGGCACCGTTAGTAACCAATATTTCGTTCGTATCAAAATGAGCATTAAATCGATTTTCATAATAGGATTTGATAACTTTTCTAAGTTCTAATAATCCTGCGTTATGAGAATAAGATGTAAAATTGTGATCAATTGCGTCTTTCATTGCATTTTTTACACGTGTAGGAACAGGAAAATCAGGTTGCCCAACGGTTAAGTTGATAACATCATCAATTTCAGGTATACGATTTGAAATAGCTCTTATTCCAGATACTTGTAATTGAGATGCGAATTTATTTAATGGTAGTTGCATGATATTCACCTCTTATGTACGATGAGTTAATTATACAGATAAATATTGTACAAATAAATGGTTATAGATAAAATTTAGCATTCGTAATACAATTAGAGAAACATTACAATAATAGGGGATGTTTATATGGTGAATTTAAATAATATGAATCAGAAGTTAAAGCTATTACTTTCTTTAAATATATTTGAATGGTTACCACATCCGACTTTTGTGCTTATTCAAAATAATGATGAGCAATGGATGATATCATTTGAAGAAGATAACATACATATTTGCCGAGCAGAACATCAACTGCCACATTTCCATCGATATTACTTTGGGGAAGATCATCGCCTTATTAAGCATGTGCAATTTCATATTAAATTTAAGGAAAAATCTGAGTTATCGATGGATGAGAGAAGGTTTGTTTCAGATTTTATGCAACCTACAGAAAAGAAAGAAAATCCAGTTCTATTTATACAGTCAGATACACCATATACACAAGAATGGATAGATTATTTAACATATTTATTAAGTGCAAGTTATGAAGTACTAGAGCCTTTATACAATAACAACGAAACATTAGCGCCGATTACACATAAACAAGTGCAAATACCTGCGTATTTACTCAATCAGGATGAAAAGTTTGTAGGAACAATTTCGTATGATTCATTAATAAGGTAGATTAGTTAAATATTAAAATGAGAATCAAATTTGATGATGAGATATCGTGCGATTATGTGTCAATCGCACGATATAACTTCTCATCAAACGAAAAAAAGAATCTGGGATAGAACCCAGATTCTTTTTTTATTACTCTTTAGTTTTAGGTGGCTTTTTAACATTGACCACAGGATTTGCATAATGTTTAACAATATCACTACTAAAGAAGTAAACAATAATAATTGTGATTAATATAATCGCAATCCATACATATGGTTTATCAATGAGTACGCGATCCCATTCTTGAGAACGAAATAGTCCAACGAATAATCCGTGCAGTAAATATATAAACATTGTTCTTGAACCAATATATGTGAGAGGTAATTTTCGTTCAGGTATTAAATTCATGAAACTTAATGTTGAAACAAAAATAACTACATATATGAATAGTCGTTTCATTGCACTATATACATCAACGTCTGGTTCAAGTGCAGAGTATGGTTTACTTCCAAATAGCCATTCGAAATTATAGTCTGTTAGGTAATACGCGATAAATATAGCAAGCAAGCTCAATATAGATAGCCAAATATATTTCTTGTTTCTTAAAATGAGTGACTGTTCTTTATTAATATAATAGCCTAATAAGAAAATTGGAAAGAATACAAAGGTTCTAGATAAACTTAACTTACCGTTTATAAAGTCGAAATAACCAACGACTAAACCAAGTATTATCGCAACTGTAAATGTAATATAAGGATTAAAGTTTCTTACAAAGTGAAGGATCACATGCCATGAGAATAAGCTGACTAAGAACCACATTGCCCATTGAGGATCAAATGGACTTATATTTAAAGTGTCATCTCGGTCTATGTAATAGTAATATAATCCATAAAATATTTGGAAGATAAGATAAGGGACTAAAAGTTTAATTGTTACTTTTTTTATGTAACGAGGTTTTCCAACACCTTTAGCAAAGAATCCAGATATGAGTACAAATGCAGGCATATGGAAACTGTATATAAACATATATAGTGCTTTAAAAATATGTGTATCATTCACATATGATCGTGTTAAATGACCAAATACTACTAGAACAATTAGGAAGAACCTAGCATTGTCAAAATAATGGTCTCTTTCTTTTTCTTTTACCATGGAATAAGCTCCTCTAAGTCGAATATGTAAATTGAAATTTAGATTATAAATTAATTTTTTATAAAGTACAAATATAAATATTTATTAACCTAAAAAATAAAGGTAAGACATCCAATCTAAGTGTGTCATTAGATTTTGTTGTCTTACCTTCATTAATATGAATAGATTATCCTTTATATTGATCTACGTCATAATATTGCCCATCAGTTTGAATTTGTTGATAGAAATCGCTTATACGTTTAGCATTTGATTTGGCAAAGTCTATGCCTGTAGCATATTGATGAGTTCCAGGACTTTGTGGATTCCAACGCATTTTATAAAGTGTGTTTTGACCTGATTTAATGTAGTTATTTGCTATAAATTGAGCACCGCCGAGAATTGCTTTTTCAGGGGTATTCCAACCAGCTTGTTGTGCATATTTGATTCCACCATATAATGCTTGTTTATCAATTGCACCTACACCAAACATATTATAATACTTCTCTTTAGAATCTAAATCTACATTACCATCCTTATCAATTGAACCACCATTAGCTAATTGACTTGTACCATTTCCAGTTTCTAGAAGGGCATGTGAAATTAAATAAATTTCATTTACGCCAACAGATTTTGCAGCTTGTCTAAAGGCATCACCTTGATTTTCTAAAATACCTTTACCGCGCAATAAGTCATTAAGTTTAGAAGCTGGAATGTCTTGAGATTTATTTAAATCTAAAAATTGATACTTTTGAACTGGATCATTTACATATTTTGATGTATCCATAGTATCTTTTACTTCAGCTCTAGTTGCTTTTCTTACACCGGTAGATAGGACTTTTTTAGGTTCTGAACCATTTGTTAAAGCCATTTGCTTATCTACAGCTTGGTCTAATGTATAAGGACTAGTTGAAATGTTAGTAGACTCTTGAGCAAGTTGTAAATATTTTTCACTAATCCATACAGTTTTACCATTAAGAAGTCCTTTATACCAAGTTATATCGCCAATTTTTTGTGAAGAAATAACTTTAAAGTATGCGTATTGATAATTTTGAAGTGAACCTAATAATGTCTTTTTAGATACATTTGGTTCGCTATAGAAATAACCAGTATTATCAAAGATTAAATAATTTGTATACTTGTCTTTTAATGCAATTGCTTTGTTATTGATACTACTTGATTTAATTGCATTTGTTTTCTTAGGTGTTACTTTAGTTGTTTGATTTACAACTTTAGGTTGTGCAGTTTGCACTTGAATATCGCTAGACTTAACCCAACCTAATGGAATACCTTGATTATCTTGTAGTAAATAATAAGTTTGATTATTATAAACAGATTGTTTTCCTATTTTGAACGTTTTACCAGCTTTATTAATTGCTGGAACTACTTTTTGATCATAAACAGAAGTATAAACTCCTGAAATGTTTTTGCTTACTTTACCAACATAATTAACTCTAGTTGTTTTAGCCGGCTTCACAGAAGAAGACGCAGTAGGCTTAACAACCGGTTTTGGCTTCACAGAAGAAGACGCAGTAGGCTTAACAACCGGTTTTGGCTTCACAGAAGAAGACGCAGCAGGCTTAACAACCGGTTTTGGCTTCACAGAAGAAGACGCAGCAGGCTTAGCAACTGGTTTTGGCTTCACAGAAGAAGACGCAGTAGGCTTAGCAACTGGCTTCGGTTTCACAGAAGAAGACGCAGTAGGCTTAGCAACTGGCTTCGGTTTCACAGAAGAAGATGCAGTAGGCTTAGCAACTGGTTTTGTTACTTTAGTTGGTGTTGCCTGCATTTGAACATCTGTAGATTTAACCCAACCTAAAGGTGTTCCGTTATTATCTTGTAACAAGTAATAAATTTGATTATTAAATGTAGATTGTTTACCAATGTTAAATGTTTTACCAGCTTTATTAGCTCCAGATTTAGCTGTTTGATCATAAACTGAAGTATAAACGCCAGATACAGTAGGTTTTACAGTACCTTTGTATTTTACAGCTACAGTTTTTGGAACACTTGTTACAGGTTTACTAGCAACAGGTGTAGTTGGTTTCGGTTTAGCAACAGTAGGCGCGGTTGGTTTTGGTTTAGAAACAACCGGTTTTGTTGGTTTCGGCTTAGCAACAGTAGGCGCGGTTGGCTTCAGTTTAGAAACAACTGGCTTTGTTGGTTTTGGTTTAGTAACAGTAGGAGCAGTTGGTTTCGGTTTAGAAACGGCAGGCGCACTAAGGTTACCTGTTTTATATAAATATTTCTCACGAACTAAATCAACAAGTTCATTGAAAGTATAGTTATTTTCAGCAAACCATCCATAAGGATCACTATGGTTTGTACCACCTAAATATCTAGATACAGCATCATGTGACCATAATGTACCTACACCGTCATTTTCAGCACTATCTAAAGGTAATCCATAATAGGCTAGATTTGTTGCTAAATAATCAGCATAGTTATTAATAGATTTAGCAAAACGATCACTACCATAAACACGTACTAACTCAACGTGCATGAATCGTTCATTGGCAACACCACCAGCACCCCAAGCTAAGTAATCAGTTGGTGCTACTTCAATAATGTTGTTGTCATCTACGAAAGCATGAACAAATGCACTTTGGTAGTTGTTCTTCATATATGCAACTTCGCCTTGAATAGTTGAATTTGGATTTGCTGTTTCATGTGCAATAATTCCTTCAGGTTTACCTACACCATTACGGTAAGGCATTTTAGGAATATGACTAGAAAAATCTTCAACATAAGTTGGAACAGTATAATTATTAGTTCTAATTTGATTATTTATTGTAGAGCTTACACTTGGTGCATAACTTGAAACTGCAGTTTTCTTAGCAGTAGGAGCATAGCTAGCCGATCTCAAAGCAAATGAACGCGGTTGAATATCAGCAGTTTCTAATTGTACTGACTGATTATCGTCTTCAGCTATTTCATCTGAATCATCATAGTCAGTGCTATAAGTATCTGTTTCAGCACTAGCATCAGTAGAATCATCTACATTAGACTGTTCATCAGTAGCTGTAGTGTCTTGAGTGTTGTCGCCAGCAACAGGCTGAGTAGTATCAGTACTAGCTTGAGTAGAATCATCTACATTAGACTGTTCATCAGTAGCTGTAGTGTCTTGAGTGTTTTCGTCAGCAACAGGTTGAGTAGTATCAGTACTAGCTTGAGTAGAATCATCTACATTAGACTGTTCATCAGTAGCTGTAGTATCTTGAGTGTTTTCGTCAGCAACAGGTTGAGAAGAATCAGTACTAGCTTGAGTAGAATCATCTACATTAGACTGTTCATCAGTAGCTGTAGTATCTTGAGTGTTGTCGTCAGCAACAGGTTGAGAAGAATCAGTACTAGCTTGAGTAGAATCATCTACATTAGACTGTTCATCAGTAGCTGTAGTGTCTTGAGTGTTTTCGTCAGCAACAGGTTGAGAAGAATCAGTACTAGCTTGAGTAGAATCATCTACATTAGACTGTTCATCAGTAGCTGTAGTATCTTGAGTGTTGTCGTCAGCAACAGGCTGAGTAGTATCAGTACTAGCTTGAGTAGAATCATCTACATTAGACTGTTCATCAGTAGCTGTAGTATCTTGAGTGTTGTCGTCAGCAACAGGCTGAGTAGTATCAGTACTAGCTTGAGTAGAATCATCTACATTAGACTGTTCATCAGTAGCTGTAGTGTCTTGAGTGTTTTCGTCAGCAACAGGTTGAGTAGAATCAGTACTAGCTTGAGTAGAATCATCTACATTAGACTGTTCATCAGTAGCTGTAGTGTCTTGAGTGTTGTCGCCAGCAACAGGCTGAGTAGTATCAGTACTAGCTTGAGTAGAATCATCTACATTAGACTGTTCATCAGTAGCTGTAGTGTCTTGAGTGTTGTCGTCAGCAACAGGTTGAGTAGTATCAGTACTAGCTTGAGTAGAATCATCTACATTAGACTGTTCATCAGTAGCTGTAGTATCTTGAGTGTTGTCGTCAGCAACAGGTTGAGAAGAATCAGTTGCTTGAGTATTGTCAGTTACCGTATTCTCTTTGTTTAGATTAGGGTCTTCAATTATTGAAGGGTCTTTGTATTCTTTGGTACCTGAAACGTTTAAAGATTGGCTTTTTAATTCTTTTTGTTTATTTTGGATTTGACTAGCATTGTCATGTTGATCAATGATGTTAGTATTGTCGTTATTGGCATTTTCAGCGGCATTTACCTGATGCGTTACGAGTGTTGATCCAGCTAAAGTCATCGCGACAAGCGTTGGTGTTTTGTAATAGAATTTTTTATCCATAAACAATCTCCTTTGAATAGGTATTTTGTTACATTATACTTTCTTTTTAGAACAAAGGATTATAATTGTTTAATTTGTAATGTAACTTTAATATTTGAGTTTTTGTAGAATTTACTCGTATATTAATTTCATTTTGTAGTGAGGAATGCCTTCTTCTAAAAATTCTTCACCCTCGACTTGGTATCCTAACTTGTTATAAAAACCTTTAGCATGCGTTTGACCATTTAATATTGATCCTCGAAAACCTTCTTCTTTAGCGTTTGAATTTATAAAATCCATGACTACTTTACCAAAACCATATTTTCTATAAGGTTTCATTACAGCGACTCGTTCAATTTTAGCGAGACCACTTTCATAAGATCTATATCTTCCTACAGCTGCAGGTTTATTATCTTCATACAAAATAACGTGTTTGCAAATATCTTCGAGATCATCAATTTCGGCTTCTAATGATACGCCTTGTTCATCAACAAATACGGATTTTCTAACACTTAAGGCATCTTGCATTTCTTTTTCTGTTTCAACTATTTTAATCATAATTAACCTCCAGCTATTTTAGTGTGTCTTCAAATGATAATTATAAAGTGAGAATTAATCAATAGTAGGAAGTTTATTAAAATAAGAGGTGGTATATTAGCAAGAAGAGGTAAACGTGCAAATAAGGAGTGGTATATTAGCAAGAAGAGGTAAACGTGCAAATAAGGGTGTTGTTATTAGCAAGAAGAGGTAAACGTGCAAATAAGGATGCACATATTAAACATAAAAAAATCCAAACCTCTCGGTTTGGATTTTTTTATAATGCTTCTCTTCTTACTATTGCTGTATATTGCCAAAAGAGTCGTAACTGGAACATATTCCAATTTGTGATTCCCATTGTATATCCACTTGGTGTGAATATTTGGATTTGGCTTGTTTCTAACGCAGCTGCTACAAGATATTGCATATGAACACTTAAAGATTTCATTTCTTCTGTCAATCCTGTTTCTGTATACACCCATGAGAAAGGAAGGGGATTATCGAAAATATTGACGACATTAAATATTTCTGGAATTGCAATGATATAGCAAGCACCATCCATAATTGGATCGTTATTAGCTTGATTGTAATAAAGCAATAAGGCTTCATAATTTTCACGATGTTCATGATTTACATAGTACAAATTTTGTCTGAAATGGGCTAAGTCTCCAGAATGAACGATTTGTTCTTCCAAAGCGTCAAACATTGAATTAATTTGTTCGTACTTTTCATAAGTTTTACGTTTAATCATTATATGCCTCCTTTCCTAGTATACATCTGAACCAGGTTGTTGTGCATTTGGATCAACTGCTTGATTATCTTGCGCTGGTTGTTCTTGTGCTGCTGGTTGCTGTGCTGGTGCTTCTTGCGTAGGTGCTTCTTCTGATGGTGCTTGTTCTACCGGTTGTTGTTGAGGTTGTTCAACTGGTGCTTGTTGTGAAGATTCTTCAGTATCAGGCTGCACAGCAGGTTCTACTGTCTCAGTTGTATCGATTTCATTAGTATTAGATTGGCCTTTATTTAAGCTTTTCTTTGATACTTCGATATAAGGTACTAAATCACCATATTCACGTAACATCATGTAGTTCATCATTTGTGATTTTTTCGTTTTTGGTAGTTTTAAGTCTTTTCTTAATGTGTTTGATACTTGTAATAAGTTATCTAAATCAGGATTGAAGAAGTAAACACCATTGAAATTAGCATCTGTACCACTAATTTGTTCTGTTTTAATTTTAACTTTACTTGATGAATATGTTGTTGCTAATGTTTGAATATTTTCGAATGTTAAATTATGTTTAGCGTTTTTACCAACGATCTTAACTAAATCATCTAATTTATTGATTGAATTCGTTTCTTGCGCTTTTCTTATAATGGCTCTTATCATTTCCATTTGACGTTTACCGCGTTCTAAATCTGAATCTTGTTTTCTTGATCGAACGACTGCAAGTGCTTCGTCACCTGTTAATGTTTGTTTACCTTTTTTAACTTTGATTCTACCTTTGTCCTCAGTGTTCGGTTCATTTAAATTAAATGGAACATCATATTCAATACCACCAAGTTCGTCTACAACTTCAACGAAAGCTTCCATATTAATTCTTGCATAAAAATCAACTGGAACATTTAATGTAGATTCGACACTTTCCATTGAACCTTTAGGACCGTCAATTGCATGTGCGTGTGTTATTTTGTCGTAGTATTTAACTGCTGGAATATAACTTAACGTGTCACGCGGAATGCTGACCATGCGGATTTGTTTTTTATCTTTATTAAAAGTTGTATAAATCATTGCGTCTGTTCGTGATTGACTTGCCTTTTGTCCACCTTCACGTCTTGAATTACTATCATCTACGCCGAGAAATAGTACAGAAACGTGATTTAAACTTGGATCTACTGGTTTATCTCGTAAAGATGATTTGCTTTTATTTGAATCAAGAAAAGAGTCTTTAATTGCACCTTTTGTTTCAAGATAAAGCATTAATCCAAATACTACAGGAAGAATCATAAGAACGATTGACAGTAGTAGTAAACCTATCTTTGAAAATTTCTTCATAATTTTGTATTTACCCTTCTATATCGTATTGTGATTTTAAATTCTACTTTTTTGCATATTATACATCATATATGATTATACAAGTAAAATTCAACAAATTAAATGAATTATGTGTATCTCAGTCTAAAGTCCTAATGTAAATTTGTTGTAAATTATATAGAAATGGTGTAAATTATAGTGAAGTATAAGAGAGGTGAGACAAATGGCAAAAGTACTAGAAAAAGATTTAAGTAGAGTAAGAGAACAGATTAAAGTAAGTCAGGAACCTTCCTATGATGTAATTAAACCACAAACAATTAACGTTCTAGGTTTGCCATTTGCAAACCTAACGGCTAATGAAATGGTTGAGCGTGTGAAATATTTTGTAAACCAGGAAACTGTGGATAATTTATTTATCGTAACAGCGAATCCTGAAATTGCACATTACGCATATCATAACAATCATTATCAAAGAAGAATTAAACATGCAGATTATATCGTACCTGACGGAATAGGTATTGTTAAAGCAGCGAAATATTTAAAAACACCATTAAAAGAACGTGTACCTGGTATAGAATTAATGGAAGAAATGCTTAATATTGCGAATGCAAGCAGTAAGCGTGTATTCTTATTAGGTTCATCTAAGGAAGGCGTTAAGGAAACACGTAAAATTTTAGAAGAACATTATCCAAACGTTACATTTGATCATAAGCATGGTTATAAACATGTATTAGATTATAAAGTAACGAAAAAAATCAAACAATTTGAACCTGATTTTATCTTTGTTGCTATGGGGTTCCCTAAACAAGAAGATTGGATTTACTACAATAGAAGTCACTTTAAACACACTGTATTAATGGGTGTGGGTGGTTCTTTTGATGTAATAAGCGGAAATGTGAAACGTGCTCCAAAATTCTTTATTAAAATGAACCTTGAGTGGTTGTATAGAATCGGTACTGATTTACAACGTGTGAATCGCGCACTAAAAATTCCATTATTCTTGAAAGAAGTACAATTTCAAAAAACAATCACACCTAAGAAAAATAAATATGACTATATGAAGAATAGATAATACAGATAAAGCTGAGACTGAAATAATGTCTCAGCTTTTTTAGTATATAGACATCCTTGCCGGGGCGGGACTACGAAATCTTTTTTATAAATTAGATTTCTGTCCCGCTCCCTTTTCTTTATGACTATTGTTAACTAATGATATAATTTGATTAACGATTGGAGGGGCATTGTGACAATTCTAGATTTAATCAAACAACAAGTAGAACAAAATAAAGCCGAAATTGCGGTTTATGCTGACGGACAAGAGATAACATATCAAGAGTTATGGCAAAAAAGTCATGAATGTTCAGAGCAATTGAGCTGTCATGATGAGGGAACGAAAATTGGAATCGCGATAAAGCATCCGATTCAGTTTATAAAGTGGTATATCGGAGCATTAATCAATCATCAAATTCCATGTGTGATCGATGCATCTCGGGAAGATAATCATATCCGTGATGTACTAACGATTAATCACATTCCTATCTACATTGATAAAACTGAACAAATCATAGTAATGGAGAAGGTGGAGGTACAATCATTGCCACACGATACTTTACATATAGGATTTACTTCTGGAACAACAGGTATGCCTAAAGCGTATGTACGTAGTCACATGTCATGGATGAAGTCTTTTCAATATAATGATGCATTTATGAACGAAAACATTAAAGTATATGCTGCTCCTGGACCGCATTCACACTCTTTATCTCTTTATGTGATGATTTATGCGTTATGCCGAGGAAAATGTTTTTATGGCCAATATTCTTTTAATGCTCAAAAGTTAGTTCAAGAGTTGAATCGTTTAGAGCAAAATAAAACATTGTTTGTTGTACCTACAATGATTTATAGCATATTAAATGAAGGTGTAAATTTAAAGAATTTATCCAGTATGTACTCATCAGGTGCGAAGTTACCTAGGGCAATATTTGAAAAATTAAAAACGAAATATCCACTCATAGACATCATTGAATTCTTTGGAAGTTCAGAAGCGAGTTTTATTAGTTATAACTTAAATGGTAAAGCACCTATAGATACAGTTGGATATTTATTTCCAAGTGTGAAAATAAAGCTAGAAAATAAAGGTACTGATCAAATTGGGAAATTGTTTGTGAGTAGTGACATGATTTTTAGTGGATATTTAAATAGCGACAATGATCATTCATGGATAGAAGTAGGTGACTGGGCATCGATTAATGAACAACAAGAATTGCGTTTATATGGTAGAGATAGTGAGCGTTTAATTATCGGCGGTAAAAATATTTACCCAGAAGTCATCGAACAATCTGTACTTAGTATTGATGACGTGTTCGAAGCGATTGTTATTGGTGAAGATCATCATCAATTTGGAGAAATCGCTGTATTAATCTATAGAGGGGATGTCGAAATCAAATATAAAGATTTAAGAAAGTTGTTGTTGAGTAAAGGATTAAGTCGATATGAAATACCTTCTAAATTAACGCGTGTTAGAAAAATGAACTATACAGAAAGCGGTAAAATTTCAAGATACAAAATGAAGTGTGCGTATCAGAATGGAGGTAAAGAATGGAAGCAATTATTGTAGCAGCTAAAAGAACAGCTTTTGGAAAATATGGAGGTGTGTTTAAACATTTGGAACCTGAGATGTTATTAAAACCACTATTTGAATATTTTAAAGAAGAACATACAGATGCACTACAGAATATGCAAGAGGTTGTGTTAGGCAATGTTATTGGCAATGGAGGTAACATAGCTAGAAAATCATTACTAGAAGCATCATTACCTCAGTCAATACCAGGAGTAACCATTGATAGACAATGTGGTTCAGGATTAGAAGCAGTTACATATGCATGTAGAATGGTTCAAGCAGGAGCTGGAGATGTTTATATCGCAGGTGGCGTAGAAAGTACGAGTCGTGCACCGTGGAAGATGAAACGACCACAATCATTATATCCCTCAGATACACCTGAGTTCTTCGAAAGAGCACCATTTGCGCCTGAAGGGGAAGATCCGTCCATGATAGAAGCGGCTGAAAATGTCGCTCAAGTTTACCATGTTACAAGAGAAGAACAAGATGAATATGCATATTTTAGTCACCAAAAGACCTTCAATGCATTAAATAATGGATTTTTATCACGCGAAATATTGCCTATTAAAGTGAGAAATGAATGGATTAGCAACGATGAAAGTGTAAAACCAAGATTAAATTTAAATACTTTATCTCGGTTTAAACCACTTATAAAGGAGGGTACTGTAACTGTAGGCAATAGCTGTATGAAAAATGATGGTGCAGTTTTACTACTCGTTATGAGTAAAGAAAAGGCGATTTCTTTAGGGTATCAAACAGGAATAACATTTGTTGATAGTGTCGTAAAAGGTGTAGACCCTAATATATTGGGTGTAGGACCAGTGCCAGCTGTTTCACAATTATTAAACAAAAATAAAATGACGATTGAAGATATAGATGCGATTGAATTTAATGAAGCATTTAGTTCACAAGTTCTCGCTAGTAAGAAACAATTAAATATGCCAGATGAGAAATTTAATAAATATGGTGGTGCAATAGCTATCGGTCATCCATATGGTGCAAGTGGTGCACAGCTCGTGACACGACTATTTCATATGGAAGAGATAAACAATGGAATCGTAACTATGGGAATCGGAGGTGGAATGGGACATGCAGCACTCTTTAGAAGATGGCATAGAGACAAAGCACATTGAATTTACGAAAAAAGAAATACAAGCATATAAAACATTGCTAAATTTAAATACAGATGACGTTCCTGATCTTTATATTGCTAAAGTATGGCCATCATTCGAATTATTTAAACCATTTATTCACCGTAAAGTATTGTTAAAAGAATCAAATATTCGTCGCATTAAAAAGCTCAAAATAGATACAAAATATAAAGCTACTTTAATACATAACTACACGAAACAAATTAAACAATTTCGAGTACATCAATTTACTTTAACAATTTCAAAAGAAGGTGAACAATATATTGAAATAAAACAAATATTTATAGAACAGTGAGTGATGAAATGATATTTAATAGCGAATATGTACATAACTATTTGAACTTAATCAATGATCAAAATCCTGTACACGATGAGGTAGTACCAGGTCAACTTGTATGTGAATGGTTGTTATTAGGAATCGAATGGCCATCGTATACAATTCAATATAAAAAATCTATTTATATGGGAGAAAAACTGTTTAAGGATATACAAAAAGATCACATTAAATGTGTAAATGAATATGGGGAACTTAAAATAACAATCAAAAAAGCGTAGTGATGATATTTCATCACTACGCTTTTTAATAATTATTTAACAAAGAATCGTGTTGCATCTAGTTCATCTTTAAATGATTTTTTCTCATCTACAGATTTTTTATTAAATGTTTTCAAGAAATCTTGATATTTTGGTAAGACTTCTTCTGTCGTACCGAATTCTTTTAATTGACCGCCTTCAATCCAAGCGATTTTAGAACAAAAGTCTTTCACTTGTCCAATATTATGGCTGACGAAGAAAATAGTTTTACCATCTTCTTTAAATTGATTCATTTTATCTAAACTTTTCTTTGTGAATGTTTGGTCACCAACAGATAATGCCTCATCAATAACAAGGATGTCTGGATTAACGGTAACATTGATAGCAAAACCTAATTTGGATTTCATACCACTAGAATATTTTTTAACAGGTTGGTAAATAAATTCACCTAACTCTGAGAATTCAATAATCTCAGGTGTAAGTTCTTTAATTTCCTTCTTTGTAAATCCTAATAACAACATTTTATATTCTATATTATCTACACCATTTAATTGCGTGTTTAAGCCGGAATTAATGGCAATCACATTCACATCACCATTACGCTCAATAACGCCACTTGATGGTTGTAAAGATCCCCCGATAATATTACTTAATGTTGATTTACCAGAACCATTGATGCCAACTAATCCGATAATATCACCTTCATAAGCAGTGAATGAAATATCTTGAAGTGCGTGAAATCGTTTAGATTTATGGCGAGGGAGGAATACGTCCTTCAATCGTTCTTTATTGTTACGGAAAATTTTATATTCTTTTGTTAAATTTTTAATGACTACTGATTCATTCATATGTACTTCATTCCTTATAATTATTAACAAGTCTATTATGCATTATTTTGAGAGTTTAGTAAATTTATTGTAAATTTTGTTGGAATCATGTAAATTAAATATGTTCTATAATTATCAGATTTACCTAAAGATAAATATATCATCTTATGTGAAATGATGCTATATTATTGAATGAGTAATAAATGTCGAAGCGAGAGAGTGATATTCATGCATGCTGTATTTACAGTGATTAAAGAGCACTTAAAAAACTTTTATTTAATACAAAGGTTGGCACAGTTCCAGTTGAAAATATCTAACCATGATAATTATCTTGGGCTAGCGTGGGAACTTATTAATCCTATTTTACAAATCTTTGTATATTGGTTTGCCTTTGGATTTGGTATTAGACAAAATGCTCCAATAGATGGCGTACCATTTATTTTATATTTGTTAGTCGGAATTAGTATGTGGTTCTTTGTGAACCAAGGTGTACTTGAAGGAACGAAATCGATTGGTTCAAGATTTAATCAAGTAGCCAAGATGAACTTCCCGTTGTCCGCAATACCAGCTTATATTTTAACAAGTAGATTTTATGGCCATATTATATTAGTGATCGTGATTATGCTTATATGTATGGCATCAGGTATCGTACCATCAATTTATGTTATACAATTAATCATATTAATGCCGTTCGTTTATATATTTGCATTTTCAGTTTCATTATTAACATCAACACTTGGCGTGCTCATTCGAGATACGCAAATGGCGATGCAAGCATTGTTAAGAATGTTATTCTATTTATCACCAATCTTATGGATTCCAGACAAGGGATCTGTTGTAGAAATGATTATGAAATTAAATCCAGTCTTCTTCTTTGCAGAAGGATATAGAGCTGCAATTTTATATAATAATTGGTATATCATAGATCATTGGCAATTAGCATTATATAATGTTTGCGTGACGTTATTATTCTTTGTAGTAGGTTCAATTCTACATGTTAAATTCAGACAAAGATTTGCTGATTTCATTTAAAATTTAAATAACTAAAGAGGCTGAGGCATTTATGTCCCAGCCTTATTTTATAAAGATTAAGAGAATGTTAGGAAGTGTCAAAGTGATTAGAAATATAGTTAAGCAAATGTATCTAACAGGAATTAAAGTGTTTGATACATGTTTCAAACATAATATTAATGATAATCATGTCGTTGTGTTTATGACTTTTAAAGAAGATATTAGCCCAATCATTGAAGCTTTAAAGAAAGAAAAATTTCAAATTACGATTATTGCTCATCCAAAATGGATTGAATACGCGAAATCGCTGAACGTTGATCGTGTAATTAATCTAAGAAATAAATATGTCTTTCAACAATTAAAAGCAATTAAGACAAGTAAAACAGTCATAATTGATACATATTATTTATTATTAGGGAGTATCAGTAAGCACAATAATCAAACTGTTATTCAAACATGGCATGCTGCAGGTGCTTTGAAAAAATTTGGTCTTGAAGATAATAGTATTGATCAATCCAATGAACAACTCATTAATAATTATTTATCTGTATATCATTTTACGGATTACTATTTAGTAAGTTCAGATATTATGAAACAAATATTTATAGATAGTTTAGATGCTAAAGAAGATCAAATATTGCCTATTGGGTTACCTCGTTTAGATAAATACGCAGAACATACGCAATCTAATCAAACAGGTAAGAAAATCGCATTATATGTACCGACGTACAGAGATTATACGAATGAGATTCATACAATTGATCAAAAAGCATTCGAACAAAATTGCCCAGAATATAATTTAATTACTAAGCTACATCCAAGTATTAATCATTCAGAATCTGATTCTAGAGATATACAAACACTCGTTGAAATGGCAGATGTGATTATAACGGACTATAGCTCGTTAAGTATAGAGGCGTCAATATTAGATAAGCCTATAATATTTTATTGCTATGATGAAGAAAAATATAATGAAATGCGTGGTTTAAATACGTATTATTATGAAATGACGAAAGTGAATAAAGCATTTAATTTAGATGCTTTATATAACTTAGTGAATGAAGCGGAATTGAATGATCAAATTAAGCCAATGTGGCATCAATATACGACATTTAATGCAACAGAAAAACTAATTGATTTTATTAAAAAGGAGAATAACTAATGGAAGTTAGTGTTATTATACCGGTTTATAATGCGGAGAAGACGATAGAAGAAACGATACAATCTATTAAGAGTAAGTATGCACATGAAATCATTTGTATCAATGACGGGTCTGCTGATAACAGTGCAGATGTGATTAGTAATATCGATAATCCAAATATCGTATTAGTTAATAATGAAAACCAAGGTGCCGCAGCAACACGAAATGAAGGCATACGTATCGCTAAAGGAAAGTATATCATGTTCTGTGATGCAGATGATAAACTTGGTGCAGATGTCATTGATCAAATGGTAGATACGATTAAATTACATAATACTGATATAGTCGTTGGTAAAGTAGCACATTTAATTGGCGACGAAGTTAGAACAATTCAAACATATAATGATTTGAAACCAGTTGAAAGAACGACGTTAAATCGTACACCTGAAGTCATTCAATCCATTGGTCCATACGGTAAATTATATAAACGTGAAATATTATCAGATATTAAATTTGATGAAGGCATTACATTCTGTGAAGAACATACATTTAATTTAAAAGCTTGGGCGAAAAGTAAAATCACAGTTATTGATCACGTATCGTATCTTTATAATATTGGTGTTGAAGACTCCATCATTGCTACGAGTTATAAAAACATTGAAAAATATTTGAACGATGCAACAGAAGTGAGAAAACAGTCATTAATAATTTTAAACGAATTAAAAGAAAAAGTAGGAAATTATTATAGCTATAGAATGGACTATTTAATCATTTACTTCCTAATTCGTAATAATTTTATGAAAGTCGAAGATATTGACCAATTATTAAATGCAGCAATATCATATTTTGAGGTTATCGAGCATATAGACACTAAACATGTGAAAGAATTAAAATCATTAATATTGACGATAGCTACAACAAAAAATTATCAATCATATGTTCAAGTAGCAACACAAATAAATGAAAATACAGATAAGAAAACATTTAGACATTATAAAATGAAACGAATCAAACTTATAACTAAAATGAACTTACGAAGTGTTAGAAATAAAAGTAAAAAAATATCACATTAAAAGGGAGCGGGACAGAAATCTAATTTATAAAAAAAGATTTCGTAGTCCCGCCCCGGCAAAGATGACTAGAGTTGAAAAAAGATTGATACAAGCGCATTTTCAACTCAGTCATCTACTGCCAAGGTACTCAAAGAGGCTGAGACATATATTATGTCCCAGCCTCTTTTAACTTTCGACAAGCAACATTGGAGCGCTGAATATTGCAAGTGGAGGCTGACAAGCAACATTGGAGCGTTGAATATTGCAAGTGGAGGTCGACAAGCAACATTGAAGCGTTGAATATTGCAAGTGGAGGATGACAAGCAACATTGGGACGCTGAACATTGCAAGTGAAGGCTGACAAGCAACATTGGAGCGTTGAACATTGCAAGTGGAGGTCGACATGCAACATTGAGGCTCTGAATATTGCAAGTGGAGGTCGACAAGCAACATTGGAGCGTTGAACATTGCAAGTGGAGGTCGACATGCAACATTGGAGCGTTGAACATTGCAAGTGGAGGTCGACATGCAACATTGAGGCGCTGAACATTGCAAGTGGAGGTCGACATGCAACATTGAGGCTCTGAATATTGCAAGTGGAGGTCGACAAGCAACATTGGAGCGTTGAACATTGCAAGTGGAGGTCGACATGCAACATTGGAGCGTTGAACATTGCAAGTGGAGGTCGACATGCAACATTGAGCATGGCTAACGAGATTGTTTTTACTTTCTATCTCGTTAGAATATCTAACAGGATTGTTTCCTAGAACTATCACGTTAGAGCGCTATTTGGATGTATTTTTTTGTTTTTTACACACGAAAATCGCAAATTGAACCGTTAACGAGATTGTTTTTACTTTCTATCTCGTTAGAATATCTAACAGGATTGTTTCCCAGAACTATCTCGTTAGAGCGCTATTTGGATGTATTTTGTCGTTTTTTACACACTAAAATCGCAAATTGAACCGCTAACGAGATTGTTTCCACTTTCTATCTCGTTAGAATTTCTAACAGGATTGTTTCCCAGAACTATCTCGTTAGCGTATTATCACAAGCATTTATTGCGCTGACTCCCGCGGTGCCCGCGGAAAGCATGCGCAAAAAAATAATCCTGGGACATAATATAATGTCTCAGGATCTTTTGGTATCTCGGCAGTAGATGACTGAGTTGAAAATGCGCTTGTATCAAACTTTTTTCAACTCTAGTCATCCTTGCCGGGGCGGGACTACGAAATCTTTTTTATATTAATAAGATTTCTGTCCCGCTCCCATTCTGCACCTTTGTTATATCTAAGATAATTTTTGGTTTAATATTTTTGTGAAAATGTGTTTTAAATGTTTTTCTAATTGACCATCATAAGGTTGAGGTAATTTATTGCTAGCAATTGAAACAACGTAATTTTTATTGGAATAGGTTACGAAGTCATTTTTGTAGAAGAGCCCTCTATATCTTTGATGTTTTGGATAATTATAAAATCCGTATCGATATGTTCCAGGGTACAGGTTGAATTTAGCGGGCGCTAATAAATTTTGTGTAGAGTTTTTATTTAATAAATGTCCATTTTTGAAATTTAAAACGATTTTAGCCATATCATTAGTCGAAATATAAACATTGCCTGCACCATAATATTTGTCTAAATAGCGTGTTGGCGTGTATGTCACTTGATTATTTTTAAGTTCATAACCTTTTACAAACAAAGTATGATGCTGAGTTGAGTCAAATAAAGATGTATGTTTCAAATTGAGTTTCTGAATAATATATTTATCTAAACTTTTTTGAAAGGGTTGGTGGGTGACATTTTCAATTATCTTAGCTAATACAATATAGTTCACATCATTATAGTTGTATAGATGATACGTGTAAGGGTCAAAGTCCTTTGCTTTAATATCTTCAATAGCGCTATCTAGACCGTGCGTAAGGGGATTAGCTTTCAGTTTAGGTAATCCGCTTGTATGTAAGACTAAATCACGTACTGTAATTGGATAGTTCTGTTGAAGATGGAATAGGGGTATATAACGATTTACATTGTCATCTAAGTGGATTTTTCCTTCTTCTTCAAGCTGTTTAATAATCATACCTGTCACAAATTTATTCGCAGATCCAAGCAAATACATGGATTCCGAATCGTGCTTAATGCCAAGTTCATAGTTTCTATAACCATAAGCTCTATCCATAATTCGTTTATTTTTTCATATACTGTAATATTCCCAGTAAAATAAATGCTTTTTAAATAGTTGTCTATGTTATCAACCTTTTTTTGAGTGGATAGTTGTTGTTGCTTTGAAATGTTTTTATTAGGTGTATTTTTTGGATGTGTATACTGATTTTGATTATCATTGAATATAAATATACGCATACTTAAGAAAATACAACCAATGATAAATAAAATGAATGTAAGTAAAAGTAATTTTTTCATTTGTCACTCCTGATGTTTATTTACTTTATAAATACAATTATGTTAAATATTTACATTTGTATGCGAAAAAAAGAACACAATTAAGTGTTCTATTCGTTACCGTATAATTCTTTTTTAATTTGAGTAGTTGAGATACCTTCAGTTCTTTTAAGATAAATGACTTCACAATGTTCTTTAAGGAAGTCAAATTCGCCTTCCCAATCATGACCCATTAAGAAAGTGTCTACTTTGTAATTTAAAACATCATCTGTTTTTTGTTCCCAATTGTTCTCAGGAATTACAAGGTCAACATATCTAATAGATTCAAGCATCATTTTTCTTTGTTCATAATTGTAATATGATTTTTTATTTTTCAACTTATTAAATTCATCTGTCGATAAAGCAACAATTAAATAGTCACCATTTTGCTTAGCTCTTCTTAACAGCTCGATATGGCCGTAATGTAATAAATCATAAGTTCCATAAGTAATTACTCTACGCATTTTTTCACCCCATCTTTTTCGATACAACATAAGCTTAATATATAAAGGTAATAATGTAAACTGTTTGCTTATAATGTAAAGTAAATGTTAATTTTTTATTTTACAATTCATTAAATGGGTATATTATTCTTGATTCGATAACTTCATATAAGATAAAATCAATATCGGTTCAAATTAACATGAGAATGTTAAAAAGTTAGAACAGTAGAAAAAAGGGAATTATAAAAAAAAGTATTGTAAAACATTTATTTACAATAAATTGAAGACTTATACCATGAGATAAGTCTGTACGAGGTGTAGAATGATAAAAATTATAGATATTCATGCGCAACCAAATTTAGAATCGATACTTAATTCTAATATAGAAGCGAGTCATATAATATTGAAAGATCAATATACAGAAGTGAAAGAAAATGTAATAGCACGATTAGAGTTGGATCAGAGTTCGTATGTTGTTGATTATACAAATGAAGGTTATTATACGAACGATAGTAAATATATGGGCCAAACTTTTATCAATATTAAAGATTGGTTTAACAACATCACATTACAACCAAATATCATTTTTGAAATTGAAGATTTGAAGTGGCTAGTATCAAAATTCAAATGGGAAAACACATTTGATATTACCTTGAATGCGCTACTTCATCTTAAAGATATAAAAATTGATACACATGTCGTGTTTGATTTTCAGAAGAAATACGCACCAAGTGAAATGGTGTTATTAGCGACGAAAACAAACATTCAAGATAATGAAACGAAATTTCAATTAAATAAATTAGCTGTGCTAAACGGGTATCAGCCAATTTATCGTACGAAAGAAGTAAGTTTACCGCCATATGCGCGAACTTTAGACAAGATTCTATTTAAAACAAAATTTAAATTACCAAATCGCACATATCAACAACTTTATAAAAAGACGCTAAATCATCAAATGCAGTCCATTAATATTTATGAAAAGAAACAAGAACAAGTAAAACCTTACATTGTATTTTTAGGATTTGATTATGGTTATAGAGGAAATTCCAAATATTTATTTGAATATATAACTAAACAATATCCGAAATATACCGTTTATTTTGTCACTGAAGAAAAAACGGGTAATCATTTTATTAAACCAAATGATATAGATACGCAATCAATCATTGAACAAGCAGGTGTCGTTGTTCTAGAAAGTTATTTGCCTGATCATTTACAACCGAATGGTACGATCATTCAATTATGGCACGGCACACCAATGAAGCAGTTATTTTTAGATAGTAAAGAACCAAAGCAGAATGGAAGTATTTATAATTATAGAGCGCGTAAATATAATAAATTAAAAAAACAAGATTATTTTATAACGGATGTTGAAACAATCAATTCACAATTTCAATCAGCATTTCCAATGGAAGAAACTAAAATCATACCTTGTGGTTATCCTAGAAATCAGTATTTGTTAGAACATGCCGATGATAAAACTGTAATCAATGAGACAAAACAAGCTTTGAATTTAGACGATGAAAAACAAACCATTTTATATGTTCCAACATGGAGAGATATAGAAGGCGATCATTATTTATTAGATTTCCCAGAAGAAATTAAAGACAATTATAATATTATTTATAAACTTCATGAAGAGGATATGTCTCAACAAACCAATTCACAACAAAACATCAATCAATTTGATACACAAGAACTTTTGTTAGTTGCTGATATTGTAATTAGCGATTATTCATCAACCGTGTTTGATGCCTTAACAATAGATAAGCACGTTTATTTATATACACCAGATTTCGAAGTGTATAATGAACAGAGAGGGCTTTATCGAACAGTATATGACTCAATTAATCAAAATCAATATTTTGATAGTGAAACCTTGTTTACAGCTATTTATGAAAAGCAATATAATAAACAAGATGATACCTTTATAAATAAATCGAATCATTCATATGAAACAATCACACAATTAATCGAGCAATCTATGATTTGAAAGAGGGGATGCAAGTGAAGTCATTTACATTTTTAGTTCATAATATTTATCACATGGGTGGAACGACGAAATCTATTTCTAATTTAGCCAATATTTTAAAAGAAAAAGGGCACACTGTTAAGATTATTTCAGTTTTTAAAGCGAGTGAACAACCCTATTTTAATCTGCATGAAGATATAGAAATAGAACCTATTATTGAGTATGGAAAATCAATTAAAGGCTTACAACATATTCTGTTCAATAGAATAAATAAATTCACACCTTTACTTAAACCAAAGTATATACATCCGTCAGAACCAGGGTTGAATCAATTTTCAAGCTATATAGAAAAGAAGATTATACAAAAAATTAAAGAAGTGGATACAGATATTATTGTAGGTACCCGTGCGAGTTATAATTTACTTGTGGCTCACTATGCGAAGAAAGACATTTTCAAAATAGGCATGGAGCATATGTATTTAAAAGCACACGATGAACGCTATCAACAAGATATTTTAAGTGCATATAGTAAACTAGATCTAGTTACAACTTTGACTAAAGAGGATCAACAAGATTATCAAGCACAGTTGTCACAAACTAAAGTGATTATAGTGCCTAATATTATTAAAGAGACGATATATAATCTTGAAAAGAAAAATACAATTGTCGCTGCAGGACGATTTGAAAAAGAAAAAGGCTTTGATTTATTAATTGAAAGTATTCAAATCATAGCGGATAAAATGAGAGAAAAACATTATGTGTTAGATATATATGGTGATGGACAAGAAAAAGAGACGTTAAATTCACTGATCAATCACTATCAACTTAATGACATTATACAATTGAAACCAACGACAAATCACTTATCTAAAGTATTGTCATCAAGTAAAATAACTGCCGTCCCATCTCGTATTGAAGGCTTTGGCTTAGTTATATTAGAAGCTATGTATCAAAATAGTATCGTTGTGAGCTATAAAGGATGCTATGGTCCAGAATACTTAATTGATGAAAAAGTAAATGGCTTTTTAGCAGAACCACAAAATAGTGAAGAATTTGCTCATGATCTTGGATATATCATTGATCATTACGAAAGTAACGAGATACAAGCGATGATAAAAAATGCACAACAAAAAACAACACAATTTGAAGATACAGCTATTTACGATCAATTTATAAAAGACATTCAGATCAGCAAATAGTATTCTTAGCAAAATCCCTTAACAATTTAATTGTTAAGGGATTTTAATTTAATGTAAAAATATTGTAAATATTCGATAATGACTTTCTTATAAAAAATATGAACTATATACTTACATTTGTATATTAATAAAAGGAGTTTTACATATGCAGATGAAGACAATAGATATAGAAAAGAAATTTAGACCTGAAATAGAAGGCTTGAGAGTAGTTGCAGCATTATTAGTTGCGATATATCATATTTGGTTTGGCAAGGTTTCCGGAGGTGTAGATGTATTCTTCGTTATTTCTGGATTTTTAATAACAACTTCTATTATTTCCAGATTCAATAGAGAAGGTGAATTTAAGTTCTTACCTTATATTCAAGGTTTGATCAAGCGATTATTCCCTTCAGTATTAACGGTTTTATTTATAACCGTCTTATTAAGCTTTATTTGGTTACCACAATCTATTTTAGGTAAAACGATTAAAGAAACGATTGCTTCTTTATTTTATTATCAGAATTGGCAATTGGCTTTTTCAAGTACTGACTATTTAAATAAAGACCAAATGAAAACACCGATAGAACATTTTTGGGCAATGTCTATTCAAGGACAGTTCTATATCATTTGGTTTTTACTGTTTGCTTTTATTTTTATGATTTTCAAGAAATACAGTAAGTTAGATGTGATTAAACTAATCAATATTTGTTTAGCTAGTATATTTATCGCGTCATTCACATATTCTGTTTATTTAACAAATGTAAATCAACCGTGGGCATATTTTCATACATTTACTCGCGTGTGGGAATTCTCATTAGGTGGATTATTAGCAATGAATTTATCTAAAATAAAAATCAACCAATTCATTGCGAGTATCATTGGTTGGATTGGTTTAGCTGGCTTGATACTGACGGGTATTATTTTCAATGTATCAACGATGTTCCCAGGATATATCGCGCTATGGCCAATGCTTTGTGCCGTGTTTATATTATTATCTGGAAATTATGAAACAAAATTTGGTGTGAAATCGATACTCGGTTCAAAGCTTATGGTTAAATTAGGTGGATTATCATTTGGATTGTATTTATGGCATTGGGTGATATTATCCTTCTGGCAATATCATAATAATGGTAGACCAGGTATTATTTTAGGTGTAGGTATGATATTACTATCTTGGTTATTATCTTATATCATGACTAAGTTTATTGAGACACCAATTCGAAGTGCTTCTTCTAATAAGAAAGCTTTCAAAAAACTAGGTACAGGATTGTTGATTAATCTAATTGCATTAGCATCGATATACTTCATATTATTCAATAATCCATTTGAAAAGGAAAAAACAGCATTAAGTAAAGATTATCCAGGTGCAATGGCAACTGAAAAAGGTGTCAGTGTAAATACAGGTGTTAAAGCAATACCTGAATTCTCAGAAATAAGAAATGAGTCTCCAGATTCAACGAGAGATCAAGTACACCAAAAAATTGGAGAATCTAAAGTACTTGTCGGAACATATGGACATAAAAAGAATTATGATAAGACGATTGCATTAGTCGGAAGTTCTCATGCGCAACATTGGTTAGGTGCTTTACAATCAGCAGCCAAAGATAGTAATTATAGAATATTAAGTATGACGAAAAGTGGTTGTGAATTAAAAACGAAAGATAGTGCCAAAGATTGTGAACAGTGGAATAAGAATGTCATTAAAGAAATAGAGAAGCAAGATATTGATTTAGTTGTAACAACTGCTGATTCGGCTAATGATATTAATGGTCAAATTGACCCATTACAACTTAAACAATTCGATAATATCACCAATACGAAGACACCTATTTTTGCTATTAGAGATAACCCAAGGTTTCAATTTAATGTTCCTGAAACATTAGATAAGTTTGGTGAAGAAGAAACGATAAAGAAAATGAATGCGAAACCAAGGTTACCGGAAACTTCAAAATGGGATCAATTAGAGAAAAAACCAAAAGATACACACTATGTTGATTATACAAATTACTTTAAAAAAGACGGTAAGTTTGTTCCTGTAGTAGGAAATGTCATTGTATATATGGATAAAGGTCACCTTACAAATAGCTTCTCAAAAACATTAGGACCTAAAATTAAAAAGGATATTGATAAATATTTTGAAGAACTCAATTGATATTGAGTTCTTTTTCTTTTTGAATTATTTAGCAATTGTAAACTTTAATAAAAGTATGTAAACCCTTCCTTAAGTATCTGTTAATCACCTGTTTATTACTTTAATTATCGTTACAATGAACTTAACATTACGTAAGTAATAGTTTAACAATTAATTATTAAAGGATGGATATCATATGAAATTAACTACTATTGGATTAGGCTACATCGGATTACCAACTTCTATTATGTTTGCTAAGCACGGCGTAGATGTTGTTGGTGTGGATATAAATAAAGAAGCAGTGGATAAATTAAATAACGGACAAATTCATATTGAAGAACCTGGTTTACAAGAAGCATACGAAGAAGTGTTAGCTAAAAATAAATTTAAAGCAAGCTTAAAACCAGAAAAAGCAGACACATTTATCATTGCAGTGCCAACACCAAATAATGATGATCAATACGAATCATGTGATATTTCATTAGTGATGGGTGCAGTAGAATCGATTGTCCCATTTTTAGAAAAAGGTAATACAGTAATTGTGGAATCAACAATTGCACCACGTACAACAGACGATCATGTTAAACCTTATTTAGAAGAACAAGGTTTTGTGATTGGTGAAGATATATTCTTAGTACATTGTCCTGAACGTGTACTACCAGGTAAGATTCTGCATGAATTAATTCATAATAATAGAATCATTGGTGGTATTACACCTGAATGTGTTGAAGCAGGTAAACGTGTTTATGGAACATTTGTTCAAGGTGAAATGATTGAAACAAATGCTAAAACAGCAGAAATGAGTAAATTGATGGAGAATACGTACCGTGATTTAAATATCGCATTAGCAAATGAACTTGCTATGGTGTGTAACCATTTAGATATTAATGTACTTGATGTAATAAAAATGGCAAACAAGCATCCACGTGTAAATATTCATTTACCTGGACCAGGTGTAGGTGGACATTGTTTAGCAGTTGATCCATATTTCATTATTGCGAAAGATCCAGAAACAACAACACTTATTCAAGAAGGCAGACGTATTAACCGTTCAATGCCAAATTATGTTATAGAAGAATCGAAAAAGATTTTAAAACAATTAAACGGTAAAAAAGTAGTCGTGTTCGGTTTAACGTATAAAGGTGACGTTGATGATGTAAGAGAATCACCTGCATTTGATATTTATAATGACTTAAGAAAAGAACAAGATATTATCGTTGAAGCATACGATCCACATGTTGAATTAGGATTTGTTGAAAAAGATATTAAAAAAGCCGTTCAAGATGCATCGTTAGTATTAATATTGAGTGATCATTCTGAATTTAAACAATTGATGGATCAAGATTTCGAAGGTATGAAAGATAAAGTGATTTTTGATACTAAAAACGTAGTGCAAACACAGTTTGAACAAGTTGAATACTACAATTACGGTAATCTATATACTTTTGGAAAAGAACTAGCATATTCATTTAATAAGTAAAAGAATGAGGGGTCTTCATATGATTGATGTAAAAAGTCCATTTATTCAAAGCGGACTAAGCTTTCAAATTATTTTAATAGAACCAGAGAATCAAGACATATTTGATGTCGATAATGATGAAATTTCGGTTGGTCACGTATCTGACCATTTAAATAAAGCTTTAAAAGTAATATCAGTTAAAGAAATTGAAAGTGAGTTA
Organism: Mammaliicoccus sp. Dog046; assembly: GCF_034039665.1. Lineage (NCBI taxonomy): Bacteria > Bacillati > Bacillota > Bacilli > Caryophanales > Staphylococcaceae > Mammaliicoccus > Mammaliicoccus sp. Dog046. Next base: position 1,804,581 of record NZ_CP120131.1, on the reverse strand, counting down.
TATGGATTACTTGTTCGAGGTTCTAACATTATTGGATGGACTAAACTCCAAGATTCTATCAAATTGATATCTAAACCTATTGATACAATTCGAGTAGATTTAAAAGACTTTAGTGCACCTCAAATAAATAGAGACCTTGGTTTTAAAGTAGATTACCATTTACTATTTCAAGAGAAGAATTTCTCATCAAGAGCGATTTATAAGCATAATGGAGAAATTTTAGAAGCAATATTTAATAAAGGTACATTTACAGGTTTTGTGCATACAAAAGATATTGACCGTGCAATCACATTAAATACGAAAGTTTCTATCAATAGTGGGACAGTATTTTATCAAGATAGTGCTTTAAATAAGACGATTGATCTTGATTTAGATCAAGAAAGATTTGATTTTGAAAATGTGAATATCAATATGGTGTTTTTAAAAGCAAGATCAGCAAGAGTAGCGATTAAAAAGAAAAAATATTGGATGAATCTTTCGGATATTATAGACGATACAATGATTGCGCAATTAGAGAGTATGAATTACGAACAATATAATGACTTAGAGCTGGAACAGTTAGATACGATTACAAACTTTCAAGAAGAAAGAAAAGAATCAAAATCAGCGATCGTTAGATTGATTAATGAAAACATTGCGCTTCAGAAGACAACAGTAAAAGAAGATACAAAACAATATGAAAGACTATATAACAACTTAAGAAATTCTAAATTAGGAAAAATTCAAACGAAATACTGGAGTTGGAGAAAGAGGAGGAATCTGTAATGTCTTCAAATGAACCAACTAACAAAAATCGCAGTCAATCATTACAATCTACAAAAGATGAATTAGTAAATTTTGATGATAAGTCAAAAGCTGAACAACTTGAAGAAGTATTGGATATCGTCGAACAAGATTATATGTATGGACTGTATAAATTAAAAAAAGTTAAAGACTATACAAATCATCATAATTATTATAAGAAAGTAGCCGAAGAAGCGAAATTAGACTTCTTGGAAAATCATCATCAACAACTTGAACAATTGAATCATGGAGATGAATCAAAAGTATTTGTTAAAAATGATTATAAAGTTGGACTGATTGCAGATGAATTCTTATATAATTCCTTTAAAGATATCGGTAATATCGTGTATATCGATAGTGAATTCACGAGCTTAAGTAAAGATATGGATGTCATTATCGTTGCTACAGCATGGAGAGGTATTGATGGCAGTTGGACAGGTTTAGCTTCAGTAAATAGTGAAAAACGAAGAAAGCTAATTGATGGTATTCAAAAAGCGAAAAACCTAAACATTCCAATTGTGTTTTACTCAAAAGAAGATCCTGTGAATTTCCACTTGTTCAAAGATATTGCTACTGAATGTGATATTATTTTAACTTCTGCAGCAGAAGTTGTAGATGATTATAAAGAATATTGTCAAAACGATAGGGTCCATGTATTACAATTTGGAATTAACCCACATTACCATAATCCTATTGGCACTAGAAGTCAGTATAATCAATCATTTAAAAATGATGTCATATTTGCTGGTAGTTGGACTGAAAAGTATCCAGTTAGAAATCAAGAATCAGCAAGAATGTTTGATGAATTGATTAATAATGAGAATGATTTAACGATTATTGATAGAAACTTGCCATTAAGACGTGCAAGATATCAATTTCCAATGAAGTATATTCCATTTTTAACAATGCCAGTTGATCATAATGAATTAATGAAATTACACAAAATTTATCGATGGGCAGTTAATGTCAACTCAGTAAAATATTCAGAAACAATGTTTGCTAATAGAATATTTGAATTACAGGCGTTTGGGAATTTAATATTATCTAATTATTCAGTGGGTATTAATAATCAGTTTCCTAATGTATTTATGATTAACCATAAAAGCGATGTAGCGCCAATTATGAATCAGTATAAAGAATACGAATTAGAAGACATGCAAGCGAAGAGTATTAGAAGTGTGATGAGAAATGGCACAACTTACCATAGGCTAGATGAAGTATTAACTTATATTGATATAGAACCTAGTCAGAAGGAACATAAAGTTCTTGTTGTCGTTGACCAAATGACAGATAAAATGACGGATATACTAAATCGTCAACTGCATGTTGATTTTGAAGCGGTAGAAGCGCAAAATCTATCACAGCAAAATAAAGACTATACGTTTGTAACATTTATGAAAGACGCAATTGAATACGAAGAATATTATTTAGAAGACTTATTATCAGCATTTAAATATGCTAATGTTGATTTCGTAACGAAAGATAAGCAGCATGAGGCACATCAATTTGTTGATAAACATGCAGATAAATATTTAACGATGTATCATCGTGATATGTTTGATGACCAATTCAATTTGAATCAATCAAGCAAAGGTTATAATTTAGATCAATCTGAAATTTATACGTCTGATTTATATGGTCAAAATAATAAAAAGAAAAAATTAAGTGTGATTATTCCAATTCATAACAATGGAACTTACTTAGAAGATAAGTGTATGAGAAGTTTACGCAGATCTTCAATATTTAATGAAATGGAAATCATATTTGTAAATGATGGTAGTACTGATTCTGAGACAATTTCAATCATTAACCGTTTGAGAAGACGTTTCCCTGAAATTGTATACTTTGAATATGAAAAAGGTTCAGGTAGTGCCTCAAGACCAAGAAATAAAGGCGCTGAACTTGCTTCAACACCATATATTACTTATTTAGATCCAGATAACGAAGCTACTGGAGATGGATATGCGACATTATTAGAAGAAATTCAATCTAATAAAGATGTAGACATGGTTGTCGGTAATATCATTAAAGAAGACAATAAACGTAGAGCATTATTTAATTACGCTGGTACTGTAATGAAATATAACGATGGAAAATTATTGATTGATGATCCTAAAAAGTATATGAAAAAATGTGGTTTAAGAGCACAAAGTATTCAAGCTTTAGTTATTAAATCAGAGATTATTAAAGGAAATAATATAAAAATGGTTGAAGGTGCTGCTGGACAAGATACATTATTCTTCCAAGAATTAATGATTAATTCCAAGAAAGTACAAGCAGTTACAGATGTAATTCATATGTACTATGCAGCAGTTTCAGGCTCAGTAACGAATTCAATTTCTAAAAAGTTATTTGATAAATATTACACATTGGAAATTGAAAGAATACCGTTTTATGAAAAACATGGTTTACTTCAATCCTATTTAGATCATAGATTTAATTTCTATGTTAAAGGCTGGTATTTACCAAGACTTGAAAAAGTGAAACCAGAAGAAAGAAAAGAAGCTGTAGAAAGATTTTTAGAAATATATCATTTATATGATGAATATCAAAGACCTGAAGATCAAGACTTAAATCGTTATATTGAGAATTTAAAGCAAGAAGTTCAATTACAAGTTAATCAATGATAAATCATTCGCGTGGAGGGGAATAATATGGATAATATATTAGCACCATTTCATAAATCTTTTATGGTCATACCTCATGAATATCAGTTCAATGATCAAGATAAGATTGAATTTAGTCATTTTAATGTTTACTATTCACAAGATATGTCGACATTTCAAATAACAATTGATGGTATGAAAATATTGTTATTAGGTCATTTTGTCCATACTAAAAAGAGTGATTTAAATTATTCCGAAATCTTCACGCGTTTATTATCATATTCATTAGATTCTACTCAGTTTCTTGAAGAAATGAGTTACTTTAATGGCAGATATGGCATTTTTATAGAGAAGGATGATAATCTCTATTTCTATAATGATGCAACATCATTTTTATCCATGTATTATCATTCGGAGAAATCCATTTATGCAAGTCACTCTGAACTCGTGCAGCAATTATTACAACATTTATACAATATGAAAAGTAACAGAATTGCTTATAAATCGAATGGATTTTTAGATTATAGTAAATATGAACATATTTATAAATTTAATTCGAACACACGATTTGATTTAACGAATCATAAAGTGAAACGGATTTTCCCAATAAATGCATATCAAGAAAAATCAGCAGAGGAAGTATTAAATTTAATTTATGATGAAATGGTTGCTTCTGTGAATGCTTTGTTTCGTTTTGATAAAGACATTGTATGCTCAATCACAGCTGGACATGATTCACGGGTGTCATTATCCTTTTTGAAAAATCATTTAGATAAAGTTAAGTTTTTTACGTATACAAAGGATTTAGAGATGATACAGAATGAGCAAGCTGTGAAGATATATCAAGTGGATGAAGCGGCGATTAAACAAATTGCTGAGAATTTAAACTTGAATCACACACTGTTTAATATGGATGCATATGATTTAGCAGAAGAGGTTGAGCGTGATTATGAACTTTATGAAACGAGTCACGGTATTCAACTCATTAATTATTATCATTATGATCATGATTTTCAAAATGTGATTCATCTTAAATCTACAATTTTCGAGTTAGCTAAAGCAATTATTCCAAAAAGTATCCATTCAAAAGATGATTTTTTACCTTATGCACAATTTATAAAAAGATGGGCTAAAGATTTTCCTTTTGAAAATGGTGATGTACAAGATTACTTAACAGATTTCATTAAACGAAATGAGATTGAGAAGACGATTGAATTAGGTTATCATCCATTTGAAATACTTTATTATGAAGCGAGGATGAATGGATGGCATAGTGCAATCATTCAAGAAAGTGATCCTTATATCGACGTGTTTAGTTTAATTAATTCAAGGCACATATTATTTGAATTGTTAAACATACAACCAGAAGACAAAAGTGAAAATAAATTACATAAGCTAATTATTCAAAAAAATTGGCCGATTTTAAATTATTTTCAGGTGAATTCAACGAAAACGTTAGAAGACTATATTATTGAGTTAGAAAATCAGAACAAACCAGAAAAGCAAGATAAAGCAAATCTTACTATTGAAACGAAAGATTTCTATCAAGTTCACCAAGAAAAGGGATTAAGATTTAGGGCATTATCGAATGCATTTAGCAGTGAAACTAAAAAAGTACTATACTTAACGAATAAGACAAATCAAATTTTAAATATTGAAATTAAAACATTTTATAAAAATAAACAAGGCAAAGGGTTCATATACTTTGAATTTGATAATCAAGTGGTGGACTTAGTCGATTTAAGTAATGAAGGATTTGTTATCAACATAAATCCAGAATCTACTCAATCTATTTCAATATATGCCAATAAAAATTTTGAAAAGTCGTCTTGGACTACAGCATCAGAATTTGAACTTATTGAAAAATAATATAATCAAGTAGGTCGTTAAAATATGAAGATAGTTACAGAAATCTTTAAAGAACAATTTAATCATTTACCTAAAATATTTAAGTTAGCAATTTATAATATGAAAAGTCAATACGCCAATCATTATCTTGGCGTATTTTGGAATATATTACAACCGATACTACAAGTTGCTGTTTACTATCTTGTATTTGGTTTAGGTTTAAGAGGAGATGCGAGTGCACAAGTCGTTGGGGTTCCATTTCTAATACACCTCATTTCAGGACTGTTTCCTTGGTTGTTTCTTTCACAAGGTATTAACACTGGTGCAACGGCAATTCAGGCGAATGTAGGACTGCTATCTAAAATGAAATTCCCGTCCTCAATTTTCATATCTATCGCTTTAACAAACAATATGATTAACTTGATGATTACTTCATCCATATTATTTGTCATTTCATTAATCAATGGATATGTACCATGGTGGCATTACTTTTGGTTTATTTACTTCTTAGTTGCATCATATGCGATCATTTTTGGTATTTCATTAATAATGAGTACATTAATTATCATCGTGAGAGACACAAAGAACTTATTACAAAATGTAATCAGAATGCTATTCTTCATGACACCAATATTTTGGGCAATGGAAGAGGCACATGGCATATTGCAAAGACTGGCAAGTTTAAATCCATTTGCTTATTTAATCGGTGTTTATCGAACAGCCTTTGTACATGGCCATGTTAATGTATACGGTCATTGGCATGATCACATCTATTTTTGGTTAATAACGATCATATTATTACTAATAGGTTCATTAATTCATACAAGATTTAAGAGAAGATTACTAGACTACTTATAGGGTGTTCAAATATGACGAAAAAGTTATTAATGATTTCACAAAATTTTTATCCAGAACTGGGATCAGCAGCTAATAGAATGAAGATGATGTTCAAAGCATTCAAATCAATTGGTGCAGATCCAACAATATTAACAACAGAGCCAACATATCCAAATAGAAATTTATTTGAAGATGATGCTTATTTTACTGATGAAACTTTAAATAAATTAGAAAAAAAGAAAATTATACGCATGAAAATGCATGGAAACAAACAAAATAGCAATCTATTTATGCGACTGATTTACTATATTGAACAATATATTAGATTAAGAGTCTTTATAAAAATGCATGATGCAGATTATGATATTGTTTATGTTTCTAGTCCGAATATTTTTCTTGCATGGGCAACGCTTTTTTTCAAAAAAGCAAAACATCCCATTTACGTACTTGAAATTAGAGATCTTTGGCCAGATAGCGTACATGGTTTAAAGCATGTAAATATAAGTCTCTTTATGCCTGTATTGAAATACTTAGAGAAGAAAATGTACAATTCTGCAGATAAAATCGTTATCAATAATGAAGCTTTTAGGTCACATATACAGAAGAATTTAGAAAGTAAGATACCAATCTTTTATTTGCCTAACGGATTATCTAAAAGTGAGTTGATTACTGAACAAAAATATCAATCGTTCAGTGTGATTTATACTGGCAATATTGGATATGCTCAAGACGTTGATAAACTAATTGCGCTTTGTATTGCGCTAAATAATAAGCAAATATATGTAACAGCAGTCGTTTACGGTGTACAAGCAGACAAATTTAGAAAGGCTGTTAAAAATTGTTCATATATTTTTGTGAAAAAGCCAATGGATCGCGTGTCTTGTCTTGCTGAAATTGCGAAACATCATTTATCTATTTCGATTTTAGAATCATCAGATGTATTTATGAATGTAATGCCAGGAAAAATAGTTGATTCCATCGGTGTAGGTACACCACCAATCTCTAACATAAGCGGACCAACAGAGGCACTCATTCAAAAATATGATATTGGTTTTGCGAGAAAACAAGCATCAATTGACACAATGGTTAATGAAATTGTGTCATTAAAAAATGACGAAAAAGCGTTGATAAGAAAACAAGAAAATGCCAAAAAATATCGTGATGAACATCTGATTTGGGAAGATAATATTGAAAAGCTAATAACGTTTTTAAGAAAAGGTGAAGAAGATGACAAAAACATACAAAATAAAATGTGAAAATGTCTCAAAAGTTTATGATTTAAATGTGAATAGGAAAGATAAATTACTTTCTTTATTTACGTTTGGTCTAAGCTATAAATCAAAACCTTATTATGCTTTGCATGATATATCATTTGAAGTTGAGGAAGGTACATCTGTCGGCATACTAGGATTAAATGGTTCAGGTAAATCAACGTTATCTAACATATTAGGTGGCGTAGTTGAACCATCATCAGGTTCAGTATATACGAATGGAAAGCCATCATTAATTGCTATAGGTGCAGGACTAAATCCCGACTTTACTGGTGAAGAAAATATTCATTATAAATGTTTAATGCACGGTATGACTCAGAAAGAGATTAATGATAAATTTGACGACATCGTTCAATTTAGTGAATTAGATGAATTTATTTATCAACCGTTAAAATCCTATTCAAGTGGTATGAAGTCAAGATTAGGATTTGCCATTGCAATACATACTGATCCGGATATATTAATTGTAGATGAAGCTTTATCAGTAGGTGATGAAACATTTTCAAATAAATGTATTGATAAAATGCATGACTTGCAAGCACAAGGTAAAACCATTTTCTTTGTTTCGCATTCAGCGGGACAAATTAAAAAAATGTGTAAAAAAGCGATTTGGATACATTATGGTGAAATGGTTGCTTATGGTGAAGTGAATGATGTTATAGGACGTTATGTTCATTTAATCCAAAAACTTAAAAAGAAATCAAAAAAGGAACAATTAGAATATAAGCGTATTAAAATTCAACAGCAACGTCAAAAGCAGGTAGATGAAAGTTTAATTCATAAAGAAAAAAGACCAATAGGATTATTAGCAACGATTGGCGTATTTAGTGTCGCTTGGTTCTATATCTTGCTATTCCAAATAGGCATTTTATAAATAAATCATTGAAATGGAAGAGGTTAGAGCATGAAGAAAGTCACAATGTTTGTATGGAATCACTTTACGAATGATGCGAGAGTGAATCGCGAATGTACAACGTTAGCACATTCAGGATATGATGTGAATTTAATCGCGATTAACGATCCGAAAAATGCGGCTATATCAGCGTATGAGGAAATATCAGATTCCTTTAGAGTTCATAGAGTAAAGAGGTATCCATGGATATTACAAGCTTATCAAGACCATGGTAAAAAGTTTTTACTTGTCGTTGCTGGTGTACAAGTTGCCATAATACCAAGTTTATTTTATATTAGCTTCACAATAATGGCAGCCTATTTCATGGCGCTTATTGTTGCAGCAGGTGTTATAAAAGTAAAGAAAGTAAGGAAGTGGGTTATTAATGGCGCAATCATTACAAGAATGATTGTGAAAGGTTATTTCCAGCATGCAGATATTTATCATGCTAACGATTTAAATACATTGCCACAAGCAATTGTTTGTTCAAAGTTAAGACTAAAACCTAGACCATTAATTTATGATAGTCATGAAGTTCAATCAGACCGAACAGGATATAATCAAGATCGAATTAAAAAAATCGAATCTTTCATGTTAAAGTTTGTGAATCAAATGATTGTAGAAAATCATACACGAGCTCAATATAATGAAAAGATTTATGGTTTTTATCCAAAAACGTTATACAATTACTCTGAAAAATATAATATCAATGACAAACCAAAAATTAATTTACATCAGAAAATAGGTATTCCTGAAAATGAAAAAATCTTACTTTATCAAGGTGGTTTACAACAAGGTAGAGGACTTGAATTATTAATTCAAGCTATGGATGAAATTAAAGAAGGTCATTTATTGTTTATAGGTGGAGGAAAGTTAACTCAAACCTTAAAACAACAAAGTGAGCAATCTGAACAATCTAATAGAATACACTTTTTAGATAAAGTACCATTTCAAGAACTACCATCATATACACGTGAAGCTTATCTAGGATTTCAAGTGTTGCAGAACATATGCTTTAACCATTATTCAGCAAGTTCAAATAAACTATTTGAATATATGATGGCACATGTACCAGTCATTAGTTGTGATTTTCCTGAAATAAAAAAAGTTGTCGAAGAAACAGAAACAGGACTAATAGTGGACTCACACGACGCTTCTTCAATTGCTCAAGCTGTAAATGAACTAGTAGAAAATGAAGCGTTAAGAAATCAATTAAGTGAAAATACAAAGCAAGCTAAAGAAATTTACAATTGGAATAATGAAAGATCGAAACTCATCAATATTTATAATCAGTTTCTTCCAATACCTAAACACATTTCATTGAATAAAGAAGTATAATCATTTAGCGAACAAAGATGAAGTCATCTTTGTTCGTTTTCGTATTAATGAAATTAATGAAGATATTGACACTTGTATTTTATATACATAGGGATTACAATTATAAAACTAATTCTAAAAAATATAGACGGGAATAGAAGGAGTAATAGATACAATGTATATACATAAGGGAATTAATCGCGTTCATGCTTTTATAGAAGAAGGCAATGATAAAGAAGCGATGATGTTATTAAGGGATATTGAAACAAACGTTATGAGATACGACTTTGAAATAATGGGAGACGGATTCAATCAATTTGCTGATTTATACGTGTCCTTAAAAAAGAGAAAAAGAGCACTCGAAATGTATCAAAAAGCAATTTTATATTATCGAGAAGTAGGGAACTCAGAGAAAGTAGAAACAGTTAGTCATAAATTTGAACGTGTATTATTATAAAACAAAAAAAGAGTCTGGGACATAATTCCTAATTCAAAAAAAATAACATCTCATTTTACTGATTTATTCAGCATAAAATGAGATGTTATTTTTTATAATCTACGATTTTGTTCGTGCATGCTTATTAGGGTATGGTTCGAGCCTGTAGTCCCTCACTCATATCCCAAATACTTTTCCACTAAATATTGAAGTATTAATTCCTTAAAATGACAAATGGAAAACAACCCAGGTTATTAAGAGTGCTTTCAGAGGTCATTGGTATTGAACATTAGAAATATCTCAATCAATATTTCTGATTAAATTATAAGATTTCTAATGGTAGATTTCAGTTAAATTCCTGTAAAGATAAGTATAGGTTTTTGTGAAGAAGGATCATATTAATTGTTCTTAATATTATTCTTTAAGGGAAAGAATAAATTAATGTATTATAGTTGACATAAGCAACTTATTGACATATAGTTGTTTTTGTCAACTATTAGGAGGTATGTAATATGGAAGTTAATGATATTAGGAGATTTAATAGATTTTATACACGTGTGTTAGGTGTATTTGACGAAAGTGTATTTGAATTAGACTATTCACTACTTGAAATGAGAACTTTAGGTGAAATTGGAAGGAATAAAGGAATCACTGGGAATTATCTATGCAAGTATTTAAAGATTGATAAGGGATATTTAAGTCGTATTCTAAGTAAACTTATTAACAATCAACTCATATATAAGGAAAAAAATGAAGACGATAATAGAGTTTATCATTTATTTCTTACTGATGATGGAGAAGAACTAAATAAGTATGTGGAAATAGAATCTGATAGAAAAGTAGTCGACCTTTTAAAACCTCTAAAAAATTCTGAAATTCAAGAACTAAAAAGATCAATGGTATCTATAGAAAGTATTTTAAATAAAGTTGTTACTAATGAACTGGAGGAAAGATAGATGATTTCATTTGAAAATGATTATCTTGAAGGAGCACATACTAATGTGTTAGCACAATTAGTAAAAACAAATATGATACAAGAGTCTGGATATGGTATGGATAATTTTACTGTTAGAGCAAAAGAAAAAATTAAAAATGTAATTGATTGTCCTGAAGCTACAGTTAAATTTTTAGTAGGAGGTACACAGACGAATCAAGTTGTTATTAATTCTATCTTGAAGCCATATGAAGGTGTTATTGCTGCAGACACAGGCCATATCAGTACACATGAAGCAGGTGCCATTGAATATACGGGTCATAAGATATTAAGCATACCTTCTAATGAGGGGAAAATTACAGCTATAGATATTGATAATCTAGTAAGAGATTTTTATAACGATAAAAATTACAGACATATGGTTTTTCCAGGTATGGTTTATATTTCTTTTCCAACAGAATACGGTACATTATACAGTCGAGAAGAATTGATAACGATATCTAATATATGTAAAAAACATGATTTACCATTATATATAGATGGAGCACGTTTAGGTTATGGTTTAGCAAGTTATGAAAGTGAATTGACTATAAAAGATATTGCTAAATATAGTGATATTTTTTACATTGGTGGAACGAAAATTGGCGCTTTATGTGGAGAAGCTGTTGTATTTACTAATAAAAATGAACCAAGTCATTTTACAACATTGATAAAACAACATGGTGCTCTTTTAGCTAAAAGTAGATTAGTTAGTATTCAATTTCTAGAATTGTTCAATAATAATCTATACTTTGAAATTAGTCGACATGCAGTAGATATGTCATTAAAAATAAAAAAATCATTATTACAAAAAGGGTATAAGCTTTATTACGATTCTCCTACAAATCAGCAATTTATTGTTGTTAATAATAGTAAATTGCAAGAATTAGAAGAAAAAATTAAATTTTCTTTTTGGGAAAAGTATGATGAGGAACATACAGTTATCCGTTTTGCTACTAGCTGGGCAACTAAAGAAGAAAATGTGGACTTTTTAATAGATTTATTGTAAAAATAATTTTAAAAAGAAGGGATATAAATGAATGAAGAACTATATTTATTAGATAGTTATAAAAATAACTGTATTATTAATATAAATTCTATAAGTGAAGACAGGAGAAGTATCTGTATAGACAAAACGATTTTTTATCCTGGAGGGGGTGGTCAACCTAAAGATATTGGGTACATTGAACATAATGGGAATCATTATGTAATTGAAAATATAGAATTAGATCAAAATCAACAATATATTTATAGGTTAAGTACTCCCTTACCCACTGATATAAGGACAGTAACTATGCATATAGATTGGGAACATAGGTATAAAAATATGCGTTATCATACGTTATTACATTTAATATCTGGCTATTTGTACTTAACATATGGGGCTTTGGCAACTAGTAGCCAAATTGAAAAAGGCTATGCACGTCTAGAAGTAACTTTTTCAGAAGACTGTTTACCGGATGAATTAAATAAAGAAAAATTGAATAATAAAATAGAAGAGCTAATTACACATGAATCTCCAGTAAACATCAAATATGTTAAACGTAAAGATCTTGAGAAGAATAATGAATTAATAAGAACTTATACAAATTTAATTCCAGAACAAATTAACAATATAAGATTAATTGAAATTGAAGGGGTAGACAAACAAGCTTGTGCTGGAACGCATGTATCAAATATTAAAGAAATAGGTTCTTTTCAAATAGAACAATTAAAAAGCAAAGGGCGACTAAAGAAACGCATTAAAGTTGTTATCACTTAAATTAAAGATAGAAAGTAGCCAATATTTAAGAGTCTGGGACATAAATCCTAACTCAAAATAAATAACATCTCATTTTACTGATTTATTCAGCATATAATGAGATGTTATTTTTATAATCTACGATTTTGTTCGTGCGTGCCTAGGGTATAGTTCGAGCCTGTAGTATCTCACTCATACTTTTCCCTAAGGCGTCAGCGCAAAAAATGATTTAGGTATGTGGCTAACGAGATAGTTTTAGGAGACAATCTCGTTAGCGTATTTAAAGCTGTTCTATAGTATATTTATTGGTTATTCAGAACAAACAAAAAGAAGCCGAGACTTAAAGTCTCGGCTTCTTCTTTATATATAGATATATTACATGTGAGCAGCGTGACCGCCAACCATAACCCAATAAGTACCTATAATTACTAATAAAGTAATTACTACTGCGAAGAATACTTTAAAGGCTACTGCACGGCCGTCCGGTCCTTCTGTAACATGCATGAACATTAATAATTGAACTAATGCTTGTACAAAAGCAAATCCAATAATAATTGATGTTCTAACTTGAAGAGACATGCCAGTGTATAACATTACATAAACAGCTAACAATGTTAGTACAATTGAAAATATTAATCCGACTGTATGTGAAATGACTGTTTTACTCATGATCCACTCACCATCCCTACAAGATAAACTAGTGTAAAGATAAAGATCCATACAACATCTAAGAAATGCCAATATAAACTTCCGATAAATACTTTTGGTGCATTATATTCAGTTAATCCACGTCTAAGGATTTGAATTAATATACCACTTATCCAGAAGATACCTACAGTAACGTGAAGTCCGTGAGTACCTAATAGGATGAAGAATCCAGACCAGAATGAACCTAATTGAGCTGTTACGCCTTCATGTACATAGTGTGTAAATTCGAAAAGCTCAAATCCAACGAATCCAGCACCTAATAGTAAGGTAATAATCATCCAAATCATCATTAATTTAACATTTTGTTTACGCATATAATAAACTGCGATACCACAAGTGTAACTACTTACTAAAAGTAGGAACGTCATGATCATAACTAATGGAAGTTCAAATAATTCTGGTGTTTCAAAGCCACCGTATGAACCACTTTTTTGTAATACTAAGAACGTAGCAAATAACGTACCGAATAACGCAACTTCAGCTGTAAGAAAGATCCAAAATCCGAGTTTATTTAATTGTCCTGTTTCATTAACAGTATCAATTGTTTGGTGTTGTTCATTACTCATCTTTATTGTCCTCCTTTTCTTCTTGTTCACGTAATTCACGTAATTTAGCTTCGTTTTCTTTCAGTTCTTCAGCGTGGATATGGTAACCGTGATCGTTCTCGAAACTTCTCCAGAACATACAAACAAGAACACCAATACCGAAGATAATTGCTGGAACGTAAGTTTCAAATATTACGAAGAAACCTGCGAACATAATAAATACTGCGAACCAGAAACCGATATGAGTATTGTTTGGCATATGAATATCTTTATAATCTTGATTATCAAGATAGTGTTTACCATTTTTCTTCATATCTACAAATGTTTCTGTATCATACCATTCTGGTGTAATAGCAAAGTTGTAATGAGGTGGCATTGCTGATGCAGTTGCCCACTCTAAAGTTCTACCTAAGCCATTCCAGTTGTCACCTGTAGATTCACGTTTAGCTTTAAGGAAGCTGTAAACGACGTTCCAAACAAGTGCTAAGAAACCAATACCCATTAAGAATGCACCGATTGTTGAGATGAAGTTTAATGAAAACCATCCATCTTGAGGTACATATTTGTATAAACGACGTGGCATACCATCTAAACCTAAAATAAATTGAGGTAAGAAACATACGTTAAATCCTAATACGAATGTCCAGAATAACCACTGATTGATTTTTTCATTTAATTTATAACCAAACATTTTTGGATACCAGAATATTAAACCTGCGAAACATGCGAATACAACACCTGCAATAATTACATAGTGGAAATGCGCCACTAAGAAATATGTGTTGTGGTATTGATAATCGGCTGATGCCATTGCAAGCATAACACCAGTTACTCCACCTAATGTAAAGTTAGGAATAAATGCTAATGAGAACAACATAGGTGATTCAAATGTGATTCGACCTTTATGCAAGGTGAATAGCCAGTTGAATATTTTAACACCGGTTGGTACTGCAATTAACATTGTTGTAATTGAGAAGAATGAGTTAACTAATGCACCATTACCCATAGTGAAGAAATGGTGAACCCAAACGATAAAGCTTAAGAATGCAATACCACAGATTGCCCAGACCATACTTTGATGACCGAATAATCTCTTTCTTGCAAACGTAGGGATAATTTCTGAGTAAATACCGAAAGCAGGTAATACCAGAATATAAACTTCAGGGTGACCCCATACCCAGAAGAAGTTCGCCCATAACATTGGCATACCGCCATTAGCAATTTCATAGAAGTTTGTACCCATTAAACGGTCGAATGTCATTAAAGCAAGTGCGACAGTTAAAATAGGGAAAGCTAAAATGATTAATAATGACGTAATTAATGTTGTCATAGAGAACATTGGGATTTGCATAAATTTCATTGATTTAGTACGTAATTTTAAAATAGTAACAAAGAAGTTAATCCCTGTTGCTAATGTACCAATACCAGCAATCTGAAGTGAAACTAGGTAGTAGTTAATACCAGTACCTGGACTGAAATCAGTTGCTAATGGTGCATAGTTTGTCCAACCTGCTGCTGGTGATCCACCAATTACAAATGAGATATTGAATAATCCCATTCCGGCAGCGAACAACCAGAAACTTAAGTTGTTAAGCATTGGGAACGCAACGTCTCTTGCACCAATTTGTAATGGTACAACAACGTTCATTAAACCAATGATAAATGGCATTGCCATAAACATAATCATAATAACGCCGTGTGTAGTGAAAATTTCATTATAATGTTGAGACTCTAAGAATTCATTATTTGGCACCATTAATTGTAAACGAATTAATAATGCATCTAAACCACCACGGAAAAACATGATGATTGCACATACGATGTACATTACACCGATTTTTTTATGGTCAACTGAAGTTAACCATTCAGAGTACAACCATTTCCATTTTTTAAAGTAAGTTAAACCTCCAACGACAGCAATACCCGCTATAACTAGCGTGATTTGTGCCATTGTAATCATCCAGTCATTTTGTAAGAGAAACTCATGCCATGGAAAATTCATTATTTGTCACCTCCATGGTTTTTATCAGAAGCTTTTTCTTCTTTAGATTTAGCATCATCTTGTATTTTTTCCATTTCATCCATATGATGGTCTTCTTTTTTCTTGAATTCACTATCATATTTCTCATTGTTTTTAAGAATCATAGGTTTCATACCATGACGCTCATAGTTAGGGTTTGTAACTGTAACTTTACGTCCTGGCAGTACAGGTTTTGTAGTTACGCCTTTACTTTCATCATAGAAGTTAGGATCTTTTGGTACGTAACGGAAACGTTTATATGCATGGAAGATATATTCTGGATCTGCAGCAGCATCAACAAATGCTAAATGTGTTCCGCTATATGTAAGTTCCTTATTCTTAGTTGTTGGTAATAATTGACGATCAAATGTATCTTGATCTAATGTTTTACGTTTTTGAGATTTAGAAACCCAAGCATCGTAGTCTTTAGAACTTACTGAGTTAACATTGAAAGTTTGTCTAGAGAAACCTTCACCATTAAAGTTTGAATTTCTACCTTTAAACGTACCAGTTTCATTGGCTTTTAACGTCCAATCCATAGTCATGCTTGTCATGGCATATTTTTGACCACCTAATTGAGGAACCCAAAAACTTGTCATTGTATCCATAGATTGAAGTTTGAATACGACTGGTCTACCTTCTGGAATAGTTACATGATTCACTGTTTCTATTTTTTCGTCTGGATAACTAAAGAACCATTTAAATCCTGCACTTGTCGCATAAATAACTACCGGATCTTCATCTGATTTCGGTGCTTCTTCATACGAGTAGAGCGATTTAACGGTTGGAATAGCTAACGCCACTAAAATAATAACAGGAATAATAAACCAAACTGCTTCTAATACGAAGTTGTGATGCATTGTACCTGATGTTTCGTTTTTGTTTTTTCTATATTTAGCAATAAATATTAAAAACAAAATTAAGACCACTACGACGATGAAAACCATCATTATAATTGAGAAAATAATTAAGAAATGTTGATCTTCTGCCATCGGTCCCTTAGGATTTAATACTTCTAAATTTGAACAACCACTAAGCAATAAACCTAGAGTTGACATGAGAAGTATTGACTTTAACTTTGCCACGTTTTTTACCTCCCACTATTTCTATATACCTATATATATGGCTAGACCTTAATTTTAAAGGATTTAAACATATTTACAAGACTATTTATTGAACTGTAAGCGTTATTAATTAAAAAAGTATTTAAATTGCTTTGATATGACGCCTTTTTGTCTAAATGTTAAATTTTTGTGTACATTTTTAAATACATATAAATGCGATTAAAACAATCAATTAATTGAAAAAATCCAATATTTATCAGTATTTTTCGAATAGTAGAAATATAAGTATAAACAAAAATAAAAAACAACATACATCATTTTCTAAATGAATGTATGTTGCTTTTAAAAAGAGGGGAGTTATTTAACTGTTATCGTTCTACCTTGAGCTGCAATATGTCCATCAGCATCTGATACTGCATAACCGACTTTATATTTACCAGCTTTTTTAGTATTAACGTCACCGCTTGTAACGATGTCTTTTGTTAAATCTTTTCCTGAATTATCTTTAGCTTTAATATCTTTTAATAAATCGAATGATTCACCTTTAGAAATTGTTACATCTTTAACACCTGATAATTCTGGTTTAGGAGCTAAATCAGCGTCATTTACATATACACCACGTTTGTAAGTGTAGTAGTAACCATCTGAATCTTTAACGTGATAAGTAATATATTGTAAACCTGTCTTAGATGTATCAATATCACCTTTAACAGTTACTTTATCAGTAATGTCGCCATCTTTCTTGTCTAATGCTTTAACACCTTTCATAGGGTCGAAGCTATCGCCTTGGTATACTAAATCTTTAGTAGGTACCGTAATAAGTGGCATATTTGAATCTAAATTTTTAGTAGACGTTTTTTTATTGTCTGCTACTTCTGCTTTTTCTTTTTTATCTGAGTCTTTAGCGTCTTTTTTGTCTTTAGTACCATCTAAAGCACCATCTTTCACTACATATACATAGTGCCATTTAGTACGATAAGCGCCATCTGAATCAGTAACTTTATATTGCACTTTATATTTACCTAATTTAGATGTATCAACATCGCCAGTTACTTTAATTTTATTTGTTAAATCGCCATCTTCTTTATCGTATGCTTTAATTCCCTTTAATAAATCATAGTCTGCGCCTTTTTCAACGACGTCACCCTCAACGCCTTTAATTTGTGGAAGACTATTCCCGGTTGCATGTGCTGTTAATGAAGGTGTAACTAATGATGCAGAAACACCTAGTACAGTAAGAGACTGCATTATTTTATTCATCATAATTATGTACTCCTTTGTTGTTTGTATAAGGAAAGAATAACATGACTTTGACGTCAATTCCTTATTAATTAAAATATTATCAATATCTTGTCACATTTACATCGACCTTAAGACTGATTATGCTCATCCAAGATTGTAATTAGTGTCATTTAGTGGGGATTTAGGGATAATATCGATTAAATAATATTGATCTAAAGTAAGAAGGTATTCATTCAACGCATGATTCAGTGCACCTTTAAGACCACAATTAAACGCAATGGGGCAAGTATTGGTTTCCATGTTGAAACATTCAACAAGTTCAAAATGATCTTCAGTTTGCCGTACAAGCTTTCCTATATTGATATCAGCAGGGGATTGGTCCAATCGTATACCGCCGTTTCGACCTCGAATTGATTTTAAGTAACCAAGTTTTACAAGTTGATGAACAACTTTAGTGAGATGATTTTTAGAAATACCATAAAACTTTGCTATTTCTTCTATTTGGGTTTGATTATTTTGCTGTGCTAAATAGATGAGGACACGTAATGAATAATCGGTGTATTGTGTGAGCTTCATAAGTTTAGCCTCCTTTAATATATTAAGTATACTGAATTAACGTAGTAAAAAACAATCATTCAATTTATCAAATTAAATATTGACGACTTTGTAAACATTTGGATAATCTATTGAAAAACATTGTGAATATACTTACAATTAAAGATGTATTTAAAATATATCTTTTATGGGGGATTAATATGTTAACCGAAGAAACAAAAGAGATTGTTAAACAAACTGTGCCAGTTCTTGAGCAGCATGGTACTGAAATTACAAGTGTATTTTACAAAAGATTGTTTGAAGCACATCCAGAACTTTTAGATATTTTTAATAAAACGAATCAAAAGCAAGGAAAACAACAAACTGCACTAGCACAAACAGTATTAGCAGCGGCAAAACATATCGATCATTTAGAAGCAATTGTTCCAAATGTGAATCAAATTGCGCATAAACACCGTGCGTTACAAGTTAAAGAAGAACATTATCCAATCGTTGGAGAATTCTTATTGAAAGCAATTAAAGAAGTATTAGGTGATGCTGCAACGGATGACATTATGAATGCTTGGGAACAAACGTATGGGGAAATTGCGAGCGTATTTATACAAATGGAAAAAGCAATGTACGAACAAGCAGCATGGGATGATTTCAAATCGTTTAAAATTACAAATATCGAACAACAAGGTACAACGATGAAATCATTTGAAGTTGAACCAGAAGGCAACATTGATATACCTAAACTTGTAGCAGGTCAATATATTACTGTACGTATTAAACCTACAAATGATGATAACTTAGCATTACGTCACTATTCTTTATATTCTGTACAAGAAGACGGTAAACTTAGATTTGCCGTTAAACGTGAAGGTAGTGAAGATAAAAAAGGATTAGTATCACATGATTTACATGATCAATATTCAGTAGGCGATTCAATTGAAATCTCTGCACCAGCTGGAGACTTTAAAGTAGAATCAGAAGATCATAAAAAATTATTACTACTATCTTCAGGTGCAGGTGTAACACCAATGTTAGCTATGTTGGAAGATGAAGCAGCTAAAGGAACTGAAATTCATTTCGTACATGTTAATGAAACTGAATCGGACGTGCCATTTAAAAAAGAAATAAATGCTTTAAATGAAAAATACAATAATGTAGAAGTGACATATCACTTAAAAGAAACCCAAGGTTATATCACAAACGAAGAAGTGAAATCTTGGACAGATGAAAATGTTGATATTTATTTATGTGGTGGATTAACATTTATGGATTCAATTTTTGATTTATTAGCAACAGTTAATATAGATCAGTCAGATGTTCATTTCGAACCATTTGGTCCAAAAATGAGTATTACACAAGTATAAAAATAAAAATTGCCGGCAAAGTTTAAACTTTGTCGGCAATTTTTTGTTTTTTCTTAGTAATCTATTTTTTATTCAATTCCGTTTTTCCATTTTTCAGCAAGCAATGTATTATTTAATACCATTGTAATTGTTAATGGGCCAACGCCTCCTGGAACGGGAGTAATTGCACCAGCAACTTCTTTAACGGCTTCGAAATCAACGTCACCTTTAAGTTTTCCATCTTCGCCTGGTGTGTTACCTACGTCTACAATGACTGCACCTGGTTTAACTAAATCTTTAGTAACTAAATGTACGCGTCCAACTGCACTTACAATCACATCGGCTTGTTTTAATACTTCTTCAGTATTTGTAGATTTAGAGTGAAGTAAAGTTACAGTAGCATCTTGATCAGTTAACAATTTACTTACAGGTTGACCAACGATATGACTTCTACCGATGACTGCTACATTTTTACCTTTCAAATCGATATCTGCATGTTTAAGGATTTCCATGATGCCTAGTGGTGTACATGGAATAAATGTACGTTCGCCTGTATAAAGTCTTCCAATGTTAATTGGATTAAATCCATCTACATCTTTCTCAGGATTAATCGATTCTAAAACTTTAGCTTCAGAAACTTGCTTAGGTAGTGGCACTTGTACAAGAATACCACTTACTGAATCATCATTATTTAATCTATCTAATTCATTAAGGACTTCTTCTTCACTTGAAGTTTCATCCATATGTATGACTTCAGAAATCATTCCAATTTTTTCTGCTGCTTTCTTCTTAGAATTTACATAACTTTGGCTTGCACCGTCATTACCTACAAGAATAACTGAAAGCTTTGGAACGATATTATGAGATTTTAATGTTTCTACCTCACGTTGTAAGCCGGCTCTGTAGTCCTTTGCGATTTCTTTTCCATCTAGAATTTTTGCTACCATTTTTAAATGCCTCCTAATAATAAATCGAACTTTAGTCATGAATACCTTATAGATTATCTACTTAATACGAACATAAATCAAATATTTTTGTAAAAAAGATATAAAATGTTCGTTTTTCCATTGAAAATAGCATTATCAATTGTTATGCTATATCTGTAATATACACAAAAAATATTAAATATTTCAACTATTTGAAAGGGTGACCTTAATGAAAGTAGCAGTAATAATGGGTAGTTCTTCAGATTGGCCGATAATGAAAGAAGCATGCGACATGCTTGATTACTTTAGTATTCAATATGAAAAGAAGGTTGTATCTGCTCATAGAACACCATTAGAAATGGTTGAATTTGCAAAAAATGCTACAAGCCAAAATATTGATATCATCATCGCTGGTGCAGGTGGTGCAGCACATTTACCTGGTATGGTAGCTTCGTTAACTACAGCTCCAGTTATTGGCGTGCCGATTGAAACGAAAAGTTTAAAAGGTATGGATTCATTATTATCCATTGTACAAATGCCTGGTGGTATTCCAGTTGCAACGACAGCAATCGGTAAAGCAGGAGCGAAAAATGCTGGTATCCTAGCTGCAAGAATGATAGGTATGACAGATGAAACAGTGAAACAACAATTAGTCGATTACGAACAAAGCTTAGTCGTAAAAGTGGAGGAAATGCAAAATGACTTATTATAACCTTAAACCCGGTGATATGATCGGTATTGTTGGTGGTGGTCAATTAGGCAAAATGATGGCACAATCAGCGCAAAAAATGGGATTCAAGGTTGCAATACTAGATCCAGATAAACAATGCCCCGCACAATTTGTTGCACATGAATTTATCAATGCAGCTTTTTCAGATGAATCAGCGCTAAATCAATTAGGTGAAATTTCAAAAGTAGTCACATACGAATTTGAAAATATTGATTCTAAACAGCTCGAAACACTCACAAATAAATATAATATCCCTCAAGGTAGTCAAACAGTTGCATTATTGCAAGATAGATTGACTGAAAAACAAACACTCCAAAGTGCAAATGTAAATATAGTACCTTTCTTAGAATTGAAACATCGTCAAGATTTGGAAGAGGTAATCGAAACGATTGGTTTCCCATTTATTATTAAGACTCGATTCGGTGGATACGACGGCAAAGGTCAAAGTGTTATCAAATCACATGATGATTTGAATGAAGCAATTGATATGGTTGAAAACACAACATGCGTCGTTGAAAAATATTTGAATTTAAATAAAGAAGTATCAATAACTGCAACACGTGATATATATGGAAAGACAGTTTATTTCCCGTTACAAGAAAATGAACATAGAAACCAAATTTTATATAAAACTGTTGTACCAGCACGATTAAACTTGGAAGAACAAGCAATCAATGAAGTTGAAAAGATTATTTCAAAAATTCATTTCGTAGGTACGTTTACAGTTGAATTTTTCGTGACTGAAGATGAAGGTTTATACGTGAATGAAATTGCACCTAGACCGCACAATTCAGGTCATTATTCAATTGAAGCTTGCGAGTACTCTCAGTTTGATACACATATCATGGCTGTTGCTGGTTGGCATCTACCTGAACAAATCAACTTGTTGAAACCTGCAATTATGATGAATCTACTTGGACAAGATATGGAACATTTACAGAATGACTTTTCAGATCATCCAGATTGGCATGTGCATATATATGGTAAAACAGAGAACAAAGTAAATCGTAAAATGGGTCACATTACGAAATTATCAAGTGATATTGATAAAGATGAAGCGATATTCAATCAAATTTTTGAAGGGCGGAAATAAGAATTATGTCATTACTTTATGAAGGAAAAGCTAAGAGAGTATTCAATACCGAACAAGAAGGTGTTTTAAGAATTGAATATAAAGATGAAGTAACTGCTGGTAACGGTGCTAAGAAAGATAGCATGTCTGGAAAAGGTAGATTGAACAACTTAATTACATCTAAAATATTTTCAATATTGAAACAAAAAGGTGTTGAAAGCCATTTTGTAGAGCAAATTTCAGAAACGGAACAACTTGTACGTTCTGTAGAGATATTCCCACTTGAAGTTGTTGTACGAAATGTTGCAGCTGGTTCTATTTGTAAGAGATTAGGATTTGAAAAAGGTCACCAATTCGAACAACCTTTATTAGAACTCTTCTATAAGAAAGACGAATTAAATGATCCGTTAATTACTGATGATCATGTCGCGTTATTAAATATTGCTACAGAGGAACAACTTTCAACTATAAAAGAACAAGCATTAAATGTGAATCGTGTGCTTAGTGAACTAATGGATGACATGAATTTGATTTTAGTAGATTACAAAATTGAATTTGGTATCACTGAAGATGGCAACATTTTGTTAGCAGATGAAATTTCACCTGACACATGCAGAATATGGGACAAAGAAACGAAAGAGAATTTTGATAAAGATGTATATAGAGAAGACACAGGTTCATTAATTGACACATATGAAACATTTTACAAAAAACTGGAGGAACTATAAATGAAGAATATTGAATTGCACATCACATTACAAGGTCAAGTTTTAGATACACAAGGACAAGCATTAAACAGAGCGGTTCACGATTTAGGATATGAGCAAGTCAATGATATAAGAGTTGGTAAAGTGATTTATATGACAGTAGATGAAACAGACGAACAAACAATAGAAAACGTAGTTAATACGTTAAGTGAAAAATTATTTGCGAATACAGTTATTGAAGAGTATAGCTTTAAAATACTTGAAGATAAGGAGAACGCGTAATGAAATTAGCCGTATTAGTATTTCCAGGATCTAATTGTGATCGTGACATGTTAAATGCAGCTAAGCGATCAGGTGTTGAAGCGGAATATGTAGATTATAGAGAAACATCACTTAAGGGATTTGATGGCGTATTGATTCCAGGTGGATTTTCATTCGGAGACTATTTAAGATCAGGTGCAATGGCTCGTGTGGCACCTATTATTACTGAAGTAAAAAGATTAGCCGAAGAAGGTAAGCCCGTTCTTGGTGTTTGTAATGGATTTCAAATATTAACTGAGGTTGGTTTATTACCAGGTGCGTTATTACACAACGACAGTCATTTATTTGTAAGTAGAAATGAAGCTTTAACGATCGTTAATAACGACACTAAATTCACGCATCAATATGAGAAGGATGAAACAGTTATTTATCCAGTCGCTCATGGTGAAGGTCATTATTATTGTACGGATGAAATGTATAACGAATTAGTTGAAAATAACCAAATTATATTAACGTATCAAGATAACCCAAATGGTTCATATAAAGATATAGCCGGCATAACGAATAAAGCAGGAAACGTATGTGGAATGATGCCACATCCAGAACGTGCTATGGAAACATTACTTGGATCTGATAGTGGCGTTAAATTATTTCAATCTATGATCGAAAGTTGGAGGGAACAACATGTCTAAGTTTTTAGAGCCAAGTATTGAAGAAATCGAAAAAGAACAACTATATAAAGATATGGGTCTTACAGATGAAGAATTCCAAAAAGTCGTAAGTATCTTAGGTAGAAAACCAAATTTCACAGAAATCGGTATCTTCTCAGTAATGTGGAGTGAACATTGTTCTTATAAGCACTCTAAACCATTCTTAAAACAATTCCCAACTTCAGGCGATCATGTATTAATGGGTCCTGGTGAAGGCGCTGGTGTAGTAGACATCGGTGATAATCAAGCAGTGGTATTTAAAGTTGAATCTCATAATCACCCTTCAGCAATCGAACCTTATCAAGGTGCTGCAACAGGTGTTGGTGGTATTATTCGTGACATCGTTTCTATAGGTGCAAGACCAATTTCATTGTTAAATAGTTTAAGATTTGGAGAATTAACGAATAAAACGAATCGTCGTTTATTCGGTGGTGTTGTTAAAGGTATTGGTGGATACGGTAACTGTATCGGTATCCCAACTGTTGCCGGAGAAATTGAATTCGATGGTAGATATGACGGCAATCCTTTAGTTAATGCAATGTGTGTAGGTATCATTGATCACGATATGATTCAAAAAGGAACTGCAAAAGGTATCGGTAACCCAGTTATATATGTAGGGTTAAAAACAGGTAGAGATGGTATTCATGGTGCAACATTTGCATCTGAAGAACTAAGTGAAGCTTCAGAAAGTAAACGTCCATCTGTACAAATTGGTGACCCATTTGTTGGGAAGAAACTAATGGAAGCGACATTAGAAGCAATCACTTACCCAGAATTAGTAGGTATTCAAGATATGGGTGCAGCTGGTTTAACTTCTTCATCTTCAGAAATGGCAGCTAAAGGTGAAAGTGGTATCCACTTACATTTAGAAAAAGTACCAACGCGTGAAGCAGGTATTTCACCATATGAAATGATGTTATCTGAAACACAAGAGCGTATGTTATTAGTAGTAGAAAAAGGTACAGAACAAAAATTCTTAGATTTATTTGAACATCACGAACTTGATTCTGCAGTAATCGGTGAGGTTACAGATACAAATCGTTTTGTTTTATCTTATGAAGACGAGGTTTATGCAGATATTCCAGTAGAACCATTAGCTGATGAAGCACCTGTATATATTTTAGAAGGTGAACCAAAAGAATATAAAGACATTCAAAATCGTTATGACAATATAGATGTAAATGATGTATTCAAAAACTTAATCAATCATCCTACAATTGCTTCAAAAGAATACGCATATGATCAGTATGATCAACAAGTTGGTGCGAATACAATTGT
This sequence comes from Mammaliicoccus sp. Dog046, assembly GCF_034039665.1. NCBI lineage: Bacteria > Bacillati > Bacillota > Bacilli > Caryophanales > Staphylococcaceae > Mammaliicoccus > Mammaliicoccus sp. Dog046. The sequence goes on along the minus strand of NZ_CP120131.1, from coordinate 1,778,722 downwards.
TAAACCTGGTCTTAGTGCAGGTGTTGTGCGTGTTGAAGGTACAAACAAAGCAATTGCTTCAACAATTGATGGCGAAGCGAGATATGTATATAACCAACCTTATGAAGGCGGAAAAATGGTTGTAGCTGAAGCTTATAGAAATCTTATTGCTGTTGGTGCGAAACCATTAGCTATGACAGATTGTTTAAACTACGGATCTCCTGAAAAGAAAGAAATATACCAACAATTAGCAGATTCTACACAAGGTATGGCTGAAGCTTGTAAAGCATTAAACACACCTGTCGTATCTGGTAACGTATCTTTATATAATGAAACAAAAGGTACTTCTATATTCCCAACACCAGTCGTTGGAATGGTTGGTTTAATTGAAGATGTAGATTATTTAAATCATTTTGAACCAAAAGCAAATGACAAAGTTTATTTAGTTGGTGATACTGATAATGACTTTGGTGGTAGCCAAATTGAAAAATTATTATTCAAAGAAGTAAATCACGAACCAAGCAAAATTGATTTAGATTTAGAAGTTCAACGTGGAGAACAAATTAAAGATGCGATTCAATCAGGACGCGTGTCTTATGCGAAAGCTGTAGGAAAAGGCGGCGTAGCTATTGGACTTGCAAGAATTGCTTCACAATTTAATTTAGGTTTAGACGTCAAATTATCATTAACAGATGCACAACTATTCAGTGAAACACAAAGTAGATATATTTTAGTTGTTAAATCAGGTGAAGCGGTAAATGTTGACGGTGCTATTGAAATCGGTGAAATGACGAATGATGGCCGTTTTAATTTAACAAACGAAACATCTCAAATAAATGACGATGTATCTAATATCAATGAACAGTTGAAAGGGGCAATTGCTCAATGTATGAAATCAAGAGTTTAAATGAAGAGTGTGGTGTTTTCGGTATATGGAATCATCCTGAGTCAGCTCAATTAACATACATGGGACTACACAGTTTGCAACATAGAGGGCAAGAAGGTGCTGGTATTGTATCTTCTAATGGATTTGAACTTAAGGGTGAACGTGGTCTAGGTTTATTAACAGAAGCAATCTCTGATACGCAACTGGAATCATTTAAAGGTAACCAACACGCAATAGGGCATGTTCGTTATGCCACTTCAGGCAATAAAGGTATCGAGAACATTCAACCATTCTTATATCATTTCTATGATATGAGTGTGGGGGTTTGTCACAATGGTAATCTTGTTAATGCGCAAAGTTTACGTCAATCATTAGAGAAAGATGGCGCAATATTCCATTCTTCATCTGATACAGAAGTAATTATGCATTTAATAAGAAGAAGTAAAGCACCTACATTTGAAGAAGCTTTTAAAGAAAGCTTAAATACAATTAAAGGTGGATTTACTTTTGCTTTATTAACTAAAGATGCATTGTATGGTGCGGTTGATCCAAATGCAATTAGACCACTTGCTGTTGGTAGAATGAAGACAGGCGCATACATTATTGCAAGTGAAACATGTGCAATTGATGTATTAGGTGCTGAATTCGTAAGAGACATCCATGCTGGTGAATTCGTCGTTATCAATGATGATGGTATTAGAGTAGAGTCATATACGAAAGACACAACGACAGCTATTTCAGCAATGGAATATATATACTTCGCTAGACCGGATTCAACTATAGCAGGAAAAAACGTACATGCTGTTCGTAAAGAATCAGGAAAAAGATTAGCTAAAGAAAGCCCAGCTGTTAAGGCAGATATGGTTATTGGTGTTCCTAATTCATCACTTTCTGCTGCGTCAGGTTTTGCTGAGGAAAGTCATTTGCCGTACGAAATGGGTCTTGTAAAGAATCAATATGTTGCACGTACATTTATACAACCAACACAAGAATTGCGAGAACAAGGTGTACGAGTGAAATTATCAGCAGTAAAAGATATCGTACATGGAAAAAATATTGTACTCGTTGATGATTCAATTGTGAGAGGTACAACAAGTAAAAGAATAGTTAAAATGTTGAAAGATGCTGGTGCAAATGAAATTCATGTTCGTATTGCATCACCTGAATTTATGTTCCCAAGTTTCTATGGTATAGATGTGTCTACTTCATCAGAGTTAATTTCTGCAAGTAAGTCACCAGAAGAAATAAGAGACTACATTGGAGCAGATTCATTAGCATATTTATCAGTTGACGGTTTAATTCAATCTATTGGTTTAGATGAAAATGTACCTTACCATGGATTATGTGTAGAAAGTTTCACTGGAGATTATCCAGCTGGTTTATATGATTATGAAGAAAGATACTTTGAAAACTTAAGTCCGCGTCAAAAAGCATATCTTGCTAATAACAAACAATACTTTGATAAAGAGGGTAATCTGAATGTCGAAAGCATATAAAGCGTCCGGTGTAGATATTGAAGCTGGTTATGAAGCAGTAAATAGAATGAAAAACCATGTTAAAAGTACAATGAGAAAAGAAGTACTTGGTGGATTAGGTGGATTTGGAGCAGCATTCGACTTATCCCAATTAAATATGAAAAAACCTGTTTTAGTTTCAGGCACAGACGGTGTCGGAACGAAATTGAAACTTGCAATCGATAATAATAAACATGACACAATCGGTATTGATGCAGTTGCGATGTGTGTGAATGATATCTTAACGACAGGTGCAGAGCCATTATATTTTCTAGATTATATCGCAACAAATAAAGTTGAGCCTGAAACGATCGAAGCAATAGTTTCTGGTGTAGCAAAAGGCTGTAAAGAAACAAACTGTGCATTGATCGGTGGAGAAACTGCTGAAATGGGCGAGATGTACCATGAAGGTGAATATGATATTGCTGGATTTTGTGTAGGCGCAGTTGAAAAAGACGATTACATCGATGGTAGTAATATTGAAGAAGGCGATGTTGTTATTGGTCTTGAATCAAGTGGTATTCATTCAAATGGTTATAGTCTAGTAAGAAATTTAATTAATAAAAGTGGTGTTAATTTAGAAGATTCATTTAATGAAAATCAAACTTATCTAGATGCATTTTTAGAACCTACTAAATTATATGTAAAACCTGTTCTTTCAGTATTAGAAAATGTAAAAGTCAAAGGTATGTCTCATATCACAGGTGGCGGATTCATTGAGAATATTCCAAGAGCTATACCTGAAGATAAAGATGCCAATATAGATGTAACATCATACAATGTGCCAGAGATTTTCAATTGGTTAAAAGAACAAGCTGGAATTGAATCAACAGAGATGTATAACGTCTTCAATATGGGTATTGGCTTTATACTCTTTGTTAATAAAGAAGATCAAGAAGAAACATTAAACATACTTAAATCACAAGGTGAAACTGCACATGTGATTGGAAGTATTTCAAATGGTTCAGGTCAAGTTAATCTTTCGGGGGTTCAATCATGATAAAAACAGCAGTATTTGCTTCAGGTAATGGATCGAACTTTGAAAAAATAATGGAAAATATTGAAGTCGGATATTTAAATCATATTGAAGTGACTGCATTATATACGGATAATCCAAATGCATTTTGTATCGAAAGAGCAAGAAGATTTAATTTGCCGGTATATATCATTGATCCAAAAACATATGACAGTAAAGTAGAGTATGAAGAAGCATTACTAACGAGATTATCTCAAGATAGAGTAAGCTGGATTATATTAGCTGGCTATATGAAAATTGTTGGTCCAACTTTATTGAAACAATACGAAGGTAAGATGTTAAATATTCATCCTTCAATTTTACCGAGTTTTCCAGGTAAAGATGCAGTTGGTCAAGCGTTAGAATATGGTGTGCGAGTAACAGGCGCAACTGTTCATTATGTAGATAGTGGTATGGATACTGGAGAAATTATAGATCAACTCAGTTGTTCAGTTTCTCCAGAAGATACAAGAGAAACACTACAATTAAGAATCCAAAACTTAGAATATGAATTATATCCACGTGTCATAAAAGAAATTATTCAATAAAGGAGCCTTTTCACAATGAAAAATGCATTATTAAGTGTTTCAGATAAAACAAATATCGTAGAATTTGCAAGTAAATTACTAGAAAATGATTATAAAATATATTCAACTGGTGGTACAAAAAAAGCGTTAGAAGAAGCGAATATAGAAGTATATTCAGTGTCGGACTTAACAAATTTCCCTGAAATTATGGATGGAAGAGTGAAAACACTTCACCCTGGTGTTCATGGAGGTATACTTGCAAATCGTTCTATCCCGGAACATTTATCAGCATTGAAAGAACAAAATATTGACTTGATCGATTTAGTTGTTGTTAATTTATATCCATTTAAAGAAACGATTAAAAAAGAAAATGTAACAGAAGATGAAGCAATTGAAAACATTGATATTGGTGGACCAACAATGTTGAGAGCGGCTGCTAAAAACTTTAAATTTGTTACTACTATTGTAAATCCAGATGACTATGAAGAAGTCATAAATCGTATTGAAGAAGATAAATTGGATGAAGCATTTAGAAAATCATTAATGGTTAAAGTATTTAAACATACTAATGATTACGATAAAACAATCGTAGAATTCTTTGCGAATCAATCAGAAGAATTAAGATACGGGGAAAATCCTCAACAAAGTGCGACATTTGTTAAAACATCAAATGAACCACATACTTTAGCAGGTGCTAAGCAATTACATGGTAAAGCATTAAGTTATAACAATATTAAAGATGCGGATGCAACTTTAACGTTAATTAAGAAATTTAAACAACCAGCTGCAGTTGCTGTAAAACATATGAATCCATGTGGTGTTGGTATTGCAGATAATATTGAAGATGCGTATGCATATGCATATGAAGCTGACTCACAATCTATTTTTGGTGGTATTGTTGCATTGAATAGACCTGTCACTAAAAAATTAGCTGAAGAATTACATTCAATTTTCTTAGAAGTAGTTATTGCACCAAGCTTTGATGAGGAAGCTTTAGAAGTCTTAACGACTAAGAAAAATATTCGATTATTACAAATTGAAATGGATGAAACGAAAGACGAACAAGAAGTTGTCTCTGTTTCTGGTGGATATTTAGTTCAAGATAAAGATCTTGCTACAATTTCAAGAGATGAAATGAAAGTTGTTACAGATGTAGAACCTACTGAAGCGCAGTGGAAAGCATTAGAATTATCATGGGAAGTCGTACGTTCAGTAAAAAGTAATGCTATTGTTTTAGCAAATGATCATCAAACAGTTGGAGTAGGTGCAGGACAAATGAATCGTGTAGGTTCAGCACAAATTGCAATTGATAGAGCGATTGAAATGAATGACAATGTTGCATTAGCTTCTGATGGATTCTTCCCAATGGGTGATACTGTTGAAACAGCTGCAAAAGCAGGTATTAAAACAATTATCCAACCAGGTGGATCTATTAAAGACCAAGATTCAATCGATATGGCAAATAAATATGGCATCAGTATGGTATTTACTGGTATGAGGCACTTTAAACACTAGGAGGTCAAATATGAAAGTACTTGTAATTGGATCAGGTGGAAGAGAACATGTTTTAGCTCAAAAGTGTAGCACTTCAAAATCAGTTGACGAAGTATTTGTAATCCCTGGTAACGATGCTATGACTAAAGTTGCAACTGTAATTTCAAATATTAAAGAAACAGACCATGCATTAATTAAAGATTTTGTTATAGAACACGAAATTGAATGGGTAGTCATAGGACCTGAACAACCACTTATTGATGGATTAACAGATACACTTGCAGATACAAATGCAAAAGTGTTTGGTCCAAATAAAGAAGCGGCACAATTAGAAGGTTCTAAAGAATTTGCTAAAAAAATAATGGAAAAGTATAACATTCCAACTGCTGAATATCAGACAATTACGGATAAAGATGAAGCATTACGATATGTAGAAACTTGTAAAATTCCGATTGTGCTTAAAAAAGATGGATTAGCAGCAGGTAAAGGTGTTATTGTTGCGTTAACGAGAGATGAAGCTAGAGCAGGTGTAGCGGAATTATACGTGACGCAAAAAGAAAAAGTAGTATTTGAAGAATTCTTAGATGGTGAAGAATATTCAGTAATGACATTCGTAAATCAAGAATATGCTATTCCTTTTGATTGTATTGCTCAAGACCATAAGAGAGCATTTGATGGCGATCAAGGACCAAATACAGGTGGTATGGGTGCATATTGTCCAGTACCGCACATTCCTCAAGCTATTTTAGAAGAAACAAACAGTAAAATAGCACAACCTATTGCTGATGCACTTGTAAGTGAAGGCATTAATTACTTCGGTTTAATTTATATTGGTGCAATCTTAACAGAAGAGGGACCTAAAGTAATCGAGTTTAATGCAAGATTTGGAGATCCAGAAGCTCAAGTATTACTTACGAGATTGGATTCAGATTTTGTTGAACTTCTAGAGAAAACTTATAATAAAGAACCAATACAACTTGAATGGAAAGAAGAGAGTGTTGTTGGAGTTGTGTTAGCTTCTAAAGGCTATCCAGGTTCTTATGAAAAAGGTGCATTAGTAGAAGGACTAGAAGATTTAGATCAATATTTTGTTAGTGCTTTGAAATTGAATGAAAATAATCAATTTGTAAATAATGGTGGAAGAGTCATGATTACAATTGGTACAGGTAATGATATTGAAGAAGCGCAACAAAATGCATATGCGCAAGTGGATAAAATCAAAAGTGAACAATTGTTTTATAGAACAGATATTGGACATAAAGCAATTAAAGCTAAAAATAAATAAATCTTTCAGACTGCCGACAAAGTTATATACTTTGTCGGCTTTTTTTGCGCATGCTTTCCGCGGGCATGTTCCCGCAGGAGTCAGCGAAAAAATGCTGAACATTGCAAGTGAGGATCGACATGCAATATTGGGTATGGCTAACGAGATAGTTCTAAGAAACAATCTCGTTAAAAAATCTAACGAGATAGAAAGTAAAAACAATCTCGTTAGCATACTTTTTATTGAGAAAGGCTTTTTCATAAACAAACAAGAGAACACATATCAATGTGTCCTCTTGTTTGTTTTATCTTATATCTGAAATGCTTGTGATTGGTAAGTAAATACTAAATACAAAAGCTATAATGACTAATGCGAATGAAAATAATAAGAAGTATATATCATTAATTGTAAATGGAACTTTATAATAGAATGTTCTCTTTTGGTTAGTAAATCCTTTTGCTTCCATTGCTACAGCTAATCGATGTGATTTTCTAATGCTTTGACTTAAAGTAGGTATCAGTAAATGATTGATCCACTTAATGCCTTTGCGATTTTTCTTATCTATAACGGAATAGCGCATTTTTAATGCTTGTCTTAATTGCATAAATGAACTAAACATAATTGGAATCATGCGTATGGCTGCCATAAATGCGTATGCGATTTTTGGCTTTAAACGTAAATGCTGCATAAAGCTATAAAACACAAATATGATTTGTGAAGTGAAGGGAATCACCATGCCATAAAATGATATGACAAGTGTACGCATCGTAACGTGAAGACCGCGCATGAGACTTTCATGGGTGATGTTTATGAATCCTAATTTAAAAATCGTTTCTGAGCCTTCACCATAAAAAATCATAAATAATGCAGAAGTAAAACCGAAAAATAATGTCATTAATATAACTAAAAACAGTGGTAAAAATCGAACACCACTCATGGTAATTAAATAAATGAACATGATGATAGTTAAATAAAGCATAAAATCAAAATTATGAATAAAGATTACAAAGAAGAATAATGAAATACCCAAAGTTAATTTCGTTATAACATTTACGTTATCGATAAAGGTAGTATATTGTTTCCAGTTACTTAGCATCAATATCACCACCAGTAACTAATAATTGTTGATGAGATATTGTGAATTGCTTTGTAGCATATCTATTAATAATTTCATTTTCGTGTGTAATCATTAAGATAGTTTGACCAGATTGAACGCGGTTATGAAATAACTTTATAAGTTCAAATGTATTATGACTATCCAGTCCAAAGGTTGGTTCATCTAACAATATGATATCTGATTGCGTACTTAATGCTGTCGCAACACTCAGACGTTTCTTCTGTCCGATAGATAATTCAAATGGGTGTTGATGTTTAACGTGTTCTAATTTAAGTAACTGTAACATTTCTATTGTTCTCTCTTGCGCTGTTGCTTTATCCTGGAATGCAAAGTTAATATAAATTTCGTTGTATACAGACATTTCTATAAATTGTAGTTCTGGATTCTGATAAACAAAATAAATATGCTGAGACGCATCTTTTACTTTGTTTAAAGGTTGGCCTTCGAATGACATCTCGCCTTTATATTTAACAAGCTGCATAATTGATTCTAAGAAAGTTGTCTTACCAGTACCATTCTTACCTGTTAACGTGATCCATTCACCGCTATTGATTGTTATATGGTCACTATTAAACAATGTACGTTTTCCACGTAATATGTTTAATTGGTCTAAGGATAGTAAAGGTTGGCTGTTTGTTGCCTTATATTCTAGTTGTGGCGCAAATTGCCATGAATTAGGGTGCCATACACCATATTGATTTAAAATTTGCGTATGGTTGTTTAAAATGTCTTCTGGCGTACTATCATGCGTAATTTCTCCTGTTTCATTCATTACAATAACTCTATCAACGTAATTCCAAATATAATCTACTTTATGTTCAACAATAACGACAGTTTGGTGTTCCCAATGTTGCATCATAAGATTCCACAATTGTGTTGTCGCTTCTCGATCTAACATGGCAGTAGGTTCATCTAAAAATAACGTATCTGATTCTTGTAACAACATAGATGCAATTGCTAGCTTTTGTTTCATACCGCCACTTAATCGATCAAGCTTTGTTGAAGCATCAGCTTCAAGGTTTACTTTTTGCATTGCTTCTATTATTAATGGATCCATTTCGTGTGCAGGTACGTTTTTATTTTCTAAAATAAATGCAAGCTCTTCTTTAATACGAGGCATACAAAATTGTGTATCTGGATCTTGGAAGATAACTCCAGGAGAAGGATCTATATGCTTATGATCGTATTTCATTGGAATATCCATAGATCTAGGGATAATACCACTTAGTACATTTAATAATGTACTTTTACCTGAACCGCTAGGGCCAAGTAAAAGTACTTTTTCTTTATCTTTAATTTCAATATTTATGTTTTTAAATATAATACGTTCATCTTCTGGAAATTTGAGTCTTAAATTTTTAAGTGATAACAATGGAATAACTCCTATAATAAGTCATAATCTTTTTTAGATGCAGGTCTAAAGAGTTTTGTAACACCAGTTTGATCGAGCGCTCTTACGATTGCATATCCTAATGCACCTGCAACGATTGCACCACTCAATATTCTAATAGTGAACATAAGAACGACGTTCCAAAGAGCTACATCACCTAAATAATTATAATACCAGTCGATAGGTAAAGTAATGATACCTGCTGCCATACCTGCAATTACCGCAACAGATAATTTTCTTGATTGGTAACGAACAACTAGAAAAATGACTTCACAAGCTAAACCTTGTAACAATGCATAAATGAAAGTAGGGATGTCAAACTGACCCATAACAATTGTTTCACCAGCACCAGCAGCGAATTCAGCTAAAATAGCCACACCAGGTTTTTGGATAATTAAATAAGCAACGATAGCTGCTATAAACCAAAAACCATAAACAGATTGTTCTAAATGTAAGCCTAATGGTTTGAGGAATTCATAAGGAATCCATAAAAACTTATAAATGATTGAGAAGATTGCACCAATTAAAACTGTGACTAAAATATCAGACAATGTTAAACTTTTTGACATGTGTATTTGCTCCTTTATATAAAAAAATGTGCACTCCTATATCTAAATAGAAGCGCACAAAAATATTGTTATCATCATTAAAATGAATATTATATGATTTTCGAACACTTTCCTACGCTAGTATCATCTAGATCAGGTACGAAGGGTCCAGACTATAAATATGTCCGTCTCAGTTAAAAACGCCCCTAGTGCATGTATTGAATTGTTAACACTAACAATAAGTCGAAATAGTTTTTTTGTCAATAGGAATTCTTAGTGTTCGCTCATCTAACGAATCTAACAACGTATTAAACGGAATGACTTATTCAAAAGTATCTTGAATATTGTCTTTCGTTTTTTCTTGACCGTCTTTGCGATCATTACTATTTTGTTGTTCTTTTTCTTTTACTTTTTTTGCTTCTTCTTTATGCTTATCATTTGCTGGCATAATAACACTCCTTTAAAATCTGTGATATTATAGTATACCCAACTAGATAAGTTTTTTAAACTTCATACTAGTACTTGGGACCGATTTTCAATATAATTAAAGACAATTGAAATTGAAACAACTATAATGTTCAATGAGGTGAAGAACATGTCTATAAAGAAAAAGAGCTGGGAAGTTCATTTTAGTCATATTATAGGTATATTCATTTTAATAACTGGATTACTTATACTATTTAATGCACCACGAATAAAAGATTATAATATTAAAGATTCTAGTGAAATTCACATTAGAAATATTGGAGACTTCTTTGTTGCTTTTTTTGATGAATTAGTAAGAATTTTAAATCACTATATCGGTGGCATGCCGGTTGTCACATCAATCATCATTTTATTATTAGGGATATTTGTATTATTGATAGGACGCACATTAAGAAGAACTACAAATTATGATTATGACATTTCGATATTTTATATCGGATTAACCATTTTGTTTATGGTTGTCATTATGATGACGATGTTCCAAGTATACAGCTTCGCATCATTTTTATTCATCATTCCGTTTGCTATACACATTGGATATGTCGTTTATAAAAATGAATTAGATCCAACGAATCGTAAATATCATTATTTATGGATCATTATTTCATATGGTTTATGTTATTTTATTTCTCAATTTGCGATGAATCATAATATAGATGCGAAAAACGTTAAACCAATTGATGTAATGAGTGTCAATTTATTTTTCATATTATTATGGTGCTTCAGTCAAATGTCGGTATGGGTAAGTTTATATTTAAGAAGATCATTACCTGTAAGTGATGAAGATATCGAATCGTCAAATGATGAAAAATATTCACGTGTTAAAAACAATCTTGTTACAAGTAAAATTTTAAACATGTCTCAAGGCTTTTATCAAAAATTACAAAACTTTAAACAAGCAACATTAGAAAAGTTTAATTCTGATGAAGCCATTGCGAAGCGTAAACAACGTAATGAAAGATGGAAAGAAATTATAAAAATAGAGGACGAAGATATTCCAAAATGGATGAGACGTCCTAAATGGTTAAAGAAAAGTTATATAGAATGGATATGTACAGCAGTATTATTCCTATTTACATTTATAGAATTTAATAATCGTAACGGGTTATTCTTATCTGGAGAATGGCATTTATCACAAATACAATATGTATTTGAATGGTTGACTTTATTCATCCTTCTTCTATTAATTATTTTATATGCTTACTTTAATTACACAACGAATTATAAAAATAAAAATAATTTCGGAAAATTGTTTGTCGTATCAGCTTTATTCTTTGAAATTGCAACTACGTTCTTTGTATCAGCAATTCAAACATCTCAATTTTCAGTGTTTATAACACCAATTTCATTTTTATTATTCTTGTTTATTACACCAGCATTTATTATTCATCTAAAAAAATCATTTTAATTTAAGTTTTTGACTATAACATTAGAAAAAAGCAGTAAACATTCGTGAAAATGAATGTTTACTGCTTTTTATTTTATAAAATAAAGTGATATAAAGTGCATAAACAATAACTAAATCAGCGACTGTTATATAACAAAATGTAATATGTAAATAATTTTAATGAATTTCTTCAAAAATGTATTGCGTGGAATAATTCTATCATTTATAATAATTTATAGTAAGCGTTTACATAAAAGGGGATCAAACTTTCTGGGGGAAATTTGATTAATAAATTCGGTTAACAGAGTATTCAATAGGGGGAATACTCTGTTTTTTTGCGTTTTGTGTTTTATACGTTATAATATGTGAGACGTTTCGAAAGGATGGCCAAATATAATGAAACAATTAATGCTTAAAAGAGGTAAAGAAGATAAATATTTAAGAGGATATCCTCTTGTAGAAAAAGATGACGTATTTGATATGCCGAAGATGGATGAAGGAGAGTTAATTGCCTTAGTAGATGCAGGTAAAAACTTTATTGCTACAGCATATTATGGAGAACAAAATAAAGGTATTGGATGGGTGTTATCACTTAATTCAACTGAGAAAATCGATCATGAATTTTTCGTGAATCTGTTTAAAGCAGCAAAAGAGGAAAGAAATTATTATAATCAAGTAGATGGTATTAATGCTTACCGTTTATTTAATGCTGAAGGTGACGGTATTGGCGGTTTAACGATTGATTATTATGATGAACATTTATTAATTCAATGGTATTCAGTTGGTATTTATCGCTTGAAAGATAGAATATTACCAGCAATTAAAGAAGTATTTGAATATCAATCAATATTTGAAAAAAGAAGATTTAAAGGTATGGAAACAAGTTCTGACTTTGTTGCAGGTGATGCACCTGAGTTCCCATATGTTGTAGAAGAAAATCGTTTATTCTATAATATTAATCTTGATGATGGACCAATGACAGGTATTTTCCTTGATCAAAAAGATGTCCGTAAAAAATTAAAAGACCAATATTCAAAGGATAAAGATATCCTTAATTTATTCAGTTATACTGGTGCGTTTTCAGTTGCAGCAAGTGAACATGCGAAGTCGACGACAAGTGTTGATTTAGCAAACCGTGCTAGACCTCTAACTGAAGCTAACTTTGGTTTGAATACAATGGACTTAAATAACAATCACATCTTTATTATGGATGTATTTGATTACTTTAAATATGCATTAAGACATGGCTTAAGCTATGATGTCGTTGTTGTGGATCCACCAAGTTTCGCTAGAAATAAGAAAAAAACATTCAGCGTACAAAAAAATTATCCTGAATTAATTGAAGGCGCTGTTGAATTATTAAATGAACAAGGAACACTTGTTTTAAGTACAAACTCAAGTGCATTTCCACAAAAAGCATTTAAAAAAATGATTAATCAAACGCTAGATGAGATGGATTTAGATTATACAATCTTAGATGTAATGGGATTACCTAAAGACTTCAAGAGTCATCCACATTATAAACCTAGTAAATACTTGAAAGTCGTATTTGTTCAAATAAATGGTTAAAATTTTCATTTCCTGGGTATATATTAGTATTCTTAATAATTGAATATTAATGAACGGTGAGGAGAATGAAATAATGGGTATTTTTAATAAAGTCACTACAAAAGCGGGAAATAAAGCATTTGGAATTGAAGAAATTAAAAAACGTTCTGAATTGCCAACAACACAAGATGAGATTTTACAAAGAAGAAAACAAGCTAAAGAATTAATTCATAAAAAATCATTAATGTCATCAGCTGCAAATATTGTTCCTATTCCAGGATTAGGTGTTGGAATGGATATCAAACTTATGGGCGATATTATTGAAGATATAAATAAAATTTATGGCCTAAGTCATAAACAAGTCAACAAAATGCAAGATGATGTTAAACAAAAAATATTAACATCAGCAGCGATGAAAGGTAGTCAATTTGTTGGACAGAAAGTAACGAATGCAATGGTTAAAGTATTCTTTAGATCAATTGTTAAACGAGAAGCGGCAAAACAATCTAGATGGATACCACTTGTTGGTCAAGCAGTTGCAGGTTCAATCAGTTACTACTTAATGAAAAAAATGGGTGAGGATCACATTAAAAAATGTGAGACAGTTATTGAAGATTTTTTAGAATAAATTAATGATAAGAATGTCGGCACAGTCTTGGACTGTGTCGGCATTTTTTTTGCGCATGAGATAGTTTTGGGAAACAATCGGGTTATATTTACTTTTTTTATTTTAGTTTAAATTTGCACTTTTTATGAAAGCGTTTTATAATAAATTTGTAAACTTAAGTTTTAAAAATAAACAAATGTTTGTGAGGGGTGTGGATATTGAACGCAAACGAAAAAGTGATTTTGAATTTAATTAAAGAGAATCCATTTATTTCACAACTTGAATTATCAGAAAAGGTCGGGCTATCAAGACCGGCTGTGGCAAATATTATTTCCGGACTTGTTAAAAAAGAATATGTACAAGGTAAAGCTTATGTATTAAATGAACAAAATCCAATCGTATGTATTGGTGGCGCAAATATAGATAGAAAATTTCATTGTTCTGAACAACTTATGAAGGGAACATCAAATCCTGTCACTTCTGAATCATCCATCGGTGGTGTAGCGAGAAATATTGCTGAGAATCTTGGACGGCTGGGTGAAGATGTCATTCTTTTAACAACATCTGGGAATGATGCAGAATGGCAGCACATTGCAGATTTATCATCTCCATTTATGAATGTAGATTATGTTGAAAATATTTCAGGTGAGTCAACAGGTAATTATACTGCATTATTAGATGACGAAGGCAATATGACATTAGGGTTTGCTGATATGTCTATATATGACAAAATCACACCTGAATTCATGATTAAGAAGACATTTATTCTGAACAAAGCGACATGTATTATAGCAGATTTAAATTGTCCAAAAGAAACTTTAGAATTTTTATGTTCTTATGCTGAAAAACAACATATTCAACTCGTATTAGTTGCAGTATCAGGACCAAAAATGAAACGACTTCCTACGAATCTTCATGCTGTTGAATGGTTAATTTTAAATAAAGATGAAGTAGAGACGTTTGTTGGGAAAACGGCCGATACAATGGAAGAATTACAGGAATATGTTAATGAGATTAAAATGTTAGGTCCTAAAAATATAATCGTAACTTCAGGTAATGAAACGATTTTATACAAAGGTTCAGAAGGTAACATGTCATTCGGTGTGAATAAAGTAGATCCAATTGTTGATGTAACTGGTGCAGGGGATGCATTTTCTTCAGCACTTATTTATGGGTGGTTAAAATCATATGATATTCAACAAATTGTACAACTAGCGCAAGCAAATGCAGCTAAAACAATACAAACAACATATACAGTAAGACAAGATTTAGACAGAACACAACTCAATAAAGATATGGAGGCAATCAAATGAGACAGTACATTCAATTTTCTGAAGAAGTAGAATTAGCAAAACAAAAAGGAAAAGCAATTGTAGCTTTAGAATCAACAATTATTTCACACGGTATGCCATATCCACAAAATGTAGAAATGGCAAAAAATGTAGAACAAATTGTGAGAGACAATGGTGGTGTACCTGCAACAATTGCAATAATGAACGGTGAAATTAAAATTGGATTGAATGATGAAGAGTTAGAAACACTTGCACAAGAAAGTGATGTTGCTAAAGTATCACGAAGAGATATCGCTGAAATAATTGCTACTAAAAAAATAGGAGCGACAACAGTTGCTTCTACAATGATTTGTGCACAACTGGCCGATATTAAATTTTTTGTAACAGGCGGTATCGGTGGTGTACATAAAGGCGCAGAACAAACGATGGATATATCAGCAGATTTAGATGAGCTTTCCAAAACGAAAGTAACGGTCATTTGTGCAGGTGCAAAATCAATTTTAGATTTAGATAAAACGCTTGAATATCTGGAAACAAAAGGGGTACCAGTTGTTGGATATCAAACAGATGAACTTCCTGCATTTTTCACTAGAGAAAGTGGCTTGAAATTGAACACACGTATGGACGACGTTGAAACAATTGCACAGCTCGCGGAAGTACATTGGGATCTTGGATTAGATTCAGGTATCGTTGTTGCAAATCCAGTACCAGAAGAAAATCAATTAGACCCAGAATTCATTAATGATATAATAGATAAAGCAGTAAAAATAGCAGAACAAAATGGCATTCATGGGAAAGATACGACACCATTTTTATTAAGTGAAATTGTGGACCAAACGAATGGTCAATCATTAGAAACAAATATCAAACTGGTTGAACATAATGCAAAAATTGGAACACAAATCGCAGTTGCATTTACAAACTTAGAGAACGAATGAAATTTCTTTTAATTAACTGCATCATTATGTAATTTTATTGAATTGTAAGTGTTTTTTTGCTATTCTTTAAACGTATAGATAAAATTTGATTTTATACAAATTAAATACAGGAACCAGAAGGAGAAATTAAAATGGAACAAAATTCTTATGTAATTATCGATGAAACGGGTATTCATGCAAGACCAGCAACAATGTTAGTTCAAACAGCATCTAAATTTGATTCAGATGTACAATTAGAATATAACGCTAAAAAAGTTAACTTAAAATCAATCATGGGTGTAATGAGCCTAGGTGTTGGTAAAGACGCTGAAATCACTATCTACGCTGAGGGTAGTGACGAAAAAGAAGCAATCGAAGCAATTACTGAAGTATTATCTAAAGAAGGATTAACAAAATAATGTCTGAATTATTAAAGGGTATAGCTGCATCTGATGGTGTAGCTATAAGTAAAGCATACTTATTAGTTGAACCTGATTTATCTTTTTCTAGTGAAAGTATCAGCGATGTAGATGGCGAAGTTGAAAAGTTTAAAGCAGCTGTCAATCAATCTAAAGTTGAATTAACACAAATTCGTAATAATGCTGAAAAACAACTTGGAGCAGATAAGGCTGCGATTTTTGATGCACATTTATTAGTGTTAGAAGATCCTGAGTTATTAAATCCAATAGAAGAAAATATTCGCAATAATAAAGTAAATGCGCCAACTGCATTAAATGAAGTTTCGACGAATTTCATTACTATATTTGAAAATATGGATAATGAATATATGAAAGAACGTGCAGCAGATATTCGTGACGTTTCTAAACGTGTATTAGCGCACATATTAGGTGTGGAATTGCCGAATCCTAGTATGATCAATGAAAGCGTTATTATAGTGGCTGAGGACTTAACACCATCAGATACAGCACAACTTAACAAAGAATTTGTTAAAGGTTTTGCGACTAATATCGGTGGAAGAACTTCTCACTCTGCGATAATGAGCCGTTCTTTAGAAATTCCAGCAGTTGTAGGTACAAAAGATATTACTAGCCGTGTTCAACAAGGGGATCATCTTATTATTGATGGTTTATCAGGTGATGTAATTATTAATCCTTCAGAAGATGAAGTACTTGCTTATGAACAAAAGCAAAAGAACTTCTTAGCTGAGAAAGAAGAATTAGCTAAACTTGTAAATGATGAATCAGTCTCTAAAGATGGTGTTCATGTAGAACTTGCAGCAAATATTGGTACACCAAATGATTTAACTGGTGTTAAAAATAATGGTGCAGAAGGTATTGGTTTATATCGTACTGAGTTCTTATACATGGGTAGAGATAACATGCCTACTGAAGAAGAGCAATTTGAAGCTTATAGCAAAGTATTAAAAGAAATGGACGGCAAACGTGTTGTTGTTCGTACTTTAGATATTGGTGGAGATAAAGAATTATCTTATCTAAACTTACCTAAAGAAATGAACCCATTCTTAGGCTATAGAGCAATTCGTTTATGTTTAGATCAAACAGATATCTTTAGAACTCAATTAAGAGCTTTATTACGTTCTTCTGAATTTGGTAAACTAAACATCATGTTCCCAATGATTGCTACAGTTCAAGAATTCAGAGATGCGAAAGCAATCTTACTCGAAGAAAAAGAAAAATTAGTTTCTGAAGGTGTTAAAGTAGATGATAATATCGAAATCGGTATTATGGTTGAAATTCCATCAACAGCTGCACTTGCAGATATCTTTGCTAAAGAAGTTGATTTCTTTAGTATCGGTACAAACGATTTAATTCAATACACAATGGCTGCTGACCGTATGTCAGAGCGTGTTTCATACTTATACCAACCATATAATCCTGCAATTCTTCGCTTAGTTAAGCAAGTAATTGAAGCATCACATAAAGAAGGTAAATGGACTGGTATGTGTGGTGAAATGGCTGGAGACAACACAGCGATTCCGTTGTTACTTGGTTTAGGATTAGATGAGTTCTCAATGAGTGCAACAAGTATCTTAAAAGCAAGAAAACAAATTAAACAATTAGATCAAAAAGAAATGCAAGAGTTAGCAAGTCGTGCAATTAATTGTGCAACCGAAGAAGAAGTAGTTGCTCTTGTAAATGAATTAGCATAATTTTAAAAAGCGTTTATTATGAGATATATAAATCTCGTAATAAACGCTTTTTTCTTTAATATTTATTTTTAATATTAAAAACAGCTATTTCTGGAGAACAAAATATTCTAATGGGTAGGCGAGTGACACCGATTCCTCTGTTTACGTATAAATATTGTTGTTTTCTTAAATGATATAGTCCACTTTTATACAACTTACCAAAAGCTGGTGTGTAAATGGCACCATAAAATGGTAACCTCACTTGTCCTCCATGTGTATGGCCAGATAATATCAAATTAATATTTGGATCTATTAAATGTGCTTTGTCAGGTTCGTGCATTAGGCAAATTCTATAATCGACATTGTGAAGATAACCTTCAAAAGAACTTTCGAAATTGGGTCGTCCGAAACAAATATCATCTATACCATGAATTAAAATGTTGCCTTGTGGTGTTTTGACAAGTTTGTGTTCATTGATTAATACATGAAAATCAGATTGCTTCATAATACGTATAACAGTTTCAATACCGTCAGAACCATAATCATGATTACCAGGAACAAAAAACTTGCCAAAATTGGATTGGATTGTCTTAAATAAAGGTATAACAAGGTTAAGGTCAAAAGGTACAAATTTGATATTATCAAAACAATCTCCTGTAAAACAAACAATATCAGCATCTAGTTTGTTAATGCGCAACACAAGCTGATGTAAGTCTTCAATACCAGAATAATATCCGATATGTAAATCAGAAATGTGAACAACTTTCAAATTTGATTTAAGTTGACTCTTAAAAGTGTGCGTCGACACTTTGATACGCGCACTTGGAAATTGAATACGCATTATTCAATACCCAGTGCTTTATTAAATGCATCTATATCTACTTGATAATATACTTTGTCGTTTATCAGAACAGTTGGTGTTGAGAAACTGTCTAAATCTATTAATTCACTTTTGAAAGTTTGGTTTTTAATATTCTTTTCTGTAAATGCGACATTCTTTTCATTAAAATATTGTTTCACAAATTGACAAGGGGGACATTGATCTTGTGTATAAATAATCACATTGTTCATTTTCATTCACCTCAACTTTATATAGCAATAATATAATGATTTATTGCTGTGTTCAACGATTATGGTTTACGTCGACATTAATTTGTCATCTTTTTGTGAATGAAAAACATTTGATTAATAGTTAAAGTGATGTATAATGAAATTGATTTGTGATATAAATCACAAATGTTGAATGGAGGAATATTATGGATGCAGTAGTTATTAGTCGTTTGCTGACTGCAATGACCTTAGGATTTCACATCATATTTGCAACAGTTGGTGTTGGTATTCCTTTAATGTTTGCGATAGCTGAATTTATAGGTATTAAAAAAGATAATCCTATGTACATTGCTATGGCGAAACGTTGGTCTAAGGGTTATACGATTACAGTAGCAGTCGGGGTTGTTACAGGAACAATTATCGGGTTGCAATTATCATTATTATGGCCATCATTTATGCAATTAGGTGGTCAAGTTATCGCTTTACCATTATTTATGGAAACATTTGCGTTTTTCTTTGAAGCTATATTTTTAAGTATCTATTTGTATACTTGGGATAGATTTAAAGGGAAATGGACACATTTCTTAATTACTTTACCGGTAATCATTGGCGGAACTTTCTCAGCATTTTTCATTACTTCAGTGAATTCATTTATGAATACACCGAGTGGATTTGATTTTATAAAAGGGAAATTGATGAACATTGATCCAATTGCTGCGATGTTTAATCCATCGTTTGGCATTCGATCATTCCATGTCATTGCGACAGCCTTTATGACAGCAGCATTTATTTTAGCAAGTATCGCTGCTTACCGATTGATTAAAAATAAATTTATTGATGATAGAGAATATCATAAAAAAGCACTTAAGCTTACAATGACAGTTGGTCTTATTGCGAGTTTACTTGCTATGTTAGCTGGAGATCTTTCAGCAAAATTTTTACATCAAGAACAACCAGAGAAATTAGCAGCAATGGAATGGCACTTTGAAACTGAATCTAAAGCTGATTTAGTATTGTTTGGTGTTGTTGATGAGAAGAAACAAGAAGTTAAAGGGGCAATTAAAATCCCAGGCGCTTTAAGTTTCTTATCAGACAGTAACTTCAATACGAAAGTTAAAGGTTTAAATGAGTTTAAATCAGACGAAACACCACCACTTGTGATACATTACTTCTTTGATTTAATGGTATTCTTCGGTGTATATTGTTTCATCATATCAGCACTCTTTGTTGTCTTGAAATGGTCGAAAAAATGGTCACAATATAATAAACCATTACTTTACTTAGCGGTACTGACTGGACCATTAGCGATGTTGGCAATAGAATTTGGATGGTTCTTGGCCGAAATGGGTAGACAACCATGGATATTAAGAGGTTATTTAAAAGTGGCACAAGCAGCAACACATGCAGATGGTTTAGCACTTGTATTTATTGCTTTTGCGATACTGTATTTAATCTTAGGCGTATCTGCAAGCTATGTACTTATAAGAATGTTTAGTCATAGCAAAGCGACAGATGATGTTAATAAGATAGCTAACAGAAAGGGTGAAGTATAATGGATTATCAATATATAGGTATAACAGTACTTTGGCTCTTTTTGTATGGGTATATTATTATAGGTGCGATTGATTTCGGCGCGGGATTCTTCGCTTTCCATGCAAAATTAACAAAACAAGATCATATTATTAATAATTTGATTTCTAGATATTTAAATCCTGTTTGGGAAGTTACGAATGTATTCTTTGTTTTCTTCTTTGTAGGAATTGTAGGGTTCTTTCCAGATTCCGCATACTATTTTGGATCAACATTATTAATTCCAGGTAGTGTCGCTTTAATATTATTAACAATTCGAGGTAGTTTCTATGCATTCGAAAATTACGGGCAAGATAGTAAATTATCGTGGTTGTTTTTATATGGTGCGACAGGATTATTAATTCCTGCATCACTTTCTACAATTTTAACGATTGCAGAAGGTGGATATATTAAAGAAACGCATAAAGGTGTAAATCTAGATTGGTTAACTTTATTGTTAAGTCCATACGCATGGGCAGTTGTATTTTTAGCAATTATATCTGTGTTATATATATCTTCAGGATTTTTAACTTATTATGCACACAAAGCAAAAGATGCTGAAGCATATAAACTATTAAGACAATGGTTCTTAATCTGGGCTATACCGATGATTATTATTTGTCAATTTGTATTCCTATCACTGAGACAACATAATGAAGACCACTTTAATAATGCTGTAGGGAGCTTTTGGTGGTTATTCGGTTTAAGTATCGTATTCTTCATTATTTCAGTTTCACTGATATTCTTTAGAAAAGCACACGGATTTGCATTTATTATGATATTACTACAGTTCGGAACAGCGTTCTTTGGTTATGGTATTAGTAAATTGCCATATATATTAACGCCGTATATTAATATAAACAAAGCAGTAGTTAACGATCAAATGGCATTAATGCTTGTTATTGTATTTATTTTAGGTTTACTTTTACTTGTTCCATCGCTTATATTGTTATTAAGGTTATTTATATTTGATGCAGACTATGTTAAAGGTAAAAAATAATCTCAATTTAATGTATGGGGGCATATCATGAGTAAGGAATACGTTGTAATTGGATTAGGTCGTTTTGGAGGCAGCATCGTTAGAGAGTTAAATGCACTAGATATGGATGTAATGGCCATCGATGCTGATGAAGCTAGAGTGAATGAATATAGTGATATTGCTACACATGCAGTTATTGCAGATACGACGGATGAAGCGGTCATGAAAAGTTTAGGTATAAGAAACTTTGATCATGTCATCGTTGCTATTGGCGAAAATATTCAAGCAAGTACTTTAACGACTTTAATACTTAAAGAATTAGGTGTTAAGAAAGTAACTGCTAAGGCACAAAATGATTATCATGCTAAAATTCTAAATAAAATTGGTGCGGACACAGTTGTACATCCAGAAAGAGATATGGGTCGTCGAATTGCACATAACGTTGCAAGCGCCTCTGTGCTAGATTATTTAGAGTTATCTGATGAATATTCAATTGTAGAAATTAAAGCTGGTGAAAGACTAGCAGGAAGTTCAATATTAGATTTAGACGTTCGAGCTAATTTTGGTATTAACATCATTGCTGTTAAACGAGGTAAAGATATTATCGTTGCACCAGATCCTAATGAAAAAATAGAATATCATGATATATTAATTGTTATTGGACACGATAATGATTTAAATAGATTTGAGAAAAAATTAGTTAACGAATAAATGAGAATGTCGACAAAGTTATAGACTTTGTCGACATTTTTTTATGAATAAACATTTCGTGGGTGTGACATGCAATATTGGAGCGCTGAACATAGCAAGTGGAGGTCGACAAGCAATATTGGAACGTCGAACATTGCAAGTGAGGGCTGACAAGCAACATAGTACACAGCTAACGAGATAGTTCTAGGAAACAATCACGTAAGAAAATCTAACGAGATAGAAAGTAAAAACAATCCCGTTAGCGGGTAAATAGGCCACTCAAAAGTCTGAATTAACTACAAAAAGAGAGAAAACAAAGCGCTAACGAGATAGAAAGTGAAAACAATCTCGTTAGTGGGTAAATAGGCCACTCAAAAGTTTGAATTAACTACAAATAGAGAGAAAACAAAGCGCTAACGAGATAGTTCTGAGAAACAATCCCGTTAGCGGGATATGGTATGTGGGTAACTTGAAAGAAGAGATTATACTTTATTCTGCATAGAAAAAAGTGATAGACAACTCTAAATTAAATATATTTTTATTTTAAAAAAATATTATAGATAATTGAAATTAAGCTATAGACTAGAAATGGCATTAATGAATAAAGTATGATTATTGATATGTTTTCTTGTTGTTTAAAAATAAAATAAAACATTATAAAAACTAGCATACTTGTTATGATTCCTGTTATAGGCAAAAGTTTGTAATAGGTTTCTAAGTTTCTTTTATATTTTTTTTTCATCACGATGCTCCTTTAAAAAAATATTATACATTTTTACGTTTTAAGAGTTTAGAGACCTTATATTAATAAAGCATTTGGGATAAAACAATAAATTACATACAGATTTTTAATCGAGTTTTTTATTAGTTTTTATATATGCTTTTAGTAAGAGAAGACTTAATATGATCCCTTGAATTATAAGTGAAAGAGTTAATATTGAATCTTTTTTTAGAGCAATTAGGAATGTATCGAGTATTAGTAAAGAGAATGAAAATAAACATGTGTAAGAGAATATATTTTTTAGTTGTATGGCAATTTCTTTTTGTGATATTTTCAAATTTTTTTGGTTTTTCATTGATTTTTTTGTTCGAAATCCGAAGTATGAATTAATTTGTTGTGGTGGTAAATTTTGAAATAAGTTACCTAAAAGAAATAAAAAGAGGCTACTTTGAAATAATATCATTGTTGCTTATGTTCTCCTTCTAATTGGGTTGGTCACTTATAATTATAGATATATTTGCGCTTTTTTGTATTCTTTTATCAAAAAAGGCTGATGAGAAATTTGTTTTTTCTCATCAGCCCGATTTATAATAAAGCCCATTAAACTAAAAACAACCTGAACTTGTCAATTTAAGTTCAGGTTGTTTTGGTTTTATTTTTCGTCATTAATTTTCATAATGATTGGTAATATCATTGGTTTACGTGCTGTTTTTTCATATAAGTACGGTTGTAATGCTTCCGTAATTGTTGATTTAACATGATGCCATTCTACTTTTTCATTTTTGTTTAATTTTTCTATGACTGATTTTTTGATTAAGCGTTGTGCATCATAAATGAGATGTCCAGATTCACGCATATATACAAAACCTCTAGAAATAATATCTGGGCCAGAAAGTAATTGTTTTGTTTGGAAGTCAATGCTGACTACAACGATTACAAGTCCTTCTTCAGATAATACTTTACGGTCTTTGATGACAACATTACCGATATCACCGATACCGCTACCATCAACGAAGACACTACCAGAAGGAATCCGTCCTGCGTGTCGTGCTGAATCTTTTGTTAATGCTAAAACATCACCGATTTCATAGACGAAGATATTATCTGGGTCTACACCACAATTAATACCTGTCTCGCTATGTTTTTTCAACATACGATATTCACCATGGATAGGCATGAAGTATTTTGGTTTAAGTAATCGTAACATTAATTTCTGTTCATCTTGAGAACCATGACCAGAAGTATGGATATTAGATAATTTACCATGAATAACATCAGCACCAGCTTTGTAAAGTGCATTAATTGTTCTGTTTACACTTTTCGTATTACCTGGAATGGGTGATGAACTGAACACAACAGTGTCATCTGGAATGATACTAATTTGTCTATGTGTACCATTAGCAATTCTTGATAATGCTGCCATTGGTTCACCTTGAGATCCTGTACATAAAATTAAAATTTCATGTTTTGGTACAGTGTTAATTTTGTTAGGCTCAATAAATGTTTCAGGTGGTACTTTAATATAGCCTAATTCTGTACCGATTTTTATATTGTTTTCCATAGAGCGACCAAATACGACGATCTTACGGTTGTATTTCACGGCAGCTTCTACAGCTTGTTGTACTCTATAAATGTTAGAAGCAAATGTTGCGAATATGATTCTTCCTTTACACTTACGGAAAATTTCATCAACATTTTGTCCGACTTCTTTCTCACTTAATGTGAAGTTTGGTACTTCAGAGTTCGTTGAGTCAGAAAGTAGACATAGAACACCTTCAACACCAAGTTGTGCCATTTTCGCGATATTAGCAGGTTTCCCAACTGGTGTGAAATCAAATTTGAAATCTCCAGTATGGACAACTTTACCTTCAGGCGTATCGGCAATAATACCGTAAGCTTCAGGAATACTATGTGTTGTTAAGTAGAATGAAATTTTGAAATGTTTAAATTCAAATACTGAATCTTCATCAATTTCATTTAATTGAGCTGTCTTTAATAAGTGATGTTCTTCTAATTTGTTTCTAATAAGACCTAAAGCAAGTGGTCCACTATAAATAGGGACGTTAAGCTGTTTTAATAAAAATGGCACGCCACCGATATGGTCTTCGTGTCCATGTGTTATAAATAAAGCTTTTACTTTATGTTTGTTTTGAATTAAGTAAGTATAATCTGGAATCACGTAATCGATACCAAGTAAATCATCGTCTGGGAATTTTATGCCCGCATCGATAATGATGATTTCATCTTGATATTCGAGGGCGTACGTGTTTTTACCAATTTCACCGAGACCACCCAGTGCATATACACCAACTTCATTTTTTTGTAGTGGCTTCATTTAGATATTCTCCACTTTGAAATGGTCAGATTGTTTTTCATAGTCTAAATGTGCGCCCTCTAATTTTTGGACAAATTCGATATTATAATTACGGTCTGATAAATATTTTCTAACTTCTTCTTCTGTTTGTCCTTCGAAATATTTAGTTTGTGTGCTTTCGCGTACGATTACTTCACTTTTGTCTTCTTGAAAAAATACTTTAAAAATTGCCATTTATAAAAATCCTCCTAGGTTAATTAACATAAATAAAGCCCTAGTTTTAATTCTAGGGTTTGTCAATTGTTTCATTTGATTCCCGTTCATTTTGAAAAGTAGTTATAATCTGAATATATAAATACCTTTTTAATAAGTTCATTTTACATGATAATTAGAGATAAATAAAGATATTTAACTAAATCTTTCATATATAATAAATATCGACTAAAATAGAATAAAGGAGGCGATGAAAGTTGGACAAAAAATTAGTATTTTTGGATATTGATGGAACAATTTACGATGAAAATAAAGAAATTCCTCAATCTACTATTACAGCCATACAAAAACTTAAAGGAAATGGACACATAGTCGCTATCGCAACTGGACGAGCGCCTTATATGTTTAATGCAGTATTGAAAGCAACTGGGATTGATACATTTGTATCATTAAATGGACAAATTGTTGTTCATAATGGTGAAGTTGTTGGGAAGCATCCACTAAATAAAGAACAATTAAATCGTATTGTTGAAAGTGCACATGAAAATAATCATCCTTTAGTATTTTTTGGAGAGACAGCAGTTTATGCTAATGTTGAAGAGGATCAGCATATTTCAGAAAGCTTAGGAACTTTGAAAATGGATTATCCTGAATACCATAATACATATTATCAAGAACATCCTGTATATCAATCACTTATTTTTCATGCGGATGATGAGGATGATAAATATGATAATAAGTATGGAGGTTTGAAATTTTATCGTTGGCATCCACTTAGTCGTGATATTGTGCCAAGTGATCGTTCTAAAGCAGAAGGAATTAAAGAATTAAGTGAAAAATTAGGATTTTCAATGCAGGATGTCATTGCATTTGGAGATGGTCCTAATGATATAGAAATGATTTCAGAAGTAGGGCTAGGTGTAGCGATGGGGAATGCTGTTCCTCAATTGAAGGAAGTTTGTGACTTCGAAACGAAACATGTTTCTGAAGAGGGCATTTATTATGCGTGCAAAGAACTAGGTTTGATACACGAATAGGAAGTGAAAATGATGGATAAAGTTGAACGTATTATCAAGACGGTTATTGGAGAAAAAGACCGATCAGATAAACAATTAAAGGGCATTGAATTCAATATTCGAAAAAATGAAGTTGTTATGATCTACAATTATGATGAATCTATTCATGTTCCACAAGAAAATCATCATTATTTAAAACATAATAAAGATCCTGAATGGTTGAATTTAGATGAGCTTGCATTGATTCAGAAGGCTTTAAAAGAAAAAAATATTCATTTTATAGAACGACGCGATGAGTTTATGTAAAAAGCACTTTATAATGGTGATATCACCATTATAAAGTGCTTTTTAATAAATTAATTAACTTCTACTGCATCATCTAAAGGCTTGAATGGATCATTTTGATTGATGTAATCATAAAACATTACGCCGTTTAAATGGTCGATTTCATGTTGTAACACGATTGCTGGATAACCTTTAAATCTTTTCTTGAAAGGTGTTCCATCAATATCAAATGCTTCAATTGTAACTTTATAATTTCTGTGTACAAGTCCAGGCTTTGATTCATCAACGCTTAAACAACCTTCACCGCCTGGTAAGTATGCTTTTTGTACACTGTGGCTTACAATTTTAGGATTAACAAGTTGAAGTTCAATTGAGTTCCCTTTACTATCATCCTGAATATATACAGCTAACATTTTTTTTGAAACATTAATTTGCGGAGCGGCGAGCCCAACGCCAGAACGAAGACCATATTTTTTCGCGATTGTTTCATCTTGTGAGTTCTTCAAGAATTCTAACATTTCATCTAATGTAGTTTTATCTTCAGTTGAAATAGGTAATTTCACTTCTTCAGCTTTATTTCTTAGTGTTTCGTGTCCATCACGAATAATATTTTCCATAGTTATCATTTTCATGCACCGTCCTCATATAAAATTTTATCAAAAACGGCACTGATTTACATCTATAATTTATTGTATAAATAAAAAAAACAGAGTAACATGTTTATTGAAATGTAAGGAGGCAATATGAATGAAAGGTATGAAAATGTTAATGTTGACGATGACAACTGCATTAACTTTCACAGCATGTAGTCCGTCAAAAGATTCACTTGAAACATTTAATAATAAAATCAACAAAGCACAACAAGAAGAAAATATAATCGTTGATTTAAATGAAAAAATGAAGAAAGCTGAAAATGAAAAAACGAAAAAAATAAAATCATTAGATGAAGCAAAAGGTCAAGATTATAGAAATAAAGCACAAAGTATCGTTGATAATATCGATAAAAGAGAATCATTGGTTGAAGATGAACAAAAAGCAATGAACAAATCTCAAAAAATATATTCTGAATCTAAAAGTGAATTGAAAAAGATAAAAGATCAGTCTCAACGTAAAGAAGCAAAAGAATTAATGGACGAACTTGAAAATAAATATAAAGCGCATGACAAAGTGGTCGAAGGTTATAACAAATCACTCGACAAAGAAAAAGAATTATTTAGTTACTTAGCAAAAGAAAAAGCGACACAAGATGGAACGAATAAAAGAGCTAAAGCACTCACTGATGAAAATAAGAATACAGCTAAAGTTGTTTCAGATTATCAAAATCAAGTTAAAAAGGTAATGAAAGAGAAGAAAGATATTGAGCAATACTTAGAAGCATAATTTGTATTAGTACAGTTTGAAATTTGTTGTAATACAGTTCGAAAGAAAGCCTTATCAAAAGGGTTATCATAATGTTAGTATTTTTTATTTAACAGTAAAACAGTTTTGTGTTAAACTAATTAAGAAATGATTATTTAATATAGGGAAAGGTATGGTGAATTGAATGGCTCCGAGAAAAAAAGCCCAATTCGATGCAGTAGCGACTTTAAATGAAATAGAGTCTAAATTTGAAATGGTTCAAGTATTAGATGAAGAAGGAAACGTCGTAAATAATGATTTATTACCGGACTTATCAGATGAAGAACTTGTAGAATTAATGGAAAGAATGGTTTGGACACGAGTACTTGATCAACGTTCTATCTCATTAAATAGACAAGGTCGTTTAGGTTTCTATGCACCAACAGCAGGACAAGAAGCTTCACAATTAGCTTCACATTATGCACTAGAGAAAGCAGACTATGTTTTACCAGGTTACCGTGATGTACCTCAATTAATCTGGCACGGTTTACCATTAACTAAAGCATTCTTATTCTCACGTGGACACTTTATTGGTAACCAATTCCCAGAAGGTGTTAATGCATTAAGTCCACAAATCATCATCGGTGCACAATTTGTGCAAACAGCTGGTGTTGCTTTAGGAATTAAAAAACGTGGTAAGCAAAATGTAGCAATTACTTATACAGGTGACGGTGGTTCATCACAAGGTGATTTCTATGAAGGTATTAACTTTGCATCTGCATATAAAGCACCTGCAATTTTCGTAATTCAAAATAACAACTATGCAATCTCAACACCACGTGAAAAACAAACTGCAGCTAAAACATTAGCTCAAAAAGCAGTTTCAGCTGGTATTCCAGGCGTTCTTGTTGACGGTATGGATGCTCTTGCAGTATATGCTGTTACTAAACAAGCGCGTGATCGTGCAGTAAATGGTGACGGTCCATCATTAATTGAAACATTAACTTATCGTTATGGTCCACATACAATGGCTGGTGATGATCCAACACGTTACAGAACTTCTGATGAAGATTCAGATTGGGAAAAGAAAGATCCATTAGTACGTTATAGAAAATATCTAGAAGCTAAAGGCTTATGGAATGAAGAAAAAGAAAACGAAGTAATGGAAAGAGCAAAAGAAGAAATCAAAGCAGCTATCAAAGAGGCAGACAATACGCCTAAACAAAAAGTTACAGACTTAATGGAAAACATGTATGAAGAAATGCCTTACAACTTAGCTGAGCAATATGAAATTTACAAAGAGAAGGAGTCGAAATAAGTCATGGCACAAATGACAATGATTCAAGCGATTAACAATGCGCTTCAAAGCGAATTAAAAAGAGACGAAAATGTTTTATTATTCGGTGAAGACGTTGGTGTAAACGGCGGAGTATTCCGTGCAACAGAAGGTTTACAAAAAGAATTCGGTGAAGATCGTGTATTCGATACACCACTTGCAGAATCTGGTATTGGTGGTTTAGCTTTAGGTTTAACGCTTGAAGGTTACCGTCCTGTCATGGAAATCCAATTCTTTGGTTTCGTATTTGAAGTTA
Organism: Mammaliicoccus sp. Dog046; assembly: GCF_034039665.1. Lineage (NCBI taxonomy): Bacteria > Bacillati > Bacillota > Bacilli > Caryophanales > Staphylococcaceae > Mammaliicoccus > Mammaliicoccus sp. Dog046. The sequence continues at coordinate 1,748,874 of NZ_CP120131.1, read as the reverse complement.
TGGACTCAGTTGCTGGGCAAATTGCACGTCATCGTTTCCGTTCAGGTAATTCAAAAACAGCTCCAATAACAATTCGCGCGCCATTCGGTGGCGGTGTTCATACACCAGAACTACATGCTGATAACTTAGAAGGTTTAGTAGCGCAATCACCTGGTTTGAAAGTTGTTATTCCTTCAAACCCATATGATGCTAAAGGACTATTAATTTCAGCTATCAGAAGTAATGACCCAGTTGTTTACTTAGAACACATGAAATTATATCGTTCATTCCGTGAAGATGTTCCGGAAGAAGATTATGAAGTTGAAATTGGTAAAGCTAAAGTTAAACGCGAAGGTACAGATTTAACAATCATCACTTACGGTGCTATGGTTCAAGAATCAGTTAAAGCTGCTGAAGATCTTGAAAAAGATGGTTACTCAGTAGAAGTTATTGATTTAATCACTGTTCAACCTTTAGATATTGAAACAATTGTTAAATCAGTTGAAAAAACTAACCGTGTGATTGTTGTTCAAGAAGCTCAAAAACAAGCTGGCGTTGGTGCAAATGTAGTAGCAGAAATTTCTGAAAGAGCTGTTCTTTCATTAGAAGCGCCTATTGCACGTGTCGCAGCTGCTGACACTATTTATCCATTCACACAAGCTGAAGGTGTTTGGTTACCAAACAAAAAAGATATCGTAGCGCAAGCTAAAGAAACATTAGAATTTTAATGCGCATTAAAATACGGATTTAATATTAGGAGGAAAAAATCGTGTCATTCGAATTTAAATTACCAGATATCGGTGAAGGTATCCACGAAGGTGAAATTGTAAAATGGTTTGTTAAAGCAGGAGACGAAATTCAAGAAGATGACGTTTTATGTGAAGTTCAAAATGATAAATCAGTCGTTGAAATTCCATCACCTGTTGCAGGTAAAATAGAAGAAGTTATGGTTGAAGAAGGAACTGTATCTGTTGTTGGTGATACAATTGTTAAAATTGATGCGCCAGACGCAGAAGGTTTACAATTCAAAGGCCATGATGACGAAGAAGAAGAAACGAAAGAAGAAGCACCAGCTGAAGAAGTAAAAGAAGAAACTTCAGCAGCAAATGATGCAGAAGTTGACGATTCTAAACGTGTAATCGCAATGCCTTCAGTTCGTAAATTTGCTCGTGAAAACGACGTAAACATCAAAGCAGTATCAGGATCAGGTAAAAATGGTCGTATCTTAAAAGAAGATGTTGAAGCTTACTTAAATGGTGGTTCTAAATCAGAAGCTACTACAGAAGAAACTTCAGCTGCTACTGCAACTGCAAGTGAAGAAACACAAGCTGTTCAATCTCCACAAGTTCCTGAAGGTGAATACCCAGAAACACGTGAGAAAATCCCAGCTATGCGTAAAGCAATTGCTAAAGCAATGGTTAACTCTAAACATACAGCTCCACACGTAACATTAATGGACGAAATCGATGTTCAAGAGTTATGGGATCACCGTAAAAAATTCAAAGAAGTGGCTGCTGAACAAGGCACTAAATTAACATTCTTACCATATGTTGTTAAAGCATTAGTGTCAGCACTTAAAAAATACCCAGCATTAAATACTGAGTTCGATGAAGAAAATGGTGAAATTGTTCATAAACATTACTATAATGTAGGTATAGCTGCAGATACTGATCGTGGTTTATTAGTACCAGTAGTTAAGAACGCTGACCATAAGTCAATGTTCCAAATTTCAGATGAGATCAATGAATTAGCTGTAAAAGCACGTGATGGTAAATTACAAGCTAATGAAATGAAAGGTGCAACATGTACTATCAGTAATATTGGTTCTGCAGGTGGACAATGGTTCACTCCAGTAATCAATCACCCTGAAGTTGCTATTTTAGGAATTGGTCGTATCGCTCAAAAACCTATCGTTAAAGATGGAGAAATTGTTGCGGCACCTGTATTATCATTATCACTAAGTTTTGACCATAGACAAATTGATGGCGCTACTGGTCAAAATGCAATGAACCATATTAAGAGATTATTAAATAATCCAGAATTATTATTAATGGAGGGGTAAAAATGGTAGTTGGAGATTTTCCTATTGAAACAGATACTATTGTAATTGGAGCAGGTCCTGGTGGTTATGTTGCAGCAATTCGTGCAGCACAATTAGGACAAAAAGTAACAATCGTTGAAAAAGGCGAATTAGGTGGCGTATGTTTAAACGTTGGTTGTATCCCATCTAAAGCATTATTATCAGCATCACACCGTTTCCATAATGCACAACATTCAGAAGATATGGGTGTAGTTGCAGAGAAAGTATCATTGAATTTTGAAAAAGTTCAAGAATTCAAAAATGGCGTTGTTAAAAAATTAACAGGCGGCGTTGCTGGATTAATGAAAGGTAACAAAATTGATGTAGTTAATGGTGAAGCTTACTTCGTAGATGAAAATAACTTAAAAGTTATGACAGAAAAAGCTTCTCAAACTTATACTTTCAAAAATGCAATCATTGCAACTGGATCACGTCCAATTGAAATTCCTAATTTCAAATTTGGTAAACGTGTTATAGATTCAACAGGTGCTTTAGCACTTCAAGAAGTTCCTGAAAAATTAGTCGTAGTTGGTGGCGGATATATCGGTTCTGAACTTGGTACTGCTTATTCTAACTTCGGTTCTGAAGTTACTATTCTTGAAGGCGCGAAAGATATCTTAGGCGGTTTCGAAAAACAAATGACTCAAATCGTTAAAAAAGGTCTAAAAGAAAAAGGCGTTGAAATCGTAACTGAAGCAATGGCTAAATCTGCTGAAGAAACTGATAATGGCGTGAAAGTTACTTATGAAGCTGGCGGAGAAACGAAAGAAATCGAAGCTGACTATGTATTAGTTACTGTAGGACGTCGTCCAAATACTGATGAATTAGGTCTTGAAGAGTTAGGTATTAAATTATCTGAACGTGGATTAATCGAAGTTGATGAACAAAGCCGTTCTTCAATCGAAAATATCTACGCGATTGGTGATATCGTAGCTGGCCCTCCACTTGCACATAAAGCAAGCTATGAAGCTAAAGTTGCTGCAGAAGCAATTTCAGGCGAAAAATCAGCGGTAGACTACTTAGCTATCCCAGCTGTATGTTTCACTGAACCTGAATTAGCGACTGTAGGACATTCTGAATCAAGTGCTAAAGAAGAAGGCTTAGAAGTTAAAGCTTCTAAATTCCCATTTGCTGCAAATGGTCGTGCTTTAGCATTAAATGAAACTGCTGGTTTCGTTAAACTTGTTTCATTAAAAGAAAATGGCTTATTAGTTGGTGCTCAAGTAGCTGGAACAGGCGCTTCAGACATCATTGCTGAATTAGGATTAGCTATTGAAACTGGAATGACTGCTGAAGATGTTTCATTAACAATTCATGCACATCCAACTTTAGGTGAAATTTCTATGGAAGCTGCTGAAGTAGCTTTAGGAACACCTATTCATACGCTATAATCTAAAGAATCAATAAAGGGTTGGACAATTTGTCCAACCTTTTTTTTATAAAGGAGTGTAAATATGGAATATAGTTATCCTATTGACGTAGATTGGACTCAAGAAGAGATGATCCAAGTCGTTGAATTTTTTAATCATATTGAAAATGCTTATGAAGATAAAACAGATAGAGAACAATTTGCCAATGCATATAAAAATTTCAAAAAAATAGTTCCTGGTAAATCTGATGAGAATAATATATACAAAGAATTTAAAGAAGCAAGTGGTTATGATGGCTATAAAGCTATTAAAGCACTTAAAGAAGATAAAGAGTCATCACACATTTCAATTAAATAATTTATAATAAATCCCTCAAAAAAGTGTTGAATAATAAAATGATTTCTGTTATTTTATTAAAGGTACTAAACTTAATGTTTAGTAAAAGTAAACAAACACGTTTTTTGGGGGATTTATGGATATTGGAGAAAAGCTTAAAAATTTACGCCATCAAAAAAATTTAACACAAGAAGAATTAGGTGAACGTACAGATTTATCTAAAGGTTATATATCACAATTGGAAAGAAATCTATCTTCACCATCAATGGAAACATTTTTGAATATATTAGATGTATTAGGTGTTGAACCTAGTGAATTCTTTAATGAAAAGCTATATCAAGCACGTATATATTATCCAAATAATGAGCAAACTTTATATGATGAATATGATTTAGGTTACAAAATCAAATGGTTAGTACCAGATTCAAATGAATTTGAAATGGAACCTGTAATTATTCAATTAAGAAGTGGTGCAAAGTATAAATGTTTTAGTCCTTCTTCTTCAGAAACATTTGCATATGTTAAAAAGGGAGAAATCACATTAAAATTAGGTAAACAAACATTCACTGCTAGTCAGGGAGAATGTTATTACTTTAAGGCAAATGAAGAACATCAATTTTCAAATTTGTCAGAGCAAGTTGCAGAGGTATTAATCGTAGCTACAGAATCATATTTATAGGAGGTAAATTATGTCACAATCAATTATAAAGTTTGAAAATATATCAAAAAACTTTAGTAACACTCAAGTATTAGATGATATTAGTTTTGAAATAGAGGAAGGTAAGTTCTATACTTTACTCGGTCCGTCAGGTTGCGGTAAAACGACAATATTAAAATTAATTGCGGGATTTGAAACAGCAACGAGCGGGGACATTCTATTTAATAACAAGATTATCAATCAGGTGCCTGCAAACAAAAGAAAAGTAAATACAGTGTTTCAAGATTATGCATTATTTCCTCATTTAAACGTCTTTGATAATGTAGCTTTTGGATTAAAAATCAAAAAATTAAATAAAAGTGAAATAAAAAACAAAGTAAAAGAAGCGTTGAAACTCGTTAAACTTGAAGGTTATGAAGACCGCCAAATCACTGAAATGAGTGGTGGACAAAAGCAACGTGTTGCAATTGCAAGAGCGTTAGCGAATGAACCTGAAATTATTTTACTAGATGAACCATTGTCTGCTTTAGATTTAAAGTTAAGAACAGAAATGCAATATGAATTAAGAGAACTTCAACAGAGATTAGGAATTACTTTCATATTTGTTACACATGATCAAGAAGAAGCTTTAGCAATGAGTGATTACATATTTGTCATGAGAAACGGTAAAATTCAACAAAGTGGTACACCTGTAGATATATACGATGAACCTGTAAATAAGTTTGTTGCTGATTTTATAGGTGAATCCAATATTGTGAGTGGCATAATGAAACGAGATTATGTCGTTGAAATGTATGGCATACCTTACGAATGTGTCGATGCTGGTTTCGAAAAAGATGCCAAAGTAGATGTTGTCATTCGTCCAGAAGATATAACAATCAAGTCTGAAAGTGAAGGTCGTATTTCTGCTGTTGTTGATTCTCAACTATTTAGAGGCGTACATTATGAAATATGTTGTTTTGATGCACAAGGTAATGAATGGATAATACAGACGACTAAAAAAGCAACAATTGGAGAAACGGTCGGTCTTTACTTTGAATCAGAAGCCATTCATATTATGTTACCTGGTGAAACTGAAGAAGAATTTGATCGTCGAATAGAAAGTTATGAGGATGATAACAATGAATAAAATAAAATCCATTCTACTTGTACCTTATATGATTTGGATTGTGTTATTTATTATTGTTCCTATTGGTATGATTTTCTACGCATCGTTATTAGATATTGAAGGGCATTTTTCTTTAGTAAACTATCAGAATTTCTTTACAAGTAGCTATTTACGTATGACTGTAAGTTCTATATGGTATGCAAGTATCATTACGTTTTTCTGTTTAGTGATTAGTTATCCATTAGCGCTCGCATTAAGAAGTGCAAAGCATAAAGAAGTACTCCTTCTGCTAGTGATATTACCGACATGGATAAATTTATTGCTAAAAACATATGCATTTATTGGTATTTTAAGTCATGATGGTTTACTTAATAAATTATTAAGTATTTTCCATGTACCATCAACAGAGTTTTTATTTACAAGTACGGCATTTATCATTGTTTCGGTATATATTTATATACCGTTTATGTTGTTGCCGATATTTAATTCGATGGAAGAAATACCTGAGAATTTATTACAAGCATCAAGAGATTTAGGTGCGAGTCATTTAACAACTTTTAATCGCGTAATTGTCCCTCTAACATTAGAAGGTGTTAAGACAGGTATTCAAATTACATTTATTCCTGCTTTATCATTATTTATGATTACAAGATTAATTGCTGGGAATAAAGTCGTCAATTTAGGGACTGCGATTCAAGAGCAATTTTTAGTGACACAAAACTATGGTATGGGATCAACAATCGCCGTATTCTTAATTATTGCAATGGCATTTATCCTAATCATTACAAAATCTAAATCAGAGAAAAAGGAGGTTTAGTATGAAAATAACAGGAAAATTATATTTATCGATAGTACTTGCATTTTTATACTTGCCTATCTTTTTCTTAATTTATTATTCATTTAATGGCGCTGGCAATATGACGCATTTTGAAGGATTTACATTTGATCACTATTTATCCGTATTTCAAAATAAACGATTGATTGTTATTATCGTGAATACAATCGCAGTAGCGTTGTTAGCGGCAAGTATCTCAACTTTAATTGGTATTTGTGGCGCAATTGGTATTCATTATTTAAGAAATAAAAAAATCAAAGTCGGGCTATTAACATTAAATAATATTTTAATGGTAAGTTCAGATGTAGTTATTGGTTCATCATTCTTATTATTATTTACAGTGATTGGACATTATACAGGAATGGGCTTAGGTTTCTGGTCTGTATTAATTTCTCATATTGCATTTTGTGTGCCTATCGTTGTATTACTTGTATTACCAAAATTATACGATATGAATACATCAATGATTGATGCTGCAAGAGATTTAGGTGCAAATTCTTGGCAAACTTTAACGAAAGTCGTTATCCCGCATATTCTTCCAGGCGCAATCGGTGGATTCTTTATGGCGTTAACGTATTCTTTAGATGACTTTACTGTCAGCTTCTTCGTTACAGGTTCTGGCTTCAGCGTACTTTCAGTAGAAGTTTATTCTATGGCGAGAAAAGGCATAACTATGGAAATCAATGCGATTTCAACGTTACTATTCTTATTAGTAATGATATTAATTCTAGGCTATTACTTTATTAAACGTGGCCAACAGAAAAGAAGTCTAAAAAGAGGGGAGAATTAAGATGAAGCAATTAATACAACTGATTGGTATCTCATTAATTGTAGGTGCTTTACTTATATTATCGACTAAACTTATCGATCCCCCGCCAGCAAAAGGAAAAAAAGATGTCATTTACGTTTATAACTGGGGAGAATATATTGACCCAGCATTAACGAAGAAGTTTGAGAAAGAAACTGGCATCAAAGTGGTATATGAAACATTTGATTCAAATGAAGCGATGATGGCAAAAATTAAAAATGGTGGAACACCTTATGATGTTGCTGTGCCAAGTGAATATACCATTCAAAAAATGGCTAAAGAGGACCTACTAATTCCAATTGACCATAAAAAATTATCAAATTTAAAAAATATAGATAAAGATTTTATGAATTTACCATTTGATCCGGGCAATAAATATTCAATACCTTATTTCTGGGGAACGGTCGGCATTCTATATAATCCTGAAAAGACAAAGGGCATTGATTTTAATTCATGGAATAGTCTATGGGATAAAAGGTTAAATAAAGATGTTCTTGTCGTTGATGGAGCAAGAGAAGGTATCGGATTTTCATTAAATAGTATGAATGAAAGTTTAAATGAAACGAATCCAAAGAAATTAGAAAAAGCTCAAAACAAACTTATAAAGTTATCTCCAAATGTTCGTGGTGTTGTCGGTGATGAAATTAACACGATGATGGTTCAAAACGAATCTGATGTCGCGGTTGTATGGAGTGGTATGGCAGCAGATATTATGAGTGAAAATGATAATTTAGATTTTGTTGTACCGAAAGAAGGATCTAATCTATGGTTTGATAATATGGTTATACCAAAGACTGCACAAAATGTAGAAGGTGCACATAAATTTATCAACTTCATATTAGATGAAAAAAATGGTAAACAGAATACTGAATGGGTCGGATATGCGACACCAAATAAAGAATCTTACAAATTGTTAGATAAAGAAACTAGAGAAGACGAAAGATTTTATCCAGATTCAAATATTAGAAAAAAATTAGAAGTTTATAAAGATTTAGGAAAAGAAAATATAGCGAAATATAACGAAGCATTTTTAAAATTTAAAATGTCGTTAAAATAATCATGAAAAAGGGTCTTTGTGGGAAACAGAGGCTCTTTTTTGTTATAATTAAACCTAGTTCAATTAAAGGAGGGAAATATAATGAATTCATATGTAGAACATGTGAGACAACCTGTTGGGAGAGGATTCGAAAGATTTTTTGGATGGCTTGCCTGGTTTATACTCATAGGCGTAACAGCTATATCATTATTTGCTGCCCTTGTCGTATTAAATAATCCGACCAACATAAACAGACTAGAAACATTAATTAATCGATTAAATATTAATATGACTGTGAATGGTCAACTGCTATCATCAAGTGAGCTTGCTCTCAATATACAAAATTGGATTTGGCTATTTATTATCTATTTAATTATTGTATTAATATTTTCATTTATAGCATTAGTGCTCATGAGATGGAGAGTTTTCTCAGCTACTGTATTTTTAATATTAGCAGTGGTTACAATACCGTTATTTATCGTTTTAGTTCCATTATTTTTCTTCTTAGTCAGCATTTTGTTATTTGTAAGAAAAGACAAAATCATTCCGATGCAAGGAAGACAACAAGAACCATTTGTTAAACATGACCAAGATAGAGTCGTTCAGCAACCAAGACCATCACGTCCAGTTCAAGCTGAAAAGGAACAACGTGAAGTTAGAAAAGAAAAGCCAGTAGCTCGTGATGAACATGTTGAGAAACCTGAGAAAGTCGAAGAGACAAGTCAACCAACAGAACAACAAGAAACAGTTTCACAAAGTTCAAATGATGAAGTATTATCACGTAGTAAAAAACATCAAAAACATAAAAAACACAAACAGCCAGTCGTTGAAAATGAAGACAACAATGAACAGACAGAACAAACAGAACAAAATCAAACTGAAGAAGTAGCAACAGAGCAACAAGATCCTTATAATTATGAGACTACTCAAGCAGATGAGTATCAAGCAAGTGAAGAAAAACCTAAAAAAGAAAAAAAACCTAAAAAAGTAAAACCAAACGCTGCAATAGAACGACGTAATAATTATGATCAGCGTATGCAACAACAGAAAAAGTATTTTGAAAATAAAAATCAAGATGCGCAAAATATTACAAATAAAGACAAATAAGGTTGAAATTTCAAAACAAATTGAGATAATAGAAATATAAAATGAATAGGAGGGCAATTAATGAAAAGAACATTAGAGTTTACGCTCTTAATTTTAGGATTGATATGTTCGTTTATTTATATCATATTCGCATTTATTCTGAAAGCTGGTTTAAATGCACCAGATGCACAAGCTCAATTCACTAAAGCATTTGAAGAAAATAATCAGAATAATTCTGAAATAAGTGCTGATCAAGTATTCGCCATGTTAAATCCAGCTTCGAATCTAGTAATAGTTATTTTAATTATCTCTATTATATTTGCAATAGTTGCGATGATTTTTGTTAAAAGACAGCGCATCTTAGCAGGTGTACTAGCAATAATTGCAGGATTAATATCTATCCTTACATTTAACATCTTTTCACTCGTATTTTTCATTGTCGCTGGAATCGTACTTTTTGTGAGAAAAGACGAATCAAAGCATCAATTTGAAGATGTAAACTTCCAAGATAATAATCATAGTGCAGATGATGAGATTTATCATCAAGAGAATGATTTCAATGAAAGACATAAAAAGAAAAAAGATGACGATCCATATATTTATTAATAAAAAAAGGGAGCGGGACAGAAATCTTATTTATATAAAAAAGATTTCGTAGTCCCGCCCCGGCAAGGATGACTAGAGTTGAAAAAAGCTTGATATAAGCGCATTTTCAACTCAGTCATCTACTGCCAAGATGCTAAACGAGGCTGAGACATTAAATTATGTCCCAGCCTCGTTTCTTATATTATGAGATGATGAGTATGTTTGCGCATCTTGGAGAGACTAGCAATTTATCAAGACTGAGCAAACGTGATAAATAGAGTGCCTGAATTTATCAAGACTGAGCAAACGTGATAAATAGAGTGCCTGAATTTATCAAGACTGGACAAACGTGATAAATAGGACGTCCGAATTTATCAAGACTGAGCAAACGTGATAAATAGAATGCTTGAATTTATCAAGACTCGTCGAACGTGATAAATAGAATGGCTGAATTTATCAAGACTGAGCAAACGTGATAAATAGAATGCTTGAATTTATCAAGACTGGACAAACGTGATAAATAGCCATCTGTAAATCACTTATTCCAACTTATAATCTCATAGCAACCATAAAAAAAGTGCGAGGTATGTTCAACATACCTCGTACACATATTATCACTCTCTGTTATTCATAAAACTTGATGAATTCATCGAATGTTTCATTTAAAAATTGAACAAATGCTTTATCTGTCTTCAACACTTCTGATTTAGGGTCTAGTGTTCGAGCAACAAAGAATTCAGCTTTTTTAATGTCTTTTAATCTTTTTATATGATGCTTTAAATCATCTGTAGATAAAGTATCGATTGGTGACTTATCTATTTTATAATGATCAAAACATAATGAATAATCACTTGGTAATGACTCGAGTAAATGTATGTTTTTACTTAAGAAATCTGCCATATGACCTTTGTTTTTATTTTCGTGCATAACACCGAACATTACAAATAATTGTGATTCAAATAAGCCGATTTGAAAGTGTGGTAACATTTTATATCCACGTTGATTTGTGGCAAAGGCTACCCATGTATCTTTTGGTGGATTTACTGTTCTACGTGCATGTTTGGCAACGTGATGATAGAAAGTATCTCCAGTTTGTTCTGTTAAATAATGGCTATATTTTTCACCTAATGCATTTAATTGTGGTCTCACGTGTTCATCTAATGCTTCCATTCTATTTTCTAAACCATCAATACTAAAAACTTTAAAATCTTTTTGTTTAAAAGTATACTTAGACATAGTTGTCCTCCTTATTACTATGGTACTATACATACATTTTATCATAATTTTTTTTGAATATATAAAGAACAATGCTAATATAATATTATTGTAGGGGGTCTTTTCATGGAAATATATAAATTTGGTTATAGCATCATTAAAGAAGCGGGTAGTAAGATTCGTGAATCTATAGGCGAAGAGCTTCAAATTGAAACAAAATCAAATCCCAATGACTTAGTGACAAACATCGATAAAGAAACAGAGGAAAGACTTTTTAAACAAATTCATGATAAATATCCTGAACATCATATTCTTGGTGAAGAAGGACATGGTAAGGATATTAAAGATACAAATGGCGTGTTATGGATTATTGATCCTATTGACGGTACTTTAAACTTTGTACATCAGCAAGAAAATTTTGCTATATCCATTGGTATTTTTATAGATGGTGAAAAGTATGCTGGTTTTGTTTATGATGTGATGAATGACAAATTGTATCATGCTTTAGCTGGACAAGGGGCGTGGTTAAATGATCAAGCGTTGAAACCGCTCGAACATACAGAGTTGAAAAAGAGTTTGATATCGACCAATCCATTATGGTTAACTAAGGAAAAACTTTATCCAATATATGCACCGATTGTTGATCAATCAAGAAGTACGCGTGCGTATGGATCAGCTGCTTTAGATTTTGCTAATGTAGCTAAAGGAATAACAAGTGCATATTTAACGATGAGGTTACAGCCTTGGGATTTTGCTGGTGGATTAGTAATCGTTGAAGAGGTTGGTGCAATTGTTACAAATCAATTAGGTGAACCATTAAATATATTAGAAGCCAATTCGATATTGATTGGAAATAAAGCGATACACGATGAAATATTAAACCAATATTTCTTGCCACATCGTGCGTTACTTTCCGAGATTCATTCAGATAGATTTAGAGGAAAATCGTAAATAAGTGATTTAATAAATAGAGTCTGAGACATTAAATTATGTCTCAGACTCATTCAGTTTAATAATATAATTTTAAATTAAAGCCAACCATTTTCACGATATTTCTTTTTAAGCGTGAAGCCGTAACCCATTGTAGCAATAATTAACAATACAGCTAGCAACATGAATAAGATAGAACCTTCTGCTAACGCAAAGCTAAAAGCTAAAAGGAAAATCGTAACTATTAAAGCAAGTAAGACAAATATTGCTTTAGATTTTTTCATTTATACTCATCCTTTAACCGTTTTCATTGTTTTATTATGGGCTAGTTTTCATTAAAAATCAACCTTGAAACGAGGAACGTTTTGAATAAGATTCACGTTAATTTGAGTAAATATGGACAATAATAGTTATTTTTCTAAGGATTTATGTTATAATTACCAAGTTATAAATATAAATCGAACAAATTTAATTTGGAGAGGAAAATTTTTGCATGACTAATTTAAGAGAGAATGTACGTAACATTGCAATAATTGCCCACGTAGACCATGGGAAAACGACTTTAGTAGACGAATTATTAAAACAATCTGGTATTTTCCGTGAAAATGAACATATAGCAGAACGTGCAATGGATTCAAATGATTTAGAAAAAGAAAGAGGAATCACAATATTAGCCAAAAATACGGCAATTAATTATAAAGATCACCGTATAAATATATTAGACACACCAGGACATGCCGATTTTGGTGGAGAAGTTGAACGTATTATGAAAATGGTTGATGGTGTAGTATTAGTAGTTGATGCATACGAAGGTACAATGCCTCAAACACGTTTCGTACTTAAAAAAGCATTAGAACAAAATTTAAAACCTGTAGTAGTTGTAAATAAAATTGATAAACCATCAGCTAGACCTGAACAAGTCGTTGATGAAGTATTAGATTTATTTATTGAACTAGATGCTAATGATGAGCAACTTGAATTCCCAGTTGTATATGCATCAGCATTAAGTGGAACAGCTAGTTTAGATACTGAAAAACAAGATGAAAACATGCAATGTTTATATGAAACAATCTTAGAATATATTCCAGCTCCTATCGATAATAGAGAAGAACCTTTACAATTCCAAGTAGCATTATTAGATTATAATGACTATGTAGGACGTATCGGTATTGGCCGTGTATTTAGAGGTACAATTAAAGTTGGTCAACAAGTTTCATTGGTTAAGATCGACGGTACAATTAAAAACTTCAGAGTATCAAAAATATTTGGTTTCTTTGGTTTAAATCGTGTTGAGATTGACGAAGCTTATGCTGGGGACTTAATTGCAGTAAGTGGTATGGAAGATATCAACGTTGGTGAAACTGTAACACCTCAAGATAATGTTGAAGCTTTACCTATCTTACGTATTGATGAGCCAACTTTAGAAATGACATTCTCAGTAAATAACTCACCATTTGCTGGTAAAGAAGGTACTTTCGTTACTGCTCGTAAGATCGAAGAAAGATTAGAAACACAATTAGAAACAGATGTATCATTACGTGTTACACCTACTGAATCACCAGATGCATGGGTAGTAGCTGGTCGTGGTGAATTACATTTATCTATTCTTATTGAAAATATGAGACGTGAAGGTTATGAATTACAAGTTTCTAAACCTCAAGTTATCATTAAAGAAGTAGATGGCGTTAAATGTGAACCTTACGAACGTGTTCAAATCGATGTTCCTGATGAATATACAGGTGCAATTATTGAATCACTTGGATCACGTAAAGGTGAAATGTTAGATATGCAATCTAATGAAAATGGTCAAACTAAATTAATCTTTATCGTACCAGCACGTGGACTAATCGGTTACTCAACTGAATTCATGTCTATGACACGTGGTTATGGTATTATCAACCATACATTTGATTCATACCGTCCAAGAATTAAAGGACGTATTGGTGGTAGAAGAAATGGTGTGCTTGTTTCTATCGATAAAGGTGTTGCAAGTACGTACGCAATCTTGAACTTAGAAGATAGAGGCGTAAACTTCATGGAACCTGGTACTGAAGTATATGAAGGTATGATTGTTGGTGAAAATACACGTGATAACGACTTAACAGTTAATATTACAAAAGTTAAAGCAGCAAACAACATCCGTTCAGCTACAAAAGAACAAACAACAACTATGAAAAAACCAAGAGTTTTAACTTTAGAAGAAGCTTTAGAATACTTAAATGATGATGAGTTAGTAGAAGTTACTCCTGAATCTATTCGTTTAAGAAAGAAAATTTTAGAAAAAGCAGAAAGAGAACGTGCTCAAAAGAGACAAAAAATGGCTGAACAAGAAGAGGAGTGATATAGATGCTCTTAGTTGCTAAAAATGTTAGTGTTGATCCATCAGAAAGACTTTCATTTTTTGGTAAGTTATTTAGAGTAGATGAGAACCCAGAACTTGGTATGATGCTTTTATTAATAACAATCTTTGTACTTAGTGCAATTGTTTATAATTTAGGATTTGCAAGAAAACTCAAGTTTTGGCAAAACATTATTATCTATATTCTACTATTCTTAGGATGTTTATTATTAACATTCCTTGCAGTATTTTTACCAATAGGTGAAAGCTTAATTATTGCAGCAATAGTACTTGGTCTCTATCGTTATCGACTTCATAAAGAACGTAATAGTCAACAAAATAGCGATGAAATATAAGAAACAGCGCTTAAACTGGATTTAAATCCAAAGTTTAAGCGCTGTTTTTTTATAAAAATTATTTTGGTTTATCTAATTTAGATTTACATTGATCACACATAAATGTACGAATGGGGTGGTTTCTTAATCTCTTTGCTTCTAAAGATTTAGAATCTAAGTTAACAACAGTATCACAAATGATACATTTAACTTTCTTAACCATTATTATACAACCTCAATTTCAGCAACGTAACTGAATTTGTTTTGATAACCATTCTCTTGATCATATGTGAATGCATCTATTTTTCCATCTTTATATATCATCTTTCCATCTTTAGAAAAATGGAAAAATAAATATGGCCATTGTTCGATAGGAATCTCTATAGATTCTTTATCATTTTTTAAAAGAACTTTTGTTGCATCGTCGTTTGGCTCTGAATTTTTAATAAATGGCATCGCATTGATCACGAATGTCTCTTCTAAAAATGAACGTTTTTTATAAGACGTTTCACTATTTAAAGTAGGTGGCATCGTTGCACCTTCTAAGATTGCGCGATTCCATGCAACATTATTTTCAAATTCAATTGGTCTTTCACCATTGAAAATCCCCTTTTCTAGGTCTTCGATTTTCACTTTACGATCATCGAATATCCATGTTGTTGCGTCTAATGTAATATTAAATTTTGAATTCCCTTTGATTTGTATCAATATTTTTCACTCCTATCAATCTAACAATTTAATTTTAACATATTTGAAATGATTTACGTTCTGTTTTCGCTTGCAATTTTCACATTTGTAAGCTAAAATTTTATAAGTATAGAAACTAAAAATTAAGGGGGAGTATGTCATGCATTACGATTCAGATATTCGTCAGAAGGCATATGACCAATTATATAACGATTCTGAAAAGATTCTTCAACTTATAAAAGTACAAATGGACAATTTAACAATGCCACAATGTCCATTATATGAGGAAGTTTTAGATACGCAAATGTTTGGTCTTCAAAAGGAAGTTGATTTTGCAGTACAAATTGGACTTGTTGAAAGAGAAAAGGGTCAGACACTTATGGCAAGTTTAGAGAAAGAATTATCTAAATTGCATGATGCTTTCACAAATGTTTAAATGATACAAAGTCTAGAGAGGAGAAATCTTTCTTTAGACTTATTTTTTTAGAATTGGAATGAGTAGATGGATTATATTAAACGTTTTTTCCTGTATATTAAGGATTACTCGAAATACATAGATTTTACACTATTGATTACTTATATTATTTTATCGTTTATAGGATTAGTGATGGTTTATAGTGCAAGTATGGTCGCAGCAACAAAAGGGACGCTCACTGGTGGTGTTCCAGTTTCAGGCACTTACTTCTTTGTTCGACAGTTGATGTATTGTATTATGGGATTTTGTATTGTATTTTTCATGTCGTACTTTATGCATATCAACATATTGAAGAATAAACGTGTTCAGCAAGTCATTATATTTTCAATATTTGGTTTGTTAATTTTAACATTGCTCGTTGGTACGCAAATCAATGGTGCGAAAAGTTGGATTAACTTAGGTTTCATGAATTTACAAGCATCTGAAATTTTAAAAGTAGTGATTATCTTATATTTATCATTCATAATTGATAAACGACGAAATCGATTAAAGCAATTTAAACTTGCCTTAATGATGCCATTGTTCTTAATTGGTACATGTATCGGTTTAGTATTATTACAAAATGATACAGGGCAAGCAATTATTCTTTGTATGATTGTATTTTGTATCTTTGCATATTCAGGTATCGGTATTAAAGCGATATTAAAATGGTCCGGACCGATCTTTGCTGGTGTTGTTCTATTAGTCATATTTAGTTTTGTGTTTAAGGGTGGAATATTATCTCAGCACCAAGCTGACCGTTTCCACGTATTAGAAAATCCATTTAATTATGAAAGTGGTATCGGATATCATTTAGCTAATTCATTATTAGCAATTGGTAATGGCGGATTATTTGGTAGAGGTTTAGGTAATGGTATTATGAAATTAGGATATTTACCGGAACCTCATACCGACTTTATATTTGCAGTAATCGCGGAAGAACTTGGTTTAGTAGGCGTACTATTTATTATCGGTTTACTTATGTTTATTGTCTATAAAGGCTTCTTATATGCAGCACTAACAGAATCTTATTTCTTTAAACTTGTTTGTGTTGGTATATCTAGTTATATAGGTGTACAAACATTTGTTAACTTAGCAGGAATCTCAGGAACGATACCATTAACAGGTGTACCATTACCATTTATGACGTTTGGTGGTTCATCGATGATGAGCTTGAGTATTGCAACTGGTATACTGTTATTAACGGCGAAACAAATCAGAATCGAACAGTCACATAGGTGATGTAATATTGCATATTTACACATAGAAATTAATAAAATATAGTGAAAAAGCGGATTATAGTAGAATATAATCCGTTTTTTTTATATAATGGGTTAATATAATGTTTTTAGAAAATTCAAATACATTGAGGGGAGCCTCCAAATATGAGCAAAATTAACAAATTATTAGTAGCCAATCGAGGCGAAATTGCTATAAGAATTTTTAGGGCTGCAACAGAGCTAAATATAGAAACAGTAGCTATTTATTCAAATGAAGATTTAGGTGCTTTACACAGATATAAAGCAGATGAATCTTATTTAGTAGATGAGAACTTAGGACCAACAGAAAGTTATTTAGATATAGAAGCGATTATTAAAGTCGCGAAAAAAGCAAATGTAGATGCAATACATCCTGGTTATGGATTTTTAAGTGAAAACAAAACTTTCGCACAAAGATGTGCCGAAGAAGGTATCAAATTTATTGGACCTGAACTTAAACATTTAGATATGTTCGGTGATAAAGTAAAAGCAAGAGCAACTGCAATTGCTGCGGACCTTCCAGTCATTCCAGGTACTGATGGATCAGTAGGAACTTTTGAAGAAGTTGAAGCATTTACAAATGAAAATGGATTTCCAGTAATAATCAAAGCCATCTCTGGTGGTGGCGGAAAAGGTATGCGTATCGTCAATGAAGCAAAAGATTTAGAAGATGCATATCAACGTGCGCAATCTGAAGCAGGTAAATCATTTGGTAATAGCGAAGTTTATGTAGAAAAATACATAGATCAACCGAAACATATTGAAGTTCAAATTATGGGAGATGAACATGGTAACTTAGTTCATTTATATGAAAGAGATTGTTCTGTACAAAGAAGACATCAAAAAGTTGTCGAAGTTGCACCTTCAGTATCTTTAGGTGAAGACTTAAGGCATCGCATATGTGATGCAGCATTAGATTTAATGAAGAAAATCGGATATGTTAATGCAGGAACAGTTGAATTTTTAGTGTCTGGAGATGAATTCTTCTTTATTGAAGTGAATCCACGTGTACAAGTTGAACATACGATTACTGAAATGGTAACGGGTGTTGATATTGTTAAGACGCAAATTTTAGTTGCACAAGGTGAGGAATTACATGGCGATAAAATTGAAATGCCTAAACAAGAAGATATCACAGCGACAGGATTTGCAATTCAAAGTAGGATCACGACTGAAGATCCATTAAATGATTTCATGCCAGATACAGGTAAAATCATTGCATACAGATCAAGTGGTGGTTTTGGCGTAAGATTGGATGCTGGTGATGGATTTGAAGGTGCTGAAATTTCACCATATTATGATTCATTATTAGTGAAAGTTTCAACGCATGCCATTACATTAAGACAAGCAACTGAAAAAATGTTACGTTCATTAAAAGAAATGAGAATTAGAGGTATTAAAACAAATATACCGTTCTTATACAATGTCGTTAATCACGAAAAGTTTGCTAAAGGGACATATACAACTAAGTTCTTAGAAAATAATCCTGAACTATTTGAAATTACTCCATCACGAGATAGAGGTACTAAAACACTACAATATATCGGTAATATTTCAGTGAATGGATTCCCTAGTGTTCAAAAACGTGAGAAACCATATTTTGAAAAATTCAAAACTGAAGAAGTAACAAAAGAAGAATTGTCATCATTATCAGGTACAAAGCAAATATTAGAACAACAAGGACCAGATGGCGTTAGTAAATGGTTAAAAGAACAAGAAGATGTACTATTAACGGATACGACGTTTAGAGATGCGCATCAATCATTATTAGCAACTCGTATGAGAACGTACGATATGTTACAGATTGCACCTGAAACAGCGAAACATTTAAATGATGCATTTTCATTAGAAATGTGGGGCGGTGCAACATTTGATGTAGCCTATAATTTCTTGAAAGAAAATCCTTGGGAACGATTAACACGTTTACGTAAAAATATCCCGAACGTACTTTTCCAAATGTTATTACGTGCTTCTAATGCTGTTGGATACAAAAACTATCCTGATAATGTTATTGAGAAGTTCGTAAAAGAAAGTGCAGAAGCCGGAATTGATGTATTTAGAATCTTTGATTCATTAAACTGGTTAGATCAAATGAAAGTAGCGAACGAGGCGGTTCAAAAATCAGGTAAGATTTCAGAAGGTGCAATTTGCTACACGGGTGATATTTTAAATCCAGAAAGATCAAATGTTTATACATTAGATTACTATATAAACCTTGCTAAAGAATTACAAAGTGAAGGCGTACATATTTTAGGTATTAAAGATATGGCCGGATTACTTAAACCAAAAGCAGCGTTTGAATTAATTAGTGAATTAAAAACACATGTAGACATTCCAATTCATCTTCATACACATGATACAAGTGGTAATGGATTAATGATTTATGAAAGTGCGATAAAAGCAGGGGTAGATGTAATAGATACAGCTGTTGCTAGTATGAGTGGTACAACATCTCAACCATCCGCCAATTCATTGTATTATGCATTGAGTGGTAATGAGCGAAATGTAAGAACAAATATTGAAGGACTAGAGAGATTATCTCAATATTGGGATACAGTTAGAAATTATTACTCTGACTTCGAAAGTGATATTCGTTCTCCACATACAGAAATTTATCAACATGAAATGCCAGGTGGACAATATTCTAACTTAAGTCAACAAGCGAAAAGTTTAGGATTAGGTGAGCGCTTTAATGAAGTTAAAGATATGTATAAACGTGTGAACTTATTATTTGGTGATGTTGTAAAAGTAACACCATCTTCAAAAGTAGTTGGAGACATGGCATTATATATGGTACAAAATGATCTAGATGAAGAAAGCGTAATTAAACGTGGACGTTCATTAGACTTCCCTGAATCAGTAGTATCATTCTTTAAAGGTGAAATTGGACAACCTGTGAATGGTTTCAATAAATCTTTACAAGATGTTATATTAAAAGGCCAAAAACCACTTGATTCAAGACCAGGTGAATTATTAGAGCCTGTTGATTTTGAAGCATTACGTGAAGAATTACAAAGTAAACAACAAGGTGAAGTGACTGAACAAGATTTAATCAGTTATGCGATTTATCCGAAAGTGTATGAACAATATATTCGTACATACGAAAGTTTCGGTAACTTATCATTATTAGATACACCAACATTCTTATTCGGTATGGCTAAGAATGAAACTGTTGAAATAACAATTGATAAAGGTAAAATTCTTATCGTTAAATTGTTATCAATAGGACATGTTTATGAAGACGGTCATCGTTGGGTTTACTATGAATTAAATGGTCAGCCAAGAAAAGTATATGTTAAAGATGAACACGTTAAAGTTTCTGATGCGATACTTCAAAAAGCAGACTTAAGTAATGAATCACATATTGGTGCACAAATGCCTGGAACAATTTCAGAAGTGAAAGTAAAACAAGGCGATGAAGTGAAACAAGGTGATGCCTTAATCATTACCGAAGCAATGAAAATGGAAACAACAATACAAGCGCCATTTGATGGAACGGTAAGTAATATTTATGTTTCAGCAGGAGACAGTATACAAACTCAAGATTTAATTATAACTGTAGATAAATAAAAGAGAGTGGCTGAGACATTATATTATGTCCCAGCCACTTTTTTTATATTTAAATTCAAAAAATCGGATGGGACATCGTGTCCCATCCGATTTCATATTAGATTAAGATTTTCTCTTGGATCTTGCAATCAACATGATGAAATAACAGAGTAAACCAAATAGCATCGTAATAAATAATGCATGTAATAAAGCGATAAATAAATTCACTCTAGTTAAAACTGATAAAGCACCTGTTGTTACTTGTAAACAAACAAGTATGAAAGCTAATGTCCAACCATATTTAATGACACGATATTGTGAATACTTTTTGAAAGTATAAATGAAGATATATAATATCCAAATAAATATAAAGAAGGCGAGTGTTCGGTGTGTCATTTGCACCCACTCATAAAAGTTTCCAGGTAATCCAAGACTACCATTGTGACATAGTGGCCAACTTAAACATGCTAAACTTGCGTCGGCATGTCTTACTAATGCTCCTGAATATATAACGATATAAATATAAAATGTAACGCCGTAAGTATGGAATTTTAAATGCTTATCAATTACTAAACGCGTTGCTTCGAATTTCTGATCGACTTCATA
This sequence comes from Mammaliicoccus sp. Dog046, assembly GCF_034039665.1. Lineage (NCBI taxonomy): Bacteria > Bacillati > Bacillota > Bacilli > Caryophanales > Staphylococcaceae > Mammaliicoccus > Mammaliicoccus sp. Dog046. The sequence continues at coordinate 1,727,620 of NZ_CP120131.1, read as the reverse complement.
AATAATTAATGTAAGTAATAAGACAGATGCAAAACTAATAAGTGAAATACCGAAGTGTAATGATAAAATGAAATCATTTTGTTGCCAAATAACGGCAGCGGCACCAATTAACGCTTGTGCAAATATAAATGCAATACTCGTGATACAAAGTGGTTTAACTTCACGAATATGTCCGAGTTTAACCCAACTTAAATATGATAATAAGCATACAAGAATCAATGCTAATCCTGAAACACCTCTGTGTGCTAATTCTATAATTGTTTCTATTGGCCAATTAGATGGGATGAAAGATCCGTTACATAATGGCCATGAACTTCCGCAACCATCAGCTGATCCTGTCTTTGTAACTAAGGCTCCACCTAATTGTACAAATAGCATCACAATCGTTGCTATAGTAGATAGCCATTTTAAGAATTTATCACTAAACAATATGAACACCTCAAGTAAAATAAAATTCATATTTAAACTACTATAAAATGGGCTTTATTCTAAAATAAACCTTATTTATGTTTAAAAATATGATAGAATTTAAGAGAACACCGTATTAACATTTATTGTATCTTTTTAATACGATTCTGTTTTAAACACTAATATCTATAGTATAACAATGAAAAGGGATTGTAAATGTTACACAATAATGACTTTTTATGATATCTGCAGAAAAGCAATAAAATGTCAAAATTTTGTTTCAAAAATGTATAGATAATGTGACAATTTTCATATATCATTGAGTTATATGTGAAAGTTATGGAAGGAGGGACAAATTTGCAACAAAATCAATATAGTGTAGCTTCTGAGAAGGACATTGTGACAGGTAGACTTACGTTATATGAATTAAAAGCCATTATTAAAATGGGACTTGTTCAAGGGAATCTAATTCCAACATTTGCAGGTGCTTGGCTTGCAATTGTATTTGGTGGATTTCACTTCTTCCAAAGTTTGCCGGTAGTATTACTTATGATGGTCGGAACAACGTTAATTATGGGCGGAGCTTGTGCAATTAACAATTACTATGATCAAGATATAGATTCGATCATGCCATCTAAACAGAAAAGACCAACAGTTAATGGAAGAATTAATGACAAACACTTAATTCAACTCAGTTTTGGTTTGATGATTGTGGGTGAAATTTTATTATTCATGATTAATATGCAAACCGGAATCATTGGATTATTAGGCATATTTGGGTATGTCGTGTTGTACTCCATTTGGTCAAAAAGACATACAGTTTGGAATACTGTTGTAGGTAGTTTTCCAGGTGCAGTGCCACCACTAATTGGATGGGCTTGTATTGATCCATCATTAAGTCCACTAGCATGGTTACTATTTTTAGTGCTATTTGCATGGCAACCGGCACATTTCTATGCTTTAGCATATCGTCGTAAAGATGAATATGCATTAGCTAAAGTACCAATGTTGCCTTCAGTGAAAAGTTTCAATAGAACAAGATTAAGTATGTTGTTTTGGGTTTTATTATTATTACCGTTACCATTCTTAATGACACAACTAGGTACGGCATTTATTATCATCGCTACTTTACTTAATTTAGCGTGGATGATATTAGCTTTTTATGGTTTTAAAAAAGACATAAACAAATCAAAATGGGCGATGAGCATGTTTATTTTTTCTTTGAATTATCTTGTTATTTTCTTTGCTATGACGGTAGTAGTATCAGTCATACAGTTAATATAATTAATTTGAATGAATGCATGAAAGAGGGGTTAAACGAATGAAGACACGTTTAAAAAACACGAAAATGTTCGGTTTGCTTGCTACACTACTGTTTGTTCTAGCAGGGTGTGGCGAACCACATTTATCGGTACTTCGACCAGCTGGTGAAGTTGCTGATAAACAATTCTTTTTATTAATGCTTTCGATAGGCATTATGTTGCTTGTTATTGTTATAGTAGTTATTATTTTCTTAATTGCAATGCTTAAATTCCGTCGAAAAAAATTAGGAGAAGATTTTGTTCCTAAAGATGTGGAAGGGAACCACAAACTAGAATTAGTTTGGACAATCATCCCAATTATTTTACTTATTGTTTTAGCGATTCCAACTGTCATGCTTACATTCTCATTAGGAGATACGAAAGCAATTGACAAAGTAGATGAAAAAGGAAACAGTAAAGAACTTGTTATTGATGTTACAGCGAATCTTTATTGGTGGGAATTCAGCTATCCAAACGAGAAAGTCGTTACCAGCCAAGAATTAGTTGTACCTACAGATAAAAAAGTTTACTTCAGATTACATTCAGCTGATGTTAAACACTCATTCTGGGTACCAGCTGTCGGCGGTAAAATGGATACAAACGTTGAAGGCATAAATAAATTCTATCTTGAATTTAATGATAAAAAAGCCAAAGATGTTAAAAACTTATTCTATGGTAAGTGTGCTGAGTTATGTGGTCCATCACATGCTTTAATGGACTTTAAAGTGAAAGCCCTACCACAAGATGACTTTGACAAATGGGTTAAAGATATGAAATCTATTGATAAACCAGTAGCAGCGACTTCTAGTCAAGCTAAAGAAGGTGAAAAGGTATTTAATAAATCATGTGCAGGTTGTCACGCAGTAACACCAACTGGTGAAGGTGCTAAAGGCCCTAACTTAACTAACTTCGGTGATCGCGATTTAATCGCTGGTTATTTAAAACATGATGATGAAAACCTTAAAAAATGGATTAAAGACCCAGAAAGCATTAAGCCTGGTAATAAAATGACTGGTCAATACAAAGTTTCTGATGAAGACATTGATGCTTTATCTGCCTACTTAATGGAAAGAAAAGTTGATAAGTAAGAATTGAAAGGGAGGTTACTCTAGTGTCTACTCAAAGTAAAAAGGGGTTTGGAGCAACTGTTTGGGATTTTCTAACAACAGTTGACCACAAAAAAATTGCTATTTTGTATTTAATTGCTGGTGGATTATTCTTTGCTGTTGGTGGTATAGAAGCAATGTTAATCCGTATCCAGTTAGCAGTACCAGAAAATGATTTTGTTACTGCTGGATTATTCAATGAAATTATTACAATGCATGGTACGACTATGATTTTCTTAGCCGCAATGCCATTATTATTTGGTTACATGAATGCGGTTGTTCCATTACAAATTGGTGCACGAGATGTTGCGTTTCCATTCTTAAATGCTCTAGGTTTCTGGTTATTCTTCTTTGGAGGAATATTCTTAAACTTATCATGGTTCTTAGGTGGCGCGCCAAATGCAGGGTGGACATCTTATGCAAGTTTATCACTTGAATCGGCTGGACACGGTATTAATTTCTATGCATTAGGTTTACAAATTTCAGGTGCTGGTACATTGATTGCTGGTATTAACTTTGTTGCTACAATTGTAAATATGAGAGCACCAGGTATGACATATATGCGTATGCCTTTAATGACTTGGACAACATTTGTTGCTTCAACATTAATCGTATTTGCATTTCCACCATTAACAATCGGCTTATTCTTGTTAATTTTCGATAGAATGTTTGGTACTTCATTCTTCGTTGCTTCTCAAGGTGGTAACACAATTATTTGGGAACATTTATTCTGGATCTTCGGACATCCAGAAGTATATATTTTAGTATTACCAGCGTTTGGTATTTTCTCTGAAATCATACCTGTATTTTCTAGAAAACGTTTATTTGGTTATTCAGCAATGGTATTTGCAACTGTATTAATCGGTTTCTTAGGATTCATGGTTTGGGCTCACCATATGTTTACAGTTGGTTTAGGCCCAGTTGCTAACGCTATATTTGCAGTAGCTACAATGGCAATTGCAGTTCCAACAGGTGTTAAAATATTTAACTGGCTACTCACTGTTTGGGGTGGTAGCGTTGAATTTACAACACCAATGCTATATTCATTGTTCTTTATCCCATCATTCGTTATGGGTGGAGTAACAGGTGTCATGCAAGCATCAGCGCCAGCTGATTATCAACTACATGATTCATACTTCATTGTTGCTCACTTCCATTATGTTATCGTGGGCGGTGTCGTATTTGCACTTCTCGCAGGTCTGCATTATTGGTTCCCATTAATTGCAGGTAAAATGCTTAGTGAGAAGTTAGGTAAAATTACGTTCTGGTTATTCTTCATTGGATTCCATTTAACGTTCTTAATCCAACATTTCTTAGGACTATGGGGAATGCCTCGTCGAGTATTTACATACTTACCAGGACAAGGATATGACATTCCAAACTTAGTATCATCAATTGGTGCAATCTTAATGGCCATCGCTGTCATTATAGAAGTATTAAATGTTATTATTACATTGATTAAAGGTAAAAAAGTTGGAAGAGATGCTTGGGGAGATGGTCGTACTTTAGAATGGTCATTACCAGTACCAACACCTCATTATAACTTTGCACAAACACCACTTGTTCGTGGTTTAGATGCATTTTGGATTGAGAAGAAAGATAACAACGGTAAGATTTTACCTGCTGAATCGTTAGATGAGATACACATGCCTAATAATTCATTTATTCCATTTATGCAAGCGTTTGGTTTATTTGTAGCATCATTCGGTGCAATGTATTTTGCAGATGGAAAAGAGTGGGCTTTAGATGCAGTTAAAGACTTAAATGAAAAACCATGGGCAGTATTTGTGTTAATCATTGGTTTAGGTATTACTGCTGGAAGTATGATTGTAAGATCACTTAAAGATGATCATGGACATCATATTTCTAAAGAAGAGTTATTAGAGTATGAAAGAGGTGAGCGTTAATGTCACAAGAAGAAGTTAAATTTACTGCTGACAATTGGCCAGATCATCCGGAAACGGCATCGTTAGAAGGTAAGAATAAATTAGTTGGTTTTTGGGTATTCCTTGGTGGTGAAGTTGCTTTATTCGCATCATTATTCGCAACTTATTTAGCATTGAAAGATGCTGTACCAAGTGAATCACATATATTAGCTAAAGACTTATTTCATTTACCATTAGCGTTTGTAATGACAATGTTATTACTGACATCATCGTTAACGAGTGTTTATGCTTTATATCATTTACGTAACTTTAATGCCAAAGGATTATTTATTTGGATTGGTATTACAATCTTATTAGGATTAGGTTTCCTAGGATTAGAAATTTATGAATTTGTTGAATATGTTCATCAAGGTCATACTTTCCGTTCAAGTGCATTTGGTAGTGCGTTCTACTTCTTAGTAGGTACACATGGTTTCCACGTATTGATCGGTTTAGTTTGGTTAACATTACTTCTTTTCCGAAATAAATCTAGAGGATTAAATATTTATAATGCACATAAATTTAATACTGCTGCTTTATACTGGCACTTCATTGACGTTGTATGGGTGTTCATATTTACAGTAGTATATTTGATGGGAGCGTTAGGATAATATGAGCGAACAAATCAATCATGACGCACAAGCGCTAAAAGCATATAAGAGACGTAAAAGCACTAAAGAGATGCGTTTACAAGTAACTAACTTTGCAATTATGATTTTTGTTACATTTATTGCTTTCGCATTAGTAGCTGCAGAATTACCGAAAGAATTTGTTATACCTGTAATTTTAGGATTAGCAGTATTACAAGTTATCTTGCAGTTCTACTATTTCATGCATATGAAAACGGAGAAACATGGTATTTCTAAATTATTTATGATTACTGGCGTTTTCTTTGGTTTATCATTTATCGTAACCTTTATATATATTGTATGGTTAGGTGACCCATTATTTGTGAAAACAAAATAATGACGTTATGAAAAGAGGCTGGGACATAATGTATGTCTCAGCCTCTTTTAGTATCTTGGCAGTAGATGACTGAATTGAAAATGCGCTTGTACCAAGCTTTTTTCAACTCTAGTCATCCTTGCTGGGGCGAGACTACGAAATCTTTTTTATATAAATAAGATTTCTGTCCCGCTCCCATTTTTAAATTGTGTCGATTGGTCATACTCTTGTCATAACTTATTTTTTTGTTGGGTTGTTTAAATTTGGATTAAATTTTATAATAATGGTAATGACTTTATGAGGAAGTGTGATGATGGGAAACTTAACCTCGATATCAATTTTTGGTTTTTGGGCAAATTGGACACCTTTCTTCTTTGTAGGTGTGTTATGCGTAATTACTTTATATTTCTTAATTTGTGGAAAGTGGTATAAAGACATACCCGGTGGCAGACCTTTAAAAAAAGGTGAGGCAATCGTTTTTGTCATACTTATGCTTGTGATTTACCTTTTAGAAGGTGGTCCAGTCAATATTTTGTCTCATATTATATTCAGTTTTCATATGTTACAGATGGCGGTACTATTTCTTATTGTCGTACCATTGCTATTCTACGCGATACCAGAATATATCATTAAGTATGTAGAGGAATTACCGGTTGTTAAACAAGTAGTTCAGTTATTTACAAAACCAATTTTAGCGATTATTCTATTTAATGGATTATTTTCGATTTATCATATTCCATTAGTATTGGATACTTTAAAACAAGATGCTGTATTACATGATTTATACACGATCATTTTATTTATCAGTGCATGGTTCATGTGGCATCCAATATTTAATCGACATATTTCTGAAGAAGAACATATGTCTAGTATTAAGAAGATTTTATATATTTTCTTTATTGGTGTTTTATTAACACCATCGTGTGGATTGATTATCTTTAGTGGAACGGCGATGTATGATACGTATACATCTGGCCAAGCATGGTTAGGAGCTATGACGCTATGTGTACCACCAGATACATTAAACTCTGTTGTGCAAGGCTCAGGTATTTCTGGACCAGAATACTTCACTAACTTTACACCATTAGAAGATCAACAAACTGGTGGCGTGATTATGAAGGTGATGCAAGAAATCGTATTTGGTATTTATCTCTATATCATATTTATGAATTGGTTTAGATATGAACGTAAAAATGAAAGCCAAATTACAGAAGATAGTTTGAAAAAGTTACAAGAACAAAAAGCATTATATAATCAATTTAGATAGGATGTATAACTATGAATTTACCAATTTTACCGACAATTAGTACAACGTTTATTGTTTTAAGTGCAATCTTAGTTGCTATAGGGTGGTACTTTATTACACAAAGAAAAATAGAAACACATAAAAAATTCATGTTGTCAGCAGCAGTGGCGGCAGTTGTATTCTTTACGATTTATGCAAGCCGAACTGTGTTCATTGGTAACACGTCATTTGGTGGACCAGATAACATAAAAATATATTATACTGTTTTTCTTATTTTCCATATTACGCTTGCTACTACAGGCGCAATTTTAGGGATTTACACAATTTATTTAGGGTTAAAAAATCAATTAGACCGACACCGTAAATTTGGACCAGTCACATCAATTATTTGGTTCTTTACAGCTATTACGGGCGTTGCTGTGTATTTATTATTATATGTGTTTTATCATGGTGGAGAGACAACATCAATGATCAAAGCAATCTTAGGACATTAATTAAAGCATGAAATAAAGAGTCGTCATTCAACATACTGAATGATGACTCTTTTATTATGTAAATCATTAAATTTTAAAGTCAGTCTTGATTAAACCAGAGTCTAGAATTGTCTTAATAACAATTAAAAACAAAGGTCCGATAAAGAATCCTAGAAATCCAAGTAATTTTAAGCCGATAAACATAGAAATTAATGTAGGAAGCGGGGATAAACCAACCCCCGTTCCAAATATTTTAGGTTCTAATATTTTTCTTTGAATTAATAATACAATGGATAAAATAATCAGTTGAATACCTAAAGTTGCGTCGCCGACAATATATGCATAAATAGCCCAAGGTATGGTTAATCCTGTAGCACCTACAATCGGTAGTAAATCAACTAACCAGATGAATAAACTGATGACAAATGCCGAATCAACACCAATGATAAGCAACCCTAAATAAGTGAATACCCATGTAATAAAACTTAATACAACGGTTGCTGAAAGCATACCAACAATAGAATGATTGATTTGTTTATATATTTTAAAAGATTCTCGATAAGTTTTAGGATATAGGTGTTTTTTTATGAAACGATGGATATTCGGCACTTCTAACATAAATAAGAAGAGTGCAACTAAAAATACTACAAGACTGATAATAAAGCCGGGTAGGGATGATACAATTTCCGTTATATTTTGGACACTAATATAATTAGAAATGGAGTCTCTCATAGAGACGACTACGTTTTGTAATTCTTTATTTATCGTTACTGCCATTTCATCTGGTAATACGGCTTTCATCTTATCATTGTATTGTTCGATGATTTTGATGAGTTTATTGATTTTTTTCGGTAAATCTTCGATAAATAAAGCAATCTGATCATATAATTTTGTTAAAAATAAAAAGATAGCTAGCCCTGTAATGGAAATTAATGCAGTATAAATTAATGTTACACTCCATTTTCGACTTTTGATTTTTACTTCTAATTTATTAACTAATGGATTAAAGGCGAGCGCAATAATCATTGCCGTAATTAAAGGAATTGATATTGGCAAAATGAAATAAATAAAAAGAATCGCTAATATTATGATAATCGTGATGCTAATATTTCGTTTGTTTATCCATTTTTTCATGTGTATGACCTCTTTGATAGAATTATATATAAATGAAGAGACGTGATTATCACGTCTCTTCATTTATATATTTGTTTATGTTGAGTTTAGTGAGCACCTAAGCTGTTTAATGCTTTGATGTCTGACGTGATACGTTCAATTTGTAAGTTGCAATGTGAGACTAAATTGTCTGGATATACTTCGTCGTCGCCATATTCAACGCCAGTAGGATAATAATGTTTACCAAGATAAGGTTCCATTAATTGAATTGTTGCATTGTTAGCACCGATATCCCCTTTAAGTGCGTAACCTGGGACTCTTAAGTAATAAATGCCTTCACTGATTTCGTATTTAAAATCGTAAGTGATGCGTTCATAATCCCAATGACCCCCAGCAACAAAACCATGCTTATTCATAACATCTTTTAAAAGTTCTTGTTCAATAATAACGCTTTCAAGACCTGTATCATTAAATATCATGTGAATTTCCTCCCTCTAAGTACCTTTAAGTTTATTTTAAGATAAAAGGCCCAATGTTGCAATGTACATTTAAATTTAACATTTATCTTGTGATATCGATTGATTTAACTCAAACTTTTACTGTAAAATGATATAATTGAAAACAGGTAGAAATGAGGAGGTAAATAAGTGAAGAATATTATCATTAAAGTTGTTGCGATAACGATTTTAATCGTTGTACTCTTTTATTTATTCTATTCTCCTAAATTAGAATTTGATGTCTTAAAGAATCCTAACTACTCGCATGACAAAGCAGACCAGAATTACTATGATCAACAAGCTAAAAAATCGACTGGTAATGCAAAGTTGAAAGAGGGCGTAGGTACTTATGTTTATAAAAATATAAATGAAGTCATTAAAAATTTAGGACAACCAGATAGAGTATATAAAGTAGCACATGGTAAGAAGGAATACGTCTTTAAGTCTAAAGGTAATTATTATTTAGTTTCTGCTAAAAATAATAAAGTAGCCTCAGTGTTTGCAACAGGTAAAAACGTAAATGTATCTCCTATAAAGATAAAGCAAGATGCAACAAAATTCTTTAACGGAACGAATATAGATATGGAACCAATTGTTCAGAGTTCATATGGAAAATATCAAATTGAATTATCTGAGCGTGATATAAAGACACAATTACTCATTAAATATGGTAATGTATATGCACAAGTACTAATTGATAGTGAAACGAATGAAGTCATGGGTGTACAATTTATGGATTCAGACGTTGTTGTTGAGCATGCACCATTTTCAATGTCTAAGATATCAGATAATAAAGACAAGAAACTAAAACGTGCAGATGAACAAGATTTTCAAACACATATGAATAAAGATTTAACTTTATTAGAAATGGTTAATCAATATAGAGAAATGAAACAAGTAAAACCATTAGACATGAATGATCAATTAACATACATCACTCAAATGGAAGCAGATTCGATTGAAAATGATATTCCTGAGGATGAAGCAGTGAAGACATTAGAAGATGGTATAATGAAGCATATTGATAATCAGAAGTTAGAATATGAATCAATAAATCAAAATTTAGCATTTAACTTTTATGATGTACCTACATTAGTAAATAGTTGGCTAAATAAAGATACTTATCGAGAAAAATTATTAGGTAGCCAATATGATGAATTTGGTGCTGGTAACTCTCGAGAGTATTATTCTCTTGTATTCAAAGAAAATAAAGAATAAGGAGGCCACAATTATGTTTACAACTGAAACTGTTCATATATTGGATCAATCAGATGAATTAAGCGCCTGTATTATGAATTCAGAAATATATCAAGAATATCAAGAAGCAAAATATAAATTAGAAACAGATATAGAAGTAAAAATCTTAAGACAAAAGTTTGATCAAATTAAATCGCACTATGATGATTGTTTAAGATTTGGTAGATATCACCCTGATTATAGTAGGGTGATGAAAGAGACGAGACAACAGAAGAGAACTTATGAAATGCATCCTGTTGTTTCTAATTTCAAAACGAAAGAAACAGCACTTCAAAATTTGTTAGATGAAGTAATTAGTATTGTATCTTACTCAGTATCTAATAATGTCAAAGTAGATACCGGAAATCCATTCTTTAGTAGCGAAAGCCACGGAGGAGGATGTTCTACAGGTGGATCATGCGGTTGTTCAACGTAGAATATATAAAAGAAAGACAGCATCTAAATAAGAGGCTGTCTTTCTTTTTATTATTATTTAATATTGTTTTTTAATTAAGAAATGTGCTGTGTCTGGGCGATCTGTAACGATGGTATGCGCGCCTTTTTGAATGAGGTCGTCCATGATATCGATTTGATTTACAACCCAATAACCTACTGATATGTTCAGTGAAGTTAGAAATTGTATGAAACCAGCTTTATCAAGTGGAATATTTTTCACTTGTAATGGTAATTGGAAAGTATCTGTTTTTGGTTGATATGTGTGACCATAACCTGAAGTGTAAGCTAAATAGGCTTTAGCGACTTCATTTTGACCTGTACCAATCGAAATACTGCCTTGTGCATATAAGTTGAATCTTTCAATTTGTTCATCATAGAAACTTGTTACATTCACTCTGTCTTCAACTTTTAAATCAGTAATCAAACGATAAAGGTGAGATGGTGCTAAACTACCTGTGTATGATTCTGGATGGTCTTTTATATCAATGTTAACTAAAACATCTGGGTATGCAGTGAGTAGCTCTTTAAGTGTAACTATTTTAGCTTCTTCATGACCGCGGTATGGATGTTCATTGTTAATATCTTTAAAGTGATATCCGAAATCAAGTTGTTGTAATTCAGCTAACGTATGTTCGCCTACATAACCTGAACCGTTACTTGTTCTATCTACTGTTTCATCATGTGTGACAACTAATACTTCATCTTTAGTAAGACGAACGTCGATTTCAAAACCTGTCACGTCATATTTTAACGCATGGTCAAATGCTAATCGTGTATGCTCTGGTCTTAATGCCATACCACCACGATGTGCAAAGACGTAAGGTGCTTGTTGTGTGAAGAATGGTTTGATGCTGCGTGGTTGCACTTTAGATGTAGTTTTCGTAATTATCCATGAACCTGCAACGACACCTCCGATAAGACCTGTTGTTTTAAGTAAATTTAATTTTGCCATTTTATCCAATCCTTTCGACATGCAAATAAAGACTCATATATATTCTATCAAATAGCTTTATGATATCAAAGCAAGTAACTTAAGATATGAAGTTATCTTCTTTCATCATCTTATAGAACATGCTAATATAAAAATAAAAACTAAAGGAGGTATTGTGATGGAGCTCGTGGAACGTATCAGTTTAGTTGTATATTTAAAACATATGAAACATGAACGTCAATTACGAAAATTCGGGAATATTTATTTCGTAAATAAAGATCAACAGTACGTGATGTTATATACAAATGAAGATAAAATAGATGATACTTTACAACATCTCATGAAACTTAAGTACGTTAAAGATGTTAAAGCATCACCGTTTAAATATGTGAAGAGGGACTATTCGAGTTCGAATAGTGATAAAAAGGAATACTTAGACTTTTAATTTATTGTAATGGTGGTAAGTAATGTTCAAGTCTTAGCACACCTTTTAAATATGTAAAATAGAGGTCGTCCTCAGCAAACTCTGAACGAGATTTCACGTCTAAACCTTTTACTTGTATATCGTATGCTTCTGCCCAAGATTGAATCAAATCGAATTTCTTATTAGCTTCTGGATAGGGATATTTAATACCTTCTAAGATTGTATAAATAGCTTGAAAATGTCTACCTTCTGTTGGTTTCATAATGATACAAGCTGAAGATAATTTATCTTTAGACAAAGGTGTATGTAACATTAAAATATCTGAGATACGTGCATGGTTATATTCTATAATCGTTTGGAATTCAAACAAGTCTGTAAGACCATGCCCGATGACGATAAATGATTGTTTCATTTTTATAAACCTCGTTTTCGTTAATATACTATATAGTATAGATAATAATTTTAAATAAAGAAAGTGATGATTAAACTTGAGAGTAATTGGTGGTAAATATAAAAGATTACATATTAAAACGATAGATGGTCAATCAACGAGACCAACGACAGATAAAGTGAAAGAAAATATTTTTAATGGTCTTCATGATATAGAAGGCATAGGATTAGACTTATTTGCTGGTAGTGGTGGCTTAGGAATTGAAGCATTGTCACGTGGATTGGATAAAGTGATTTTTGTAGATGGTAACTTTAAAGCAACTAAAATCATTAAAGAAAATTTAAATACGTTAAACATTCCAAATGAACAATTCGAAGTTTATAAAAATGATGCAATAAGAGCACTTAAAGCTATAGGAAAAAGAGACATACAATTCGATTATATCTTTTTGGATCCACCATATAGAAAAACATTAATTGATCAAGCGCTAGAGAAGATTGAAGCATTTGACTTATTAAATGTAAGTGGTACAATAATTTGCGAATTTGATAAAAGTGAAAAAATAGATACGCGTGGGTTTGAAATATTAAAAAAATATGAATACGGACTCACACATGTTATGTTGCTGACAAAAGGAGAAAATCATGACAAAGAGAATAGCAGTAGTTCCAGGTAGTTTTGATCCAATCACGTTAGGTCATATTGATATTATTAAGAGAAGCGCTAAAATATTTGATGAAATTCATGTTTCCGTTCTGAAAAATGGTTCGAAAAAAGGATTATTTTCAACTGAAGAACGAGTTGAATTGATTGAAGAAGCGGTTAAAGACGTGCCGAATATCGTCGTACATTCATTTCATGGATTACTTGTTGATTTTTGTAAAGAAATTGATGCAAGAACCATTGTTAGAGGATTGAGAGCAGTCAGCGACTTTGAATATGAAATGCAATTAACATCAATGAATAAAAAATTAGACGACAATATTGAGACGTTATATATGATGACAAACAATAATTATTCATTTATTAGTTCTAGTGTTGTTAAAGAAGTAGCACAATTTAACGGGGATATTTCTGAATTCGTACCTGAAAATGTGAATAAAGCTTTACAAGAAAAAATAAAAAACAATAAAGCGTAATATAAAAAGACCATGACGATTTAAGTCATGGTCTTTTTTTAATTAGCATTTTTTATGCGCATGCTTTTCGCAGGAGTCAGCGCAAAAATGTTAGAGATATAATGCTAACGAGATAGTTCTGAGAAACAATCCCGTTAGAAAATCTAACGAGATAGAAAGTAAAAACAATCTCGTTAGCGCACAAATAGATCGCGAAAAAGCCTGAAAAGCCTATAAAAAGTGAGAAAACAACGCGCTAACGAGATAGTTCTGAGAAACAATCCCGTTAGAAAATCTAACGAGATAGAAAGTAAAAACAATCTCGTTAGCGCACAAATAGACCGCGAAAAAGCCTGTATAGCCTATAAAAAGTGAGAAAACAACGCGTTAACGAGATAGTTCTGAGAAACAATCCCGTTAGAAAATCTAACGAGATTGAAAGTAAAAACAATCTCGTTAGCGCGACTTTTCTACATAAAAAGGAAATAAATAAAAAGAGTTGAGCGGATGCTCACCCATATAGTGTCTACTAACTTATGAACTTTGTCGACGTTTTATGCGCATGCTTTAAATTTCTCTAATATATACAGGTTGGTTAAAATCAGTTTCGGTTTGTCCTGAAATTTGTTGGTATAATTCGGTTGCTTTAATTTCATTCGAGAATAGTGTAGCGGTTTTCTTGTTTACATTTGTAATGATAGGGACAGGGCATTGGTCTTTAATGGATTTTAAATATGCTTGTCCTTTTTTCGTCATAGCAAGGACGCGTATGCCGGTGATTTCATCGCTTTCAACGTCTGTTGTTTTAATATTTAACAGCACTGCAGTTAATAAACGTTGCAATCTTGTCCACGTATATCGTTTTGATTTTAGCTTTTTAATAAACATTTCAAAGTGATCACTTGTTTGAATATCTTTTTTTATTTTATATTCTAGACCTTCTGTCATCATATAAATATCTCTTAGTTCCTCATGCGTGGATCGTAAAATTGTCCATTTAAGCACAGGAAAGAAGTCGTCCCAATTTACACCTTGAGATTGATTTAAGATATGTGCAGTTGTTTGGGGGACGCTTAATTGGTAGTCTTCTTCATGAGCAAAATATGCTTTTCGGATAGAAGTTGCACTTGAAACGTGAGTATGTTGATTTAATGTGTCATCTAAATATAAATTATCTTTTCTCTGAATGGTTACAGGTTCTATAGAAAAGTTATTTTCTATAATATGCTTAACATATTCAATAGCGAGTAAATTATTTGACCCTGATAGTATAGAGTCATCGTCCATCAATTCTGATAAAATTCTAGGATGAGATTTACCTTCCTTGAGCATTGTTTGATATCTTGGATCGTTTTTAAGGTTATTTATTTGTTGAACTGCAGATTTAAATTCATCAATATTCCCTGATTCGCTACCAAATGATAAAGTGTCACACTGTAACATTTCAGCAATTTGGACGCCACCGCTTGCAAATAAATCTCCAGAAGAAATTGCGTTTATAAGTGGTAGTTCGATTACTAAATCAACATATTGAATGGCCATTTGTGCACGTTTGAATTTGTTTAAAATGGCAGGTTCTCCTCGCATTGTAAAAGAACCACTCATAATAGAAATAGTAACGTCACTTTCGGTTATATTTTTAGACGTTTCAGCGTGATATACATGGCCATTGTGAAATGGATTGTACTCCGTTATTAAAGCAACACTTTTCATTTGCATTTCCTCCCAATTCACGTCATCATAAGTATTGTATCAGATAATGAATGTTAAGAAAAAATCTTGACAAACATTGTCGTTAAGGTTACAATAATTTTTGTGTTTGTAAGAGGTGAACCCAGATGAAGTGGTCAATAACACAACTGAAAAAATACCAAAACGAACCATTTACTTTTGATAAAGAAATCGATATGAAATATTTGACTGATAGAGTTGATGAACTTATCGATATATCTCCAATAAAAGTAACAGGAGACGTTCAAGTGCGAATGCATGAGATAATTGTCAATCTTGACATTAATGGTGTATTGACGTTACCATGTGCCCGTACTTTAAAGCCAGTAGAGCTACCATTTGATACTACATCAACTGAAATATTCGACTTAGATGAGGTCAATGAGCGTAATGATGACGATGACGAATTGAGACATAAACTCGATGGCGGAATGGTTAATTTATTACCAATCATAGAAGAACTCGTCATTTTAGAGAAACCTTTACAAGTGTTCTCTGAAGGTAGTGAAGATATTTCAATGGCAGGCAATGGTTGGGAAGTTATTGGCGAAGACCAATTTGAATCAACTGAAGTTTCAGAGGATCATCCATCTGAAAAGAAAATTGATCCAAGACTTCAAAAATTACAACAATTCTTCGATGACGAAAAATAGTCGAACAAGTGTTTATAAAATTTAAGGAGGAATAAGACATGGCAGTTCCAGCTAGAAGAACTTCAAAAACAGCTAAAAGAAAACGTCGTACGCATTTCAAAATCTCAGTACCAGGTATGGTAGAATGTTCAAACTGTGGAGAAATGAAATTATCTCACCGTGTATGTAAAGCATGTGGATCATACAAAGGTAAAGAAGTCGTTTCTAAATAATAACTTGTAAAAAACGTCCTCATTCAGGGCGTTTTTTTAATTTATATGAAATGACTTATAAATGATTCGAATATCAGATATACTATATAAATAAGAATAATGAAATACGAGGAGATTATATGGAAGAAATCACTTCAGTACAAAATACTAAAATTAAACAAATTAATAAATTGAAAAAGAAAAAAGAGCGTGTTAAGCAAGGGGCATTCCTAATAGAGGGGTTCCATTTAATTGAAGAAGCGTATCGTAGTCACTTAAATATTGTTACGTTATTAGCTGTTGATTTTTCAAGAGTAGATCCTGAAATCATCGCTTATGCTAAAGAATCGTTTGTAATTAATTTCAGAGTAGCTGAAGCTTTATCTGATACAACGACACCACAAGGTATCTTTGCAATGGTAGAGTTACCAGAATACAAAGCTGATACGTTCAATCAAGTACTTATATTAGATAGAGTACAAGATCCAGGAAACATGGGTGCGCTTATTAGAACGGCAGATGCTGCAGGTATGGATGCTGTTATTTATTCAAAAGGGAGCGCAGATCCATATCAAGATAAAGTGTTGAGAGCTTCACAAGGAAGTGTATTTCATTTGCCAATCGTTGAAGAAGATATACATCAATTTGTTGAGCAGTTTGAAGGGAATACTTACGGCACAAGTTTACAAGATGCTGTACATTATAAAGAGGTAGAAAGCCAATCACAATTCGCATTAATTATGGGGAATGAAGGAAGCGGTGTTGATGAAACGTTATTAAGTCAAACAACAGCAAACCTGAATATTCCTATTTACGGTAAAGCAGAAAGTCTGAACGTAGCAGTGTCAGGTGGCATCTTGCTCTACCATTTGAAAGGTTGACCAATGTTATAATATTTAATATAATGATTTCATAATCAATATGAGCTTATAAAAGGACGTAAATTAATGTTTACACATGATAAGGGAATGGATTCGAGACTGAAAGATCCTATGTTGTAACTTAATTTTTTTCATCTTTTTAGCTACTTAAAGAAATTTAAGTCGGAATGTATATCCGTTATCAACATATAAGTGTATGCATAAGTATGTATAAATTTGGGTGGTACCACGGAAGACTTTCGTCCCTCTATATGAGGGGTGGAAGTCTTTTTTTCGACTAAAATAGGAGGATTTAAATGTCATTACAAGAAAAGTTATCTGATTTAAGACAAGAAGCACTTGTAAGAATTAATGAAGCAGAAGCAGAACGAGCATTACAAGACGTTAAAGTGAATTACTTAGGTAAAAAAGGTGTAATCACTGGATTGATGAAAGAAATGAAAGACTTACCTAAAGAAGAAAGACCAGAATTTGGTCAATTAGTTAATGAAGTACGTCAAGCAGTGGAAAAAGAAATCGAAGCTAAAAAAGTACTTTTAGAAGAAGCGGCGTTAAATGCTCAATTAGAAAATGAAGCATTGGATGTAACGTTACCTGGTAGAAAAGTATCTATAGGAGCAAAACACCCATTAACAAAAATCAATGAAGATTTAGAAGATTTATTTATTGGATTGGGTTATGAAATTGTTGAAGGATACGAAGTAGAATCAGATTATTATAATTTCGAAGCATTAAACCTTCCAAAATCACACCCTGCAAGAGACATGCAAGATACATTCTATATATCTGAAGAAATTTTAATGCGTACACATACTTCACCAGTTCAAGCGAGAACGTTAGAACAAAGAAAAGGCAAAGGCCCAGTTAAGATTATTTGCCCAGGTAAAGTATATAGACGAGATTCTGACGATGCGACACATAGTCATCAGTTCACGCAAATTGAAGGACTAGTAGTTGCTGAAAATATTAAAATGAGTGACCTAAAAGGCACATTAGAATTATTAGCACGTAAATTATTTGGTGCGGATAGAGAAATTAGATTGAGACCAAGTTTTTTCCCATTTACTGAACCTTCTGTTGAAGTAGACGTATCATGTTTCAAATGTAAAGGTGATGGCTGTAACGTTTGTAAACAAACGGGCTGGATTGAAGTACTAGGCTCAGGTATGGTACATCCAAATGTATTAGAAATGGCTGGATTCGATTCAAATAAATATTCAGGATTTGCTTTTGGACTAGGTCCAGATAGAATGGCAATGTTGAAATATGGTATTGAAGATATTAGACATTTCTATACGAATGACGTGAGATTTTTAGAACAATTTAAGCCTGTAGAAGATGGTGGTGAAGCATAATGTTAGTAAGTAAAGAATGGTTAAATGAATATATAAACACAGACGTTGAAGTTGAAGCATTAGCTGAGAAAATCACTAGAAGTGGTATCGAAGTGGATAGCATTCAAACATATGGTGATGAAATTAAAAAATTAGTTGTCGGTCATGTTGTTTCTAAAGAAAAACATCCAGAAGCTGATAAATTGAACATCTGTAAAGTGGATGTTGGAGAAGAAGACCCCGTACAAATCGTATGTGGTGCACCGAATGTAGATGTAGGGCAATATGTTATTGTTGTACGTGTTGGTGGTCGACTTCCTGGTGGCGTTAAAATTAAAAGAGCTAAACTAAGAGGCGAAGTTTCTGAAGGTATGATTTGTTCATTACAAGAAATCGGATTTGATGCTAATGTTATGCCTAAAAAATTCGCTGACGGTATATATGTATTTTCAAATGAACAAGTTCCAGGTAGTGATGCCCTTGAAGCATTGTTATTAAATGATCAAGTGATGGACTTTGATTTAACTCCAAACAGAGCGGATTGCTTAAGTATGTTAGGTGCTGCACATGAAGTGAGTGCTTTATATGGTAATGAAGTGCAATATCCGAATACTGAAGTACAAGAATCGACTGAGCAAGCATCAAAAGCATTATCAGTTACTGTACAAGATGAAGAAGCGGTGCCATTTTATGCTTCAAGAATCGTTAAAAATGTAACAATTGGACCGTCTCCTGAATGGATGCAATCAAGATTGATGAAAGCGGGCATTCGTCCAATTAATAATGTTGTAGATATTTCAAATTATGTATTGTTAGAGTATGGTCAACCATTGCATATGTTTGATCAAGATCACATCGGTTCTGAACAAATTGTCGCTCGTTATGCTAATGAAGGTGAAACGATGACAACATTAGATGATGTTGAAAGAACGTTGACAGAGTCTGATATTGTTATTACAAATGGAAAAGAGGCAATTGCAATTGCAGGTGTTATGGGTGGAGATTTCTCTGAAGTAACAGAACAAACGCAAAATGTAGTGATTGAAAGTGCAATGTTCAATGAAACTAATGTGAGACAAACATCTAGAAGACTTGGCTTAAGAAGTGAAGCTTCAAGTAGATTCGAAAAAGGCATCGCGAGTGAAAGAGTTATTGATGCATTGAATAGAGCGGCATCATTATTACAAGAAATTGCAGGCGGTACGGTATTGAGTGATATCGTTTCAGACGGTAAATTGCCAGAGACTTCACGCGTGATTCAAATTACAACAACAAATGTGAACCAATTAATTGGTTTTGAATTAACAACTGAAGAAATAAATACAATTTTTGAAAGATTAGGCTTTGGTACAAAAGTGAACGGTGAAGCATTTGAAGTTGAAGTACCATCTCGTAGAAATGATATTTCAATTAAATCTGATTTAATCGAAGAAATCGCAAGAATTTACGGTTATGATCAATTACCATCAACATTACCAAACTTTGAAAGTGCGACTGCTGGACATTTAACAGAGAATCAACTTAAAACACGTAAAGTGAAAGAAATTCTTGAAGGTGCAGGATTGAATCAAGCAATCACTTATTCATTAGTGCATAAAGAAGTTGCGAAAAAATATACAATAGAACAAAATGACGTTGTCGAATTAATGATGCCAATGAGTGAAGACCAAGCAGTGTTAAGACAAAGTCTATTACCAAGACTTATTGATGCAACACGTTATAACGTTGCAAGAAAAAATAAAAATGTAGCGCTTTATGAATTAGGTAGAGTATTCTACAGCAATGGACAAGATCAATTACCAACTGAAGTAGAATTCTTGAGTGGTATATTAACTGGTCAATATGCGGCTAATAAATGGCAACAAAAAGAAGAACCAGTAGATTTCTTCTTAGTAAAAGGAATCGTTGAACGAATCGCTGAACAATTGAATTTAACACTTACTTTTGAAGCGACACAATTAGATTTATTACATCCAGGTAGAACAGCTTATGTTAAATTAAATGACAACGTTGTAGGTTTAATTGCAGAATTGCATCCAACAGTTGAAAAAGAAAATGACTTAGATCGTACGTATGTATTTGAGTTAAACTTCACTAAATTGTTAGAACAACAAGTTGGAAAAATAGAATATCAACCAATACCTAAATTCCCAGGTGTTTCTAGAGATATCGCTTTAGTCGTAGGAACTGACGTATCTGCAGCTTCACTTATAAATACAATCGATGCGAATGGTGATGAAATATTAAATCATGCAGAAGTATTTGATGTATATGAAGGTGAACATATGGAAGAAGGTAAAAAATCAGTCGCGATTCGAATCGATTATTTAGATATCAATGATACGTTAACTGAAGAAAAAGTAACGACAGTTCATAATCAAATCTTAGCTGCACTTGAACAAAACGGTGCAACATTAAGAGCATAATATTGAAAAGCTACCCTTGAATACTTTCAAGGGTAGCTTTTTGTATCGAGATATCGTGCGATTGGGTGTGAATCGCACGAAGACTTTAGGTGTAGAGCTGAGATATCGTGCGATTGGGTATGAAACGCACGAAGACTTTAGGGGTAGTGCCGAGATATCGTGCGATTAGGTATGAAACGCACGAAGACTAAAGGAAAATGCTGAGATATCGTGCGTTTCTATTATTTATACGAATAACACTATTTCTTTTTCTTATTCAATATTGTTATTTGTTTACCGATGAACCATATTAAATAGCAAATGACTACTAAAGCCAATATGACTTGCCAACTGAATGTAATGAACAACATATTAATCTCTCCTTTTACGGCTGACTAAGCTCAATGCTTTGTCTCTATTTTTAAAATGTTTCTTTGTAATTTGATCGAGTTGTTGAATACTATGTTTTTGGATGAGCTTTGCAGCTTCTAAATCGACTTTATTACTTGCTCCTTTTGGTATCGTAACATTATATGTTTGTGATAGTTTATCCATATGTTTAACAAATGCATATCGTGCGATAATACTAGCTGCTGCAATAGCAATCGATTTTGATTCGCCTTTTGTTTCGAAATATGTAATGTCTTTACGAGGCATTGGTCCAATCACATATCTTTCATAAGTGCTTGCTTGCACAAATTGGTCAATCACGATTTGTTCTAGTGACTGTTCATCTATTCGATTAATGACGTTTGTGATTGCTTGATTATGTAAGACTGCTTTCATCTTAACTTGACTCCAACCTTCAGCTTGTTTCTCATTATAATTTTGATTATCAAGTACGATAAGTGAATGTGGACATATTTGAATGATTTGTTCAGCAAGGGTAACGATTTTTGTGTCTGTTAATGATTTTGAATCCATCACGCCTAATTCTTTTAAAAGTAATGCATTCTTTTTTGAAACATATGCTGCACATACAGTTAATGGTCCGAAATAATCACCACTTCCTGCTTCGTCACTACCAATAGTATTGTGTGAATCAAATTGATAAGTCTTTGGTGTTTTAGGCGCTGAACTTTGCGTAGGTGTCATTTTTTGACCGAGTACTTCACTTGCAACTTGTTCTGCGTCTTTACCTTGAAACATAATTTTCTTTGATCGATAAATTTGAACTTGGGTACTTTTAATTTTTTTGCGAGCGAGTGTACCAGTTGGTAAATTTGTGGTTTCCATATGATATTTTGAAATGATTTGATTAATTGTTTCTGTATTTATAATTTTTACGATGTTAGCCACAGTTATGTCCTACCTTTAATAAATTTTCTATTAATAGATTAGCACAAATAGATACAATAAACGAATATTCTCAGATGAAGTTTATGATATTCATACACAAATGAACTTATGTCATGTATAATATATTATGATTAAATATATAGAATTCCATTTATAATTTGAACAGGGGTAGTATAATGAGTGAAAACAAAAATAGAGTTACAGTAGTTATAAATGATCAACATTATACAATTATTGGTGAAGATGATCCTTCTCATATTCGATATGTAGCTGGAAGAGTAGACGAGAAGATTAAAGCGCTTGGGCGATTAAATGCCGGTTTAGATACAACGCGTAAATCAGTACTCACTGCTGTAAATGTGATGCATGAATATGTTAAATTAGAAGATGAAAATGAAAAATTAAAAGAAGAAATTAAACAATTAAAAAATAAAGGAAATTGATAATGATTACATTACTCACGGTTTTATGTTTGTTATTGGGTGTTATCATTGGCTATAGACGTGGTCTCGTCTTACAATCTTTACATTCCATTGCAACAATCAGTTCATTAGTTATAGCAGCAATATGCTATGTACCATTTAGTAAACAATTACATTTAATTCTACCTTATCCAAGTGCTTCAACGGATGGTAAGAATGTGATATTTGATAATATAAATAATGAGAATGCGTTCTATAATATTATGGCAATTCTCATTTTGTTTGTTTTTACAAAAGTGATTTTACAAATTATAGCTACTGTATTTGATTTTTATCATCAAATGACATTTGGTGGCAAATATCAAAAATATTTTGCGATAGCATTAGGCTTTATCGAAGCTTACATCATCGTCATCATTATAATTGCAGCAATTGCAGTTATACCGGTACCTTCATTTATAGAATCATTACATCAGTCTTCATTAGGAAATCTGATACTAACAAAAACACCATTCTTATCTGATCTATTAGTAAAATGGCTTTCAAATTAAATGAATTCATATTAGAAAAAAAGTCATGGGAGAACCTATGACTTTTTTTACGGAGGAATAGAGATGTTAACAAAAAAAGATATTATAAAAATGTTAGAAACAATTGCGATATATATGGAGATTAAAGGGGAGAATCCTTTTAAAGTATCTGCGTATAGAAAAGCAAGTCAATCACTTGAAACCGATGAAAGAACATTGCAAGAAATAGAAGATATTACAACTTTAAAAGGCATTGGTAAAGGTGTAGGAGATGTCATTAATGAATATTTAAATGAGGGTACACAAACCTATTTAGACGAATTGAAACAAGAAATTCCTGAAGGTTTAATCCCACTTCTAAAAATTCCTGGTTTAGGTAGTAAAAAAATAGCTAAACTTTATAAAGAATTAGATATTAAAAATAAAGAAGATTTGATAGATGCTTGTGAAAATAAAAAAGTTTCTGAATTACCTGGTTTTGCTAAAAAAACAGAACAAAAATTATTAGAAGAAGCGAAAATATTAGGTCAAAGACCTGAGAGATATCCAATAAATTCAATGATTAAAGCACAATCGAGCATTCAAAAATATTTAGAGAGTATCGACGAAATAAAACAATTCCAAGTTGCCGGAAGCTACAGAAGAATGAGAGAAACAAGTAAAGATTTAGATTACATCATTGCTACAGACGATGAAATGAAAGTACAGTCATTATTATTAGAACTACCTAATATTAATGAACAAATTGCTGTAGGACAGACTAAAGTTTCACTCGATTTAAAGATTGATGATGATATTATCGGTGTAGATTTTAGATTAATTAAACCAGCATCTTTTTATCATACGTTACAGCACTTCACTGGATCAAAAGACCACAATATTCGAATAAGACAACTTGCTAAACAAAGAAATGAGAAAGTCAGCGAATATGGAATTGAAAAAAGTGATGGAAGTTTAATCACTTATGATAGCGAGAAAAAAATATATGAACATTATGATGTTCCGTTTATTCCACCAGCAATGAGAGAAGATGGTACTGAATTTGATAAAGATCTTAAAGATATCATTCAACTCGGTGATATAAATGGAGATATCCATATGCACACGACTTACAGTGATGGTGCATTTAAAATTGAAGAAATGATTGAAGCGGCAATTAAACGAAATTATAAATTTATTTGTATTACGGATCATTCTAGAAATTTAGCAGTCGCAAATGGTTTGTCGATTGAACGATTACTCGAACAAAATAAAATAATTAAATCTCTCAATGAAAAATATCAAGAAATTGATATTTACAGTGGTACGGAAATGGATATAAAGCCAGATGGCACATTAGATTATCCTGATGAAGTATTGAAAGAGTTAGATTATGTTATTGCTGCAATTCATCAGAGCTTTAACCAAACTGAAGAAGAAATTATGCATCGACTCAAAACAGCTTGTGAAAATCCATATGTCAGACACATTGCACATCCAACTGGTAGAATTATAGGCCGAAGAGAAGGGTACAAAGTTAATATGGAGCAACTCATTAAGATGGCGAGAGAGTCGAACACAGTGTTAGAATTAAATGCAAATCCACAAAGGTTAGATTTAAATGCAGAAGTGTTGAAAGCCAATCCAGATTTAATGATTACAATTAATACGGATGCACATCATATTGATCACTTTGATTTCATGAAATATGGTGTTGGCACTGCACAAAAAGGCTGGGTACGTAAATCCCAAGTCATTAATGCAATGAGCCGTGACGCATTCAAAACATGGATTACTTCAAATAAATAAAAGTATTAAAGAAGAGGGAAGATAAAATGAATGATAAAACATTAAAAGTTCTTGAGTATCCCTTAATTATTCAACAATTATTAGCACATGCGACAAGTGATATTGCTGAGCAACTCATAAAAGAACTACAACCAAGTATAGATATAGAAACCGTAAAACATAGTTTAAACGAAACAGATGAATTAACTCAAATTTATAATAAGCACAGAATGCCGGGATATTCAGGGCTTAAAGATATTAAATCTTATGTTAGACGCTCTGAAATTGGTAGTTTATTGAACGTTGAAGAACTTAATCAAATTAAGCGAAACATTCAAGTTCAGAATCGATTTAAAACTTTTTATGCAAGTATCGTCGATGAAGATGAAGACATCCTTTATCCAAATATAGATGGATACGCAGCGCAATTGCCTGTATTAAGTGATTTGCTTAATCAAATCAGTGAACAATGTGATGAACATGATTTATTTGATAATGCGAGTCCAAAATTAGCTGATTTAAGATATCAAATCAGAAAAACAACAGATAGAATCAAATCAAGACTAGAACAAATGGTTCGATCTCAGTCCAATCAGAAGAAATTATCTGATGCGCTAGTAACTGTAAGAAATGATAGACATGTTATACCAGTTAAAGCTGAATATAGACAAGACTTTAGCGGTATTGTTCATGATCAATCTGCTTCTGGTCAAACTTTATATATCGAGCCAAGTGCAATTGTAGAAATGCATAATCAAATTGCACAAGTTAAGGCAAAAGAAAAAGAAGAAAAAGATAGATTACTTTATATCTTAACCGAAAGTGTCAGTGAAGTAGGTCAAGAATTGTTATTAAGCACACAAATTATGGGACATTTAGATTTTGTCACTGCGAAAGCAAAGTATGGTGCAACTATTAAAGCTACAAAACCAGCTGTATCGGATGATAGAACAATCTATTTACCTAAAGCGAGACATCCACTCATTAACCAAGATGATGTAGTCAGTAATACAATCGAGTTTAAACAAGATATAAATGCTGTGATTATTACAGGACCAAACACAGGTGGTAAGACTGTTACATTAAAAACAGTTGGCTTAATTTCATTAATGGCACAGTCTGGTTTGTTAATCCCAACTTTAGATGGCTCTATTATTACGATATTCAAAAAAGTATTTTGTGATATTGGAGACGAACAATCTATTGAGCAATCATTATCAACATTTTCATCTCACATGAAAAATATTGTAAGTATCATTGATCAATCTGATAAAGATTCTTTGATTTTATTCGACGAATTAGGTGCGGGTACGGATCCGAGTGAAGGTGCCGCTTTAGCAATGAGTATTTTAGATTATACGATTGAACGTGATGCGTTGATTATGGCTACAACACATTACCCAGAATTGAAAGCATATAGCTACAATCGTGAAAAAGTAATGAATGCTAGTGTTGAATTTGATGTTGAAACGTTAAGACCAACATATAAATTATTGATGGGCATTCCTGGTCGATCAAACGCATTTGAAATTTCAAAAAAATTAGGATTAAAAACAGAACTTATCAATCATGCGAAAACATTAATCGGACAAGATGAGAAAGAAATCAATCAAATGATTGCTTCATTAGAAAAAAATGCAAAATCTGTTGAAAATGATAGAATTGAAGTTGAAAAACTTAAACAAGAATCAACTGCATTACATCAATCATTAAGTCAAGAATTACAACGTTTTGAAAACTTTAAAAAACAGTTAATGGATGAAGCACGTACGAAAGCAAACCAAGAAGTAAAACAAAAGACAAAAGAAGCTGAAACGATACTTCAAGAATTACGAGAAATGAGAGACAATTCTGCAGCAAATGTGAAAGAACATGAACTCATTGAAAGAAAGAAACGATTAGATAACCAATATACAGCTGAATCACTGAAACAAAATGTGCAAAAAGAAAGACACGATAAGATAGAAAAAGGCGACGATGTCAAAGTACTTTCATATGGACAAAAAGGTGAAGTCATTGAAGTGATCAATGAAGAAGAAGCGGTTGTTCAAATGGGTATATTA
The DNA here is from genome assembly GCF_034039665.1 of Mammaliicoccus sp. Dog046. Lineage (NCBI taxonomy): Bacteria > Bacillati > Bacillota > Bacilli > Caryophanales > Staphylococcaceae > Mammaliicoccus > Mammaliicoccus sp. Dog046. The sequence goes on along the minus strand of NZ_CP120131.1, from coordinate 1,700,774 downwards.
AAAATGAAAATTGAAATAAAAGATTTAGAAAAACTAGATAAGAAGAAACAGCCTGTGAAAAAAGTTGTACCTAGAACAAATCGATCTACAATAAAAATGGATTTAGATTTAAGAGGTTATCGATATGAAGAAGCAATGATAGAATTAGATCAATATTTAGATCAAGCTGTACTTTCAAATTACGGTACAGTAAACATTATTCATGGTAAAGGTACGGGTGCACTTCAAAAAGGTGTCACTGATCACTTAAAACGACACCGTTCAGTTGATAGTTACAGAACAGGTATGCCTTCAGAAGGTGGATTTGGTGTAACTGTAGTAACGTTGAAATAAGGAGGAAGCATATTGGATAACTTTGATATGTATAAACTAGCAAAAGTATTGCTCGTTATTTCTGCAGTAACATTTATAGCAGGTATTGCATATTTAATATTTTTTTAAAGGAGGCAAACAATGATTGAAACAAAAATAGAAAATCAAATATTGTTTATTCAATTAAATCATGGACCAGTAAATGCGCTAAATGAAGCGGTGTTGAATGGATTGATTGAAGCGATTGAAAACAAAGGATTTGATCCAAATATTAAAGTCATCGTTATAAAAGGTAACGGTAAATGTTTTTCTGCTGGTGCAGATATTAAATCATTTCCAAATTTAACTAAGCACGAAAGGCTTAATTTAGCATCTACAAGTGCAAAACTATTTAGATTAATTAAAACTTGTCATAAACCAGTGATTAGTTCCATTCATGGTGTATGTTTAGGTGGAGGATTTGAATTAGCATTGGCATGTGATATGCGTATCATTACACAAGATACTAAAGTAGGTTTACCGGAAATTAATTTAGGTATATTCCCAGGCTTTGGTGGTGTCAGAAGGTTGTCTGATATGGTTGGACAACATAAAGCACTACAAATTGCATTAACTGGTGAGAATGTAAATTTAAATGATATTAAAGAATTGTTTAACGATATCGTTAAAGATGAAGTGGAATTAGATCAAGTAACTTTAGCGTTAGCACAACAAATTGCATCTAAATCAGCAGATTCAATTAAAGTCATAAAACAAATGTCTAATTTAGATTTATCATTAGAAAGTGATCAAATTGAAGAAAGACATTTCGTAGATATTATTGATACTGAAAATGCTAAAGAAGGTATCGATGCATTTATATCAAAGAGAAAACCACAATTTAAGTGATTGCTTCATAGCAATTCATGAAGTAAAATACAGTGTGAGCAAACAACATGCATTGATAAATAAAGCGTGCTATACTCTCACTATCATAAGTAAACAAGGAGGATTTTTCCTATGGCATTAGTAAAAGCAACTGATTCAAATTTCGATGAACAAATTAAAGAAGGCGTAAGTTTAGTGGACTTCTGGGCACCTTGGTGTGGACCTTGTAAAATGATCGCACCAGTACTTGAAGATTTAGCTAAAGACGTTGAAGGTAAAGCTAATATCGTGAAAGTTGATGTAGACGAAAACCAAGCAACTGCTGCTAAATACGAAGTAATGAGTATTCCAACTTTAATCGTATTCAAAGATGGCGAAGCTGTAGATAAAGTAGTTGGTTTCCAACCTAAAGAACAATTGGAACAAGTTTTATCTAAACATTATTAATATAACTTAACCATCATGAATATGTTGGTTCAAGAGGCTGGGACATAATATAATGTCTCAGCCTTTTTTATGTATGTTAAATAAAGACATATATTTATGTTTGAAGATTATTTATTGATATAATATTTAACGAAGGTAGGTGTATAAAGGTGGAAGACTACCAATTAAAAATAAAACAAAAATTAGATGTATTACCTACTGAACCGGGTTGTTATATTATGAAAGATAGACACCAGTCTGTGATTTATGTCGGGAAGGCAAAACGACTAAGAAATAGAGTGAGAAGTTATTTTACCGGGGCACATGATGAGAAGACAACACGTTTAGTAGCTGAGATTAGAGATTTTGAATTTATTGTTACATCTAGTGAAATTGAATCTTTATTATTAGAGTTAAATCTTATAAAGAAACATCACCCTAGATATAACATTTTGTTAAAAGACGATAAAAGTTATCCATTTATTAGAATAACAAATGAGAAACATCCACGCTTACTCGTAACGCGTACAGTTAAAAAGAATTCAGGTAAATATTTCGGACCTTATCCAAATGCATATGCTGCACATGAAACTAAAAAATTATTAGATCGCATATATCCTTTAAGAAAATGTGTCACAATGCCAAATAAATTGTGTTTATATTACCACATTGGGCAATGTTTAGGCCCTTGTGTTTATCCTGTAGAACAATCTGAATATCAAACAATGATTAAAGAAATTACAGATTTCTTAAATGGTGATGATAAAACGATTGTGAATGACTTAAATGAGAAAATGATGGCTGCGAGTGAAGCATTAAAATTTGAAGAAGCAAAAGAATATAGAGATTTAATACAACATATAGAAATGTTGAATTATAAGCAGAACATGATGTCAGCAGATATGACTATGAGAGATATCTTTGGTTATTCAGTTGATAAAGGCTGGATGTGTATTCAAGTATTTTTCATTAGACAAGGAAAGCTCATTGAAAGACAAGCCTCAATGGTGCCAATTATACAAACTGCAGAAGAAGAGTTTTATACATTTATTGGTCAGTTTTATAGTTTGAATCAACATTTAACGCCAAAAGAAATTCATATACCAAAAAATCTAGATTTGGAAACAGTAGAGTCAGTTGTAGATGCTAAAGTAGTTCAACCACAACGCGGTAAGAAAAAAGAAATGATAGATTTAGCAATAAAAAATGCAAAAATCGCATTGAAAAATAAATTTGAACTTATCGCAAAAGACGAATCTAGAACGGTAAAAGCGATTGATAACCTTGGAGAAGCAATGGGAATTCAAACGCCAATTAGAATAGAAGCATTTGATAATTCTAATATACAAGGTGTTGATCCAGTTTCTGTAATGGTTGCATTTGTTGATGGAAAACCAAGTAAAAAAGATTATCGAAAATATAAAATCAAAACGGTTGATGGGCCAGATGACTATAAATCAATGCAAGAAGCTGTGAGAAGAAGATATACAAGAGTTTTAAAAGAAGGATTACCGATACCAGATTTAATCATCGTCGATGGTGGTAAAGGTCATATGTCATCGGTAAGAGAAGTATTAGAAAACGAATTAGGTTTAGATATTCCTATTGCTGGTTTAAGTAAAAATGACAAACACCAAACGTCAGAATTACTTTACGGCATGCAAGCAGAAATTATACCACTAAAGAAAAATTCACAAGAATTTTACTTATTACAACGAATTCAAGATGAAGTGCATCGATTTGCAATTAGTTTCCATCGATCAACACGTCAAAAAACAACTTTAAAATCTGCTTTAGATGATATAGAAGGTATTGGACCGAAAAGAAAACAAAATCTGTTAAAACATTTCGGCTCAATTAAAAAAATGAGAGAAGCAGATATGGAAGCATTTACAAATTTAGGTCTACCAAAAAAAGTTGCAGAAAACTTGATTGAAAAACTAAAATCTTAAGAGTAAATTTACAATAAAAAATCCATTTATAAGGGTATGAGAATTATTCTCATACCCAAATTCATGCTAGATAATGTTACAATATACATGTAATGCTCATCGAATTTTTTTTGGAGTTGATGTAATCGTTTACAAATATTACATCCTTAAAAATAACGATCGAGCCATAGATTAAAGTTAGGGGGGACTTCTTTTGGCGTCAAGCGAAAAACAGTTTATATTACGTCGTATTCATTCATTATTAGGTGTAATTCCTATAGGGATATTCTTAATTCAGCATTTATTAATTAACCACTTTGCAACTATTAGCCCGGAGGCATTTAATAAAGCTTCGGACTTTATGTGGAACTTACCATTTAAAATTGTATTAGAGGTTGTAGTAATTTATATTCCTATACTATTCCACGCTATTTATGGATTATACATAGCGTTTACTGCTAAAGAAAATATTGGCAGACACTCATTATTTAGAAACTGGATGTTTCTATTACAACGTGTTACAGGCATCATTTCATTTATCTTTATTGCCGTACACGTATACCAAACACGTATTCAAGCTGCATTAGGTCATCATGTTGATTTTGATATGGTTTCAGATATATTATCTAATCCTATTTCACTCATCCTTTATGTTGTTGGTGTTCTAAGTGTTATATTCCATTTCTCAAATGGTTTATGGTCATTCTTCATCACTTGGGGAATCACACAATCACCTAAATCACAACGTATCATGACTTATGTAACTTTATTCGTATTTATCGTAGTTAGTATTATTGGCTTAAGAGCTATATTTGCATTCGTATAAGATTTATACTTTTTAGGGGAGTGACAATTTTTATGGCAAACAACAAAATTATTGTTGTCGGTGGTGGTTTAGCTGGATTAATGGCAACGATTAAAGCAGCAGAAAAAGGTGCACATGTTGATTTATTCTCATTAGTTCCTGTTAAACGTTCACACTCTGTTTGTGCACAAGGTGGAATTAACGGTGCTGTAAATACGAAAGGTGAAGGCGATTCAACGTTTATTCACTTTGATGATACAGTTTACGGCGGAGATTTCCTAGCTAACCAAACACCGGTTAAAAATATGACTGAAGCAGCACCAAGCATTATTCATCTATTAGATAGAATGGGCGTAATGTTTAACCGTACACCTGAAGGTCTTTTAGACTTCAGAAGATTTGGTGGTACTTTATATCATAGAACTGCATTTGCTGGCGCAACAACTGGTCAACAATTATTATATGCATTAGATGAGCAAGTGAGAAGTTTTGAAGTTAAAGGCTTAGTTACGAAATATGAAGGTTGGGAATTTTTAGGTATAGTGAAAGACGAAGAAGATGCTGCACGCGGTATCGTCGCACAAAACTTAAAAGATTCTAAAATTGAATCATTCGGTTCTGATGCTGTAATTATGGCAACAGGTGGACCTGGTATCATATTTGGTAAATCAACGAACTCAATGATTAATACTGGATCAGCAGCTTCTGTTGTATACCAACAAGGTGCGAAATATGCGAATGGTGAATTTATTCAAATTCACCCAACAGCAATTCCAGGTGATGACAAACTAAGATTAATGAGTGAGTCAGCTCGTGGTGAAGGTGGCCGTATTTGGACATATAAAGATGGTAAACCTTGGTACTTCTTAGAAGAAAAATATCCTGACTATGGTAATTTAGTGCCTCGTGATATTGCAACACGTGAAATCTTTGATGTATGTGTGAATCAAAAATTAGGTATCAACGGTGAAAACATGGTATACCTAGACTTATCACATAAAGATGCACATGAATTAGATGTTAAGCTTGGTGGTATTATTGAAATATATGAAAAATTCACTGGTGACGACCCTCGTAAAGTCCCAATGAAAATATTCCCAGCAGTCCATTATTCAATGGGTGGTATTTGGGTAGACTTTGATCAAATGACTAATATTAAAGGTTTATTTGCAGCTGGTGAATGTGACTATTCTCAACATGGTGGTAACAGATTGGGTGCAAACTCATTATTATCAGCAATATATGGTGGTATGGTTGCAGGACCAAATGCAATGGAATATGTTAAAAATATCGAAACATCTTATACTGAATTAGATGAATCATTATTCCAAACAAGAATCGAAGAAGAACAAGAAAAATTCGATCGCTTATTAAACCAAAAAGGTACTGAAAATGCTTATAAATTACACAAAGAATTAGGAGAGATTATGACAGCTAACGTTACTGTTGTTCGTCATAACGATAAACTTCTAGAAACAGATAAACAAATTGTGGAATTGATGAAGCGTTATCAAGATATCGATATGGAAGATACATCAACTTGGAGTAACCAAGCAGTATTCTTCACACGTCAATTATGGAATATGCTTGTATTAGCAAGGGTTATTACAATTGGTGCATACAATCGTAATGAATCACGTGGTGCACATTATAAACCTGAATTCCCAGACCGTAATGATGAAGAATGGTTAAAAACAACAATTGCACAATTCAGAGGCGCAGAAGAAGCACCTGAATTCTCATATGAAGAAGTTGATTTAAGTCACATTGAACCTCGTAAACGAGATTACTCTAAGAAATCTAAAGGAGGGAAATCATAATGGCAGACACACAAACAGTTGAACCAAACGCACAAGGTCAAAAACAAGAAAATAAAACTATTTCATTAATCATTAGACGTCAAGAAAATGAACAATCAGCATCTTATGAAGAAAAGTTTGAAATACCTTACAGACCGAACATGAACGTAATCGCTGCGTTAATGGAAATTCAAAGAAATCCTATTACGTCAAATGGTGAAAAAACTACACCTGTAACTTGGGATATGAACTGTCTTGAAGAAGTTTGTGGTGCTTGTTCTATGGTTATTAATGGCAAAGCGCGTCAATCATGTTCTGCAATTATTGATCAATTGGAACAACCTATTAAACTTGAACCAATGAAAACATTCCCTGTCGTACGTGATTTACAAGTAGACCGTTCACGTATGTTTGATAACTTGAAAAAAGTTAAAGCTTGGGTACCTATTGATGGAACTTATGACTTAGGTCCTGGTCCACGTATGCCTGAGAAAAAACGTCAAACAGCATATGAATTATCAAAATGTATGACATGTGGTGTTTGTTTAGAAGTTTGTCCAAACGTGAATGTTAATAATAATTTCATGGGTGCACAAGCGATTTCTCAAGTACGTTTATTCAATTTACATCCAACAGGTAGCATGACTAAGGATGAAAGAATTAAAGCAATAATGTCAGATGGTGGTATTCAAGAATGTGGTAGTTCACAAAACTGTGTGAACGCATGTCCTAAAGGAATTCCATTAACAACTTCAATTGCATCAATGAATAGAGAAGCAACATTCCAAATGTTCAAATCATTCTTTGGTTCAGATCACGAAGTAAATTAATTGATATAAGACCTACATAAATTTTGTTATCGTTACAAAATTTATATAGGTCTTTTTTTATGTGTAAAACATATCAATTGATTAACTGACAATTCATGAATATGTTATTATATAAAGTATAAGTTTTATGTAGAAAGAGGTACTATCAACCATGGAAGAAATAACAAAACAGATTGAATATTCTTTAAGACATATTGGTGAAAGAACGAAGTTAAAATCACGTGAACATTTAAAAGTATATGATATTTCACTACCACAATTTATAGCGATGCAATGGTTACATGAACGAGAGCAATTAACGATTGGTGAATTGTCAAAAAAACTATTCTTAGCTTATTCCACAACTACAGATATTGTAGATAAACTTGAACGAAAAGAATTGGTCTTAAGGGTACAATCTGAAGCAGACAAAAGAGTATTCCATGTTAAATTGCTAGAAAAAGGTTACAAGTTAATTGATGAAGTGATCTATGCAAGACAACAGTATACTGAAGGTATATTGGCTGTCATGGATGAAGATGACAAATTAAAATTTAATGAAGCTTTAGAAATCATGTTAAAAAGAATGAGAAGTGAAGACGAATGAATAAACCGATTGGTGTAATAGACTCTGGTATTGGCGGCTTAACAGTAGCTAAAGAAATTATGCGTCAATTACCAAACGAAACTATTTTTTATTTAGGTGATATAGGTAGATGTCCATATGGTCCACGTTCTAAAGAAGAAGTTAAATCTTTTACAATTCAATTAGCTAATTTCTTAGTGGAGAAAGACATTAAAATGCTTGTGATTGCTTGTAACACTGCAACAGCTGTTGCTTTGAAACCATTACAAGAACTACTATCAATTCCTGTTATTGGCGTAATAGATCCAGGTTCAAGAACTGCGATTATGACTACGAAGAATAATAGAGTGCTTGTATTAGGTACAGAAGGTACGATTAAATCAGAAGCATACAGAAAAAGTATCAAATCCATTAATCCACAAGTTGAAGTTAAAGGGATATCTTGTCCTGGATTTGTACCGTTAGTAGAACAAATGAGATATAAGGATCCGACAATAACTAGTATTGTTATCCATCAAACACTGAAACAGTGGAGATATGATGATTCAGATACAATCATTCTTGGATGTACACATTATCCATTACTATATGAAGCGATTCATCAATATTTTGACGATGGAAAGACGATTATATCTTCTGGCTTGGAAACAGCAAGAGAAGTAAGTGCATTGTTAACTTTTAGTAATGAACATTCGTATTATACACCTAATCCAAAGCATCAATTTTATGCCAATGGTGATGTTGAGCATATTACAAGAACAATAAAAGAATGGCTACATATTGAAGATGCTGTAGTAGAAAGAATAACATTGTAAGGGGAGAATTCTAATGAAAGATATTATAATTGCATCAAATAACAAAGGGAAAATTAATGATTTTAAAACAATTTTTCCAAAGGCAAATGTAATTGGGATATCAGAAATAGCACTGGACTTTGATGTTGATGAAACTGGCAAAACATTTAAAGAAAATGCAATTTTAAAAGCAGAATCAGCGTCTAAACAATTACATAAAATTGTTATTGCAGATGACAGTGGACTTTCTGTTAAAGCTTTAAACGGTGAACCAGGTATTTATTCAGCAAGATATGCAGGAGAAGCGAAGAATGATCAAGATAATATGGATAAATTACTTGAAAATTTAAAAGGAATTGAAGATAGAGCTGCTGAGTTTGTATGTGCAATTGCAGTAAGTGAACCTAATAAAGAGACAGTCACTTATATAGGAACTGTACAAGGTGAAATCATAGACGAGCCACGCGGTGAAAATGGTTTCGGTTATGATCCAATTTTCTTTGTACCATCATTAGATCGAACAATGGCTGAGTTAACATCAGCAGAAAAAGGTGCAGTCAGTCATCGTGGAAATGCAATTAAATTGATGAATGAAGACATAGGGGAGAGATTTCAATGAAATGGGTAATCGTAAGTGATAATCATGGAGAACAAGGTATATTACATGAAGTATATGATCACCATAAAGATGGAAACTTATTTCTGCACTTAGGAGATTCTGAGTTCGATTATAATGATACAGAATTAGCTTTATATGACCGCGTGAAAGGAAACTGCGACTTTGATGCGCAATTTCCAATAGAAAATCAAGGTGAAGTAGAAGGCGTTGGATACTTCTATACACATGGTCATAGATATGAAGTGAAAGGTACGAGAGAAGTACTTAGCGCACATGCCCAAAATACTAACGCTAAATTTGCGTTTTATGGACACAGTCACATAGCACTATGTGAATCAATCAATGGTGTTTATTGCATCAATCCAGGAAGCATATCTCAAACAAGAGGTACTTGGGAAGAAACATATGCAATTTTAGAGTTTGATGAACAATATGAAAATGCTAATTTGACATTTTTAAATAGAAATCATGAAGTAGTAGAGAAACAATCCCTCGCATTATAATTAATAAAGTACACAACCAAAATGTAAATAAGATTTTATGAAATGAGATATTCATCTGAATATCTCATTTTTATTACAAATTTAGAATAAACTTTCAATTAAAGTAAAATTGTTTTATAATTATTAATGTTCTTAATTTCAAGTAAATGCAATAAGGTAAATCTGAAATGTAATAGGGAGGATGTTTAAATGTATAGAACATACGTGACATCAGTTATAAATCAGGAAGATTTTTGTATAAATACGGGGAAAGATAATGAATTACATACGAATGAGAAAATATATGTCTTAAGTGCAGCTGGATTAGTTAAGGCGAATGTAGTAAAAATATTTGATGATCAGTCGATATGTAAGGCAGATAAAGAGAATTCAGTCAAAATCAATGACATTGTAATAACAGATTAAATAGAAGTATTGGAATAAATATGTAATAATACCTCTAAAGCGATTAAATAAACATTTTTCTTTAGAAAATGTATTGATAAAATGGCATCTATTAGATATAATTATTCTTGTGTTGAAAATGTCCTGGTAGCTCAGCTGGATAGAGCAACGGCCTTCTAAGCCGTCGGTCGGGGGTTCGAATCCCTCCCAGGACGTAAATTACCTATATCCCGTTGTAACAAGTGATTAGTCACTCGTTATGACGGGATTTTTTGTGTTCAAAAACTAGGTAGGGTTATTTTTTTATTATAAAACATTGTATACTATTCATATTTTTTTGTTGTTTAAAATATTTGGTTAAATTATACTATAATAAAATAAAAGTAAACAAAGGGAGTATATAATGACTATCAAAGTTGCTACAGTTGGATCATGTATTACAAGAGATAATTTTAACTCTAAATTTAATCCATATTATAAGTTATTTTTTGATGTTATCGCTCATCAAAATCAAACAGCTATTCCGAGTTTGATGTCAGATAAACTCGAATTAAAAGTTACAAAATCAATTAAAAATAAAACGAATTACGTTCAAAATTTATTATTAAGAGAATTTGACAAAGGTTTCTTGGAAACTTTAAAAAAAGAAAAACCACAATATTTATTAATGGATCTAAACCCAGACGTGAAATTCGGTCTGTTGAAAATTAAAGATAACAACTATATAACAAACAACCCTAATTTTGAAGGTATTGATAATATAGATACATCTGATGTACTAAATATTAATGATGATTTCGACCAGTATGTTGAAATTTGGAGTTCAGCTATACATAAATTTTTTAATTTCATAAATAATGAAGTACCAGGATGTAAAGTTGTTTTAGTTAAAGCAAGATTTACAGATATCTTCACGGACGATACTACATTAACTGAATTAAGAACTAAACAGAACATTACGCTACAAAATTTTGAATCTATGAATAAGATATGGGATAAATTAGACGATTATATAGTTAATAATTTCGATGTTGAAGTACTTGATATGACAAATACTAACTTTAAGTTAGATGAAAATCATGTATGGGGACCATATTATTTACATTATGAGAATAAGTTTTATAATGAATTTTTAAATAAATTAGTTAATATTACATACAAAAATCACAACAGTTCGGTAGATAATTTGCCAAGAAGTGTCCAACGCGTTCATATTGATGATGAATTAGAACTTTTACACACTAAAACTGTTGAAGTTATATTAAACTCAGAAAAAAATATCATTGAAATGTCTAGAAGAAACGAAAAAATTTATAACTTGTATAAAGAATTGCTCAAGAATGACTATATTTTATATCTTCATAAAGACGGTATATCAAAACTATATAAACGCAAATATATTAATGAATTGTGGCAAAGGAATGATCTACATCAAGAAGGTGATGTTTTTTATACTCTAGATAAACCTTTAGACCGTAAAGAAAATAAAAGTTCTATTGATAAAAAACTGATTGTTATATTCACATGTATGCCAAACGTTGAAGGATATGACAATTATTTAATGCCTAGCAGAATGTTCCCTAAATTCTTTAGTGAAATTGAGAGAAGTTTAGTCAAAAATGTGTATACTATGAGAATTATGGATTTAAACCTATCTCATGGCTCACATTACATTAACTCTGTGAATAATGATACTTTTGAAAAAGATATTACGAATGCCATTATGAGAGTTAAAGAAGAACTTAATATTAGTGAAGAAGACATTGTATTATATGGTGCTTCTAAAGGTGGTACAGGTTCATTATATTATGGTTCAAAATTAGACTTAAAATGTTTAGCCGTTGATCCAATTATAAGTTTGGGTGAATATAATGTGAAAGATGAACATTTTCTTAAAGATTTAAGAAAAGAAGATATCAGCGATAATATTAACGAATATCTTAAAGCAGGTTCAAATAATGAAAAGTATATAATAGGTTCTGAGAATGTATCTTTTAATTTTTCACATATCTCGAAAATTGAAGGGGATAACATTATAAAAATGAATCAAGTCGATGAACATATCAAAGCTCATCCTGATGTATCGAAAAATACAATACCAGAACAATTAATGATATTAAACAAAATGTTGTTGAATACAACGTTTTAAATTAGAGAAAGATAAATTATATATGATTGGTTACGTATTATAAAACATATACTTCTTAAATCGTTAGATAAACCACCTAAATAGTGAAGTGCACCCCTAAAGTTGAATTTTGGTTCAACTTTAGGGGTATTTTTTGTGAATAAAAAATATAGCATTATTAGTTTTTATAGAAATTCATCTTTTCCTTATGTATAATTACCTTACAACTTTGGTTTTACATAATTTAACAATTAGAGAAGGAGCGTAGATTTGTTTATTCCAATAAAAAATTTAATTATGAATTTCACTTTAATTTTCTTAGTCGGTATTTTTATAAGTTATGTCGGTTTAACTAAAACATTTGATCTATCAGTTCAAGTTTCATCAGTGGGTGGATTATTATTAGGATATTCTCTTTTAATACCAATAAAGTTATTTGCTAATTACTTAGACAACAATCGTAAATAATTAATCTCGTCAAAATTATATATTTAAAAAAGAGGTGTAATTAAAAGTGGTTAAATTATTATACATAGTGAATATATTTAATTATTTATTTTTAGTTATTGGTAGTATCATTTTTTACATACAGAAATTAGAATTTGCTGATTTACTATATTATTTTTTCCATACATCGATAATAGCAGGTGTCATTTCATTAGCATTTGTATTTTCAAGAATTAAAAGAGTTAGATATACAGGTTTAATAAGGTTTGTTATGAATTTAGTAAATATATTCGCATTAATACCATTTATAATCTTCTTATTATTTTTTATTATATAGATTTCACAAATTTAACCATTATTCACGTTATAACCCCAAAATCCCTTCAATAATTTAATATCACTAAGCAATGTAGTTAACATTTTGTTTTTACTTTTGCTATAATTTTTATATAAATAAGATGGAGGTATTGAAATGTCTACATTAGTTATTCTTGTACACCCTAACATTGAGGAATCTGTAGTAAATAAAAAGTGGCGCGATGCTTTGTTAAGTGAAAATATTGATGTTCATGAATTATATTTAAAATATCCAAATGGCGAATTAAATATTAAAGAAGAACAAGATTTATTAGAAAGCTATGATAATATCATTTTTCAATATCCATTGTACTGGTATAGTTCACCATCATTATTGAAAAAATATTTAGACGAAGTATTTGAGTATGGTTGGGCATATGGATCTACTGGAAATGCCTTAAACAATAAAAATATTGGACTGGCTGTTTCTATAGGTGCAGATAGTGATAAATATGAATCTGAAAATGCAACAAGATTTTCAACAGATACGCTATTGTCACCGATGATGGCTACAGCTGATTTTGTAGGAGCTAAATTTGTGGGGATACATAAATTATATGGTGCTCTCAATTTAACTCAAGAAAAACTTGAAGAGAATGTTAAAGCATATATTGCAAATATACGTGAATTAGAAGAATCAAATTAACATAAAAAACACCCGTTGTATCACATTAATATTGATACAACGGGTGTTTTTTATTCTGGCACAGTATATAGATCTAGTTCTTCTTGCACTCGAGTTTCATATTCTTGGAATGTTTCTTCAGGTGGTGAACTTAAACCAGGTCCATCGCCAATATCGTCTGTAGGGCCAGTCATTTGAAGGTCTTGCGCAGCTAGATACTGTTCATAAGTAATATCATTGATTTGAGGTTCATCTTCAAATGTTGTAGTTTCATAAATATTTTCTTCTTCGTTTATTTCTGATGTTGTATTATTTTCATTTACATTGTTTGAAGTAGGTGAATTAGTGAGAACCGCTACATTGTTAGTAGTTGTATTGCTGCTTGAATTAACATTTGTGATGTTTTCAACTGGTTGAGTGTCTGACTGTACAGTTGCTTTATCGTCCTTTTTGTCTTCCTTTTTTTCTGCTGATTGTTTTTCATCAGACAAATCAAATGTAACTTCTTTAAAACTAAATAAACTTGATGATACAACTAATTTTTTATTTTTATCATTAGCTACTTTTTCTGATACATCAAACGCAACTTTACCTTTAATAGTACTGTCAGGATTTACTTTTTCAAGGAAGAATGAGTTGCTAATAGAGCCATTATCACTTTGGTTAGCGCTAATTGAACCAGTAGAATCTGCATCTGCTGTTTTGTCTCCAGCTTTTAATTTAAACATATTAGTATCGATCGTCAGACTGTCGTTACCTTTATTTTTGATCGTTACATCAGCTACAACATACGTATCTTTTGCTTGTGTCGGTGCGATAGAAGGACCAACCTGCTTAGTTGTCTCAATACCATTCACAGTAACTTCTAAATCACCATTTTTAGCTGTTTCACCAATTTTATATACTTTTTCTTTATTGGATTTACTTGATGAATTACTAGAGTTTGATGAATCATTGCTAACTAATGCAGCACATCCTGCAAAATGATAGCTAGTATTACGAAAACTCCTAAACAACCCATACAGCCCCAAATAAATTTTTTCTTGCCATTATTCATACTTTATCCCGCCTTTGTAAAAAATTTATGTTCAACGTCTGAGATGTTATAAAGACGTACAAACCAGAAATTAAAATTCAAAAAGATTACATAATTAATATTTTGTTGATAAAAAATATTGTAATCAATTAAAATAACATTTCGAACAACATAAAATGAGCTAAAAAAATATACACTTATTCAAAATCTATGTAAGGTGTTAAAGTTCAATACACAGAGTGTAGACTATTTATATTTTAATCGACTACTTTATCAATAACTTTTGTATATTTTTTGAAAGTAGATTCATCAATTTCTCCATTCATCTGAATCAGTACATTGTCTTTCGCATAAGTATGTGAAAAGAATATAGCACTTTTTTCTCCTAATTTATCATAATATTCTTTAGTGTCTTTTAAGTCGCTCTCGTTATCAAAAACAAATATTCTAGCATTATTATCTTTGGTTACAGTAAATATTTTAGCGTCTTTTGTTTTGTTAGGAGCAAAACAAAAATCTTCATTTTTCATATCTCGGCTATCTTTAACAGAAAGACCTTCTTTTTCAAAACCTTGAATTAAATCCTTAGTTTCAACAGTTTTACCACATGCTGCTAAAACTAATAATGTTGCAAATAATAATAAGTATACTTTTTCATTTTTATTACCCCTTAAAAATCGTATTGAAGTTATAAATTAAATTAATAAAATTGAAAATAGGTGTATATTTCTATTCTATTATTCATCATATTGAAGTAGTTACAAGTAAATATTGGTACTATCACTCCTTTTTAAATTATAATTGATTACCATTTGTTTTTACTTTATATTGAACTCCTTTCTAAAAAATTAATATATTTAATCACCCTTAATGATGCAGGTTAAAAGATTAAACATTTCAAAAGAGTGGTTAAAGCAAATTTTATTAAAATTGATAAAAGACATATTAACAAAACTTTAGAATTTTGCACTTAATCACTTTGTATTTTATTTATCTTTTTTACATATTATATTTTAATTAATTATAATAACATTTCTCACAACATAAAATGAGCTAAAAAAATATACCCTTACTCAAAATTTATGTAAGGTGTTAAAGTTCATCTAAAGAATTATCATGTTAAATCTACTGATTTGTAATTCACAAATTTATTATATAAGGTTGTCCCATTATTGCAATACTTTTCACAAACTTTTTTACATTTAAAGTGATATTTATGCTCTGAATTTATCAGAGGATTTACTAACAATTTAACTTGTCTACAATTCAATTTTATTATAATATAAAATTGAATGATTCAAAAAAATGGGAAGTCAATCAAAATTAATTAGAATGAGGTGTTAAATATGAGTAATTTCATTGATAGAAGTGAATTTAATCAGTTTGAGCAACGAGTTGATGATAAATTTAATGCGATTGAGAAGAAAATAGATAATATACCTTCTAGTTCTGATATAAAGTTAATGTTGATGGAAAACAATAAAGAATTAAAGAAAGAAGCCAAACATGATCGAAATACAATCATTGGATGGACAATTGCTATTGTAGGATTAGCTGTAACAATTACAAGGACGCTAGGTTGGTTGTAAATTATATATTATTTAAACGAGGTGATAATTATGAGTGAATTTATTGAAAGAAAAGAATTTGATCAGTTTGAGAAGAGAATAGATGATAAGTTCGATAATTTAAATAAAAAAATAGACGAATTACCTTTAAAGATTGAAGATAAAATCAAGTTTCAAATATCTGAAATGAAAAATACACAAATTAAATGGTTCATTGGTACATTAATTGTTATCATTTGTTTAGCAGGTAAAGCTTTTGGAGTGTATTAATGTTTAATTATTTATGAGTTATTAGCTCTTTGTTAGATTTAAATACAATAATAAGGGATAATTGTTATAGTAGTAACATTTCGTTTCAAAAAGGAGAGGTTAAGATGATAAAAAGAAATCTAGACCAAATGATAATATGGAATATGTAATCAAGAAGACGGATGACTTGTCTCCAGCGGAATTAGTTCAAGTATTTCAAATGCGTACAAAGGTTTTTGTAGTTGAACAAAGTTGTCCATATCAAGAAGTGGATGAATTGGATTTTGAAGCGATTCATATTATTTTTAAAGACAATGAGAAAATTGTTGCTTATTTAAGAGTGATTGAAGTGGACAATGTTATACATATAGGTAGGGTTTTAGTTGATCCAAATTATAGAAGGCATAGTTATGGTAAGAAAATTGTTGCGTATGCGATTGATTATGTAAAAGAGAATTTAGAAACGAATAAAATTATCATTTCTGCTCAATCTCGACTGATTGATTTCTATTCAGCATTTGGATTCAATGCTATTTCAGAAGTTTATTTAGAAGATGATATTCCACATATTGATATGGAACTTAAATTATAAAGAAGTAACCTTGTTAAATGTCATTAAATTATGATTATTAACAAGGTTTTTTTTATGTTTTTTAATATTTTACGTAAAATGTTTTAGGTTTGCCTAAAAATAATTGACAATTGTAAATAAAAATAGATAAGATGGTTCTTGGGGTTGAAAGGAGAGGCTTATGAATTTCAAGAAGCGATTTAAATTTAAAAAGAGTTCGGGAGGAGATATCGGTATACTGTTCACTTATTTTATACTTGCGATGATTGGCGTAGTGATGATATACAGTGCGAGTATGGTTTCTGCTAATAATGGTGCTTTAACGAATGGTGTACCTATTAGTGATAAGTATTTTATTAAGAGACAGTTTATATATTTCTGTATTGGTAGTTTAGTTGTGATTACGATGAGTTATAGAGTGAACATTAATGTATTTCAGAGGAAAGAGATGCAGCAAGTAATCTTAACAGTAGTACTCGCTTTACTTGTAATTACGTTGTTGTTCGGTAGTGAAATTAATGGTTCTAAAAACTGGTTGAATTTAGGTATCGTAAATATACAATCGTCAGAGTTGTTGAAAATTTCTTCTATACTATATTTGTCATACATTATTGATCGTCGATTACGTGCGGGTAGTCATTTTAATTTAAGCTCGCTTGTGTCACCTTTATTAGTATTAGGTTTTGGTATTATGCTAATTTTAATTCAAGGTGATTTAGGGGGTGCACTTTTAAATAGTGCGATTATAGCCTTTATGTTGTTGTATTCAGATATAAAAAACAAAATCAAAATACAAATATTTTCAATCACGGCTTTACCTATGATTATTTACCTTGTATACACACTACTATTTGATGCACAAAATATTTATAGAATGAAAAGAATTAAAGTGGTTGCTAATCCGTTTTTATATGAAAATGGAGATGGGTATCAGTTAGCGAATGCATTGCTAGCAATTGGTAATGGTGGTTTTTTTGGAAAAGGTCTTGGTAATGGGATTATGAAACTAGGGTATCTGCCTGAACCACATACTGATTTTATATTTGCTGTAATTTCTGAAGAACTTGGATTAGTCGGTGTGTTAGTAATTATTGCGATGTATGCTTTTATTACATTCAAGGGCGTTATTTATGCAAATAAGACATCAAACCATTTTTATAAAATGATTTGTATTGGTATTTCAAGTTATATATTTATGCAAGTTTTTATTAATTTAGCTGGAATTTCTGGATTAATACCATTAACCGGTGTCACTTTGCCGTTATTAAGTTATGGTGGCTCGTCATTCTTAAGTATCAGTATTGCACTAGGTATACTTTTGGCGACAAGTAGAAAAATCAATAAAGAGTTGAAACAATAATCATACATATAAGAAGCACCGATCGTTAGTAATAGTTACTAATAATCGGTGCTTTAATTTTTATTGTGTTGATTATTTATAATTGAACAGTAGTACCATGTGGCAAACTGTAATTCCAATGATTTTCATCTAGTCGGTTGTTTAATTGAATATCTACATATGTATTCAATAGATGTTGAGCAATTGTAGTATTATGCAATGTGATGTTTTCTTCTTTGTACTTTAAGCGATCGACATAAGTGATTGTATTTAAAGTATCCGTGCAGAATATTTCAGTTAAATGTCCATTATAGCTTTCTGAAATGACCTCATCTATAGAAATATCACGTTCTTCTATCGAATAACCTAATTGTTTAGCTAACAAAATGATTGATTGGCGTGTCACACCTGGAAGTATACTATCGTTTAATTGTGGTGTTATGATTTTGTCGCTAATCACAAAAAATACATTCATATTGCCAACTTCCTCAACATAGTGTCTATACTTACCATCAAGCCACAATGCTTGATCAAAACCAAGTTGATTAGCTTTTATTTGTGCAGTAAATGTAGAAGCATAGTTGCCACCAAATTGTGAAGTACCAGCACCACCAGAAATTGACTTGATGAGCTTTTCTTCAACAAGTACTTGCATAGCATTTAATTCTTTTGACATGTGAGTTGATGCTAAAGGAGATAAAAAGGCGATACATTCGTACGTATCTGATTTACTAACACCTAACTTACTTTCAGACGCAAACATAAATAATCTGAGTTGAGCACAACTGATTGTTTGATTTGAGGAAAAAGAGGTATTTTCTTCAAGTAAAGTAGAAAGATAGGTAAGCATTTGATCAGGATTTACTTCTGGCATTTCGATTCTTCTTAATGAACGATTAAACTTATTTAAATGATCAAGTGGCTGAAATATATGAATGTCATCATTTATATTGAATACTTTTATATCTTCAAAAACAGTTTGACCATAATGGAGACATTGTGCACTTGGGGAAACGGTTATTGGTGCATAGGGCTTAATTTCTGGAAGGGACCATCCTTCGCTTGTTTGATATGTCATTGTTAACATTTGAGTTTCGGAAAAGTGGTTTGTTTCTGTATGGCTCGTATAATGGGGCATCATTTGTTTCCTCCTGTGTAATTTATATCAATGAGAAATATTATATCAGCTATGTTGACCTAAAACAATATAAAGATTGAAAATTCTGAAAAATTAAAAGGATAAATTTAAAATGATGTATATTCGTTGTGATAGTGATATAATTTTTTATACTTAAAGGAGTGGAGGTGACAAGCATGTTAATAACGGTGAGTTTGCTCATTTTGTTTATTATTAGTTATGTAATAGAGTTTAGAGAGTACAAAAACATTTTCATATTAGGTGCATGGATAATTGCGCTTTTAAGTAGTATATTTTTTGGAATGGTAGTTCCTCAATTACAACTAAATATGAATATAAATTATTTACTCATGGGCAATATTGTTTATAGTTTAATCATCATCGTGATCATGTTGTTGTCACTTTTAAATACTAAAAAGAAAATTGCTAATGAAGGTAAAGTTGTAACGAATACTATCGTCTTAGGCTACGGGATATTTATTCTATTTAACTTTCTAGTCATAATATTTAAACCATATATCTTTGTAGATTGTCTAAATGGTTTGATATTAATCTTATTGTCGTTCACATTTTATTATTTTAATCTGATATTTATATTGCATAACTTGTACACGTGGATTATTAATCGTGTATCTAAAAAGCATAATAGTGAATTTATCATTGTTTTAGGTGCTGGTCTTATCGAAGGAAAAGTGACACCGTTGCTTCAAGCAAGATTAGATAAGGCTATAAAAATAAAACAGAGCAATCCGGAAGCATTGATCATTGTTAGTGGAGGTCAAGGACCTGATGAAATGATTAGTGAAGCTGAAGCAATGAAGAATTATTTATTAGAACAAGGTATAAACATTGAAGATATCATTTTAGAAAATCAATCTACGAATACTAGTGAAAACCTAATGTATTCTATGAAGATAATGAAGAAGTTTAAGAAAAATCCAATTGTAACGATAGTGACGAGTCATTTTCATGTATTGCGAGCAGCATGTTTATCGAAAGAATTAAAAATAAATGCCAATATATTTGGTGGTTCATCAAAGTATTATTTTTATCCCAATGCATATATTAGAGAATGTTTTGCTTTAATGTATATGTATTTAAAGACACATATTATTGTGATTATCATCTTGCTTGCGATAATCATTACGTATACTTTGATGAAATAGTGTCGACAAAGTCATTTACTTTGTCGGCATTTTTTTGCACATGCTGTTCTTGCAGGAGTCAGTACAAAAAATGCTTGAGACTTGTGTCTAACGAGATAGTTCTGGGAAACAATCTCGTTAGCGGGTGAAATGAGTACCCAAAAGCCTGAATGAACTATATAAAGTAGAAAAATAAAGCTCTAACGAGATAGTTATAGAAAACAATCCTGTTAGAAATTTTAACGAGATAGTTCTGGGAAACAATCTCGTTACCGAATTTATACTATATAAAAAGTATTTGGACAAAGCAAAAGAGACTAGGACATTTGTCCTAGTCTCTTATTTTATTTACATTTTATTTTTCTGGTGTCCAAATAACAATGTCTTCACCAGATTGATTTTGTTGTTCAATATCTTTAAAACCATGATTTAAGAAGAAATCTTTCGACTGATTACGTGCGATACATTTTATTGGTAAGTCGAATTTCTTAGCATAGTCTAATAATTGAATACCATATCCTCTGTCTTGATAATCTTTTAAAACTTCTAATTTCCATAAGATAAGGTAGTCATTAAATTCTGGAAAATACGTTTTTTCAACTTCATCTTGTTGATATAAACACATTCTAGCAACGAGTTTATCCCCTACGTAGATACCGTAAAATGGTGAATCTGAACTAGCATCAATCATTTTACCTTTTAATTCTTCTACCATATATAAACCTTCGTTACCGAAGTTTCTGAAGTGTTCAAAATCTTCTTCAGTTTTATAATTAATTTGTAAATGTTCTACTTTTGACATGATTATCCCCCTTGTTCTTTTTCTTAATTATACTTCATTTGTAATAAATTTTAAATTATAAGCCGTTAAATTGTTTTATTTACCTACAATCTTTATACTATTAGTAGTAATTAATTTTGAAGGAGAAAGACTCGTATGGACTGTAAGAAAACGATTATTGATCAACAAAATAGTTTTATTGATAGATATACAAATCATAGTGAAGAAATATTGAACTTTTATGAATATAAACCTGGGAGTCAAAATGACTTTGAACAACGTGCTCGCACAGAAGCTAATGGTAGAGAATCAGAGCTGGCAGATGTAATAGAAAGTTATATGTCTGATCTAGATTTAACTGAAACTCAAAAGGATCATTTAGAACAGATTCGTGGAGGGCATAAAGTTGTTATAGGGGGACAACAAGCTGGTTTGTTCACAGGACCACTGTATACATTTCATAAAATGGTTTCTATTATAGTATTGGCTAAAGAACAGAGTGAAAAATTAAATACACCAATTGTTCCAGTATTCTGGATTGCTGGAGAGGATCATGACTTTGATGAAGTAAATCATACATATGTTTATGATCGTATTTCGCGTCAGTTGAATAAAGTGAAATACAGTACGATGGAGCCGCCAGAGAAAAGTGTGTCGCAGTATTCATTTGATAAAGATCTTATCATTAATGCATTAAATGAGTTGTTCAGACATATTGGGGAAACGTCGCATTCTAAAGATGTTAGGCATATGGTAAATAAAGCCATTGAAACTTCAGAATCGTGGAGTGATATATTTAAACACATTACTCACGATGTATTTAAGGAGCAAGGTTTATTATTAATTGATGCGAGTTACTCAAAATTAAGAAAATTAGAAG
The DNA here is from genome assembly GCF_034039665.1 of Mammaliicoccus sp. Dog046. Classification (NCBI taxonomy): domain Bacteria; kingdom Bacillati; phylum Bacillota; class Bacilli; order Caryophanales; family Staphylococcaceae; genus Mammaliicoccus; species Mammaliicoccus sp. Dog046. The sequence goes on along the minus strand of NZ_CP120131.1, from coordinate 1,678,675 downwards.
TACCAATGTTTAAAAAAATGATAGAGCATAGTGCACAAGTAGATGAATCGTTTAGAAAAACACAGGATGATTTTTCTAAAGTTATTAACAAACGCATGATTTTGACAGATAGTAATGTTCATTTGTTTTATGATTACAATGAAAAAAGACAATTACTTATGTTTGAGGATAATGAATTTTATTTAAGCAAAGATACGGATGTAAGATTTACGAAAGATGAACTCTTGTCATTAGTAGAAACATATCCAGAGAGATTCTCAAATAATGTTGTTACTCGACCAGTGATGGAAGAATATTTATTTAATACATTAAGTTTTGTCGGTGGGCCGAGTGAAATTATTTATTGGGGTGAACTGAAGGAAGTCTTTAACACGCTTGATATAGAAATGCCAATCGTCATACCACGAATGAGAATCAGTTATTTAACTCAAGAAAGCAAAAAATGTCTTGAGAAATATAATATTGATTTAGATCATGTGTTAATAAATGGTGTTGCACAAGATAAAGAACGTTTTATTAGGGAAAAAGCATCTGATGACGTCTTGAGAGAAATTGAAGAAATGAAAGATTCTCAAAAATCATTCCACCAAAGATTAATTGAAGAAATTGGAGACGGTTACCAAAATAGAAAATTAATCGAAAAGAACAATCAAATTCACCAGCATCAATATCAGTATTTAATAGATCGCTACTTATTAAATGTTGAAAGAGAAAATGAAATAAGTATGAGACATTTTGAAATCGTGGAGCATACGTTACACCCTCACCACGGGTTACAAGAAAGAGTGTGGAATCCGGTTCAATTATTGAATCAATTTGGGATGAGTATGTTCAGTCCCTCCACTTATCCACCACTTAGTTATACATTTGAACATATAACCATTGAACTCTAGTCATATAAAGGTTTAACACCCAATTTACGAAATCGTAAATTGGGTGTTTTTTTGTCTAATTACACAAATTTTAAGAAAACTTGTATAAATAGTGGAGGATTGTGGGGGAATGTGGTAAATTATAAATAAGGCGAGGTGAGATAAAATGTTCATGGGTGAATACCAACATCAATTGGATACAAAAGGGCGTATGATTGTGCCTTCTAAATTCAGATATGATTTGAATGAACGTTTTATTATTACTAGAGGCCTTGATAAATGTTTGTTTGGTTACACGCTTGACGAATGGGCGCGCATCGAAGAAAAACTCAAAACCTTACCTATTACAAAAAAAGATGCACGTAAATTCATGAGAATGTTCTTCTCAGGCGCTATAGAAGTTGAATTAGACAAACAAGGACGTATCAATATTCCTCAAAATTTAAGAAGTTACGCTAATTTAAGTAAAGAATGTACTGTAATTGGTGTATCTAACAGAATTGAAATTTGGGATAGAGCTACGTGGAATGATTTTTATGATGAATCTGAAGACAATTTTGAGGACATTGCAGAAGATCTCATTGATTTTGATTTTTAGGAGTGAATTAAATGTTTCATCACGTATCCGTACTATTAGAAGAAACAGTAAATAAATTAGACATAAAACCCAATGGTACATACGTAGATTGTACATTAGGTGGAGCAGGGCATAGTTTATACCTTGTTCAACAATTAAATGACAATGGTCGACTGATCGCAATTGACCAAGATGAAACAGCAATTGAACATGCAAAAGATATTTTAAAGGATCATATTCATAAAGTAACTTTTGTGCAAGATAACTTTAGAAATTTAGAATATATATTAGAAGACCTACATATTAGTGAAGTAGACGGTGTACTTTATGATCTTGGTGTATCTAGTCCGCAATTGGACACACCTGAAAGAGGATTCAGTTATCATTACGATGCAAAATTAGATATGCGTATGGATCAATCGCAACCTTTATCTGCATACGAAGTGATTAATGAATGGTCATATGAACAACTTGTGAAAATCTTTTTTAGATATGGTGAAGAAAAATTTTCTAAGCAAATCGCGAGAAAGATAGAAGCAAGAAGAGAACAAGTACCTATAGAAACGACTTTCGAATTAGTGGATTTAATAAAAGAAGGTATTCCTGCTGCGAAACGTAGAAAAGGTGGACATCCTGCCAAACGTGTATTCCAAGCAGTGAGAATTGCAGTTAATGATGAATTAGGTGCATTTGAAACGTCGATTGAAGCAGCAATACAAAATGTTAAAGTTGGCGGAAGAATTTCTGTAATTACATTCCATTCTTTAGAAGATCGTTTGTGTAAACAAGTCTTTCAAGAATATGAAAAAGGGCCAGACGTACCAAGGGGAATTCCGGTAATACCAGATGAGTACAAACCGAAATTAAAACGTGTTAACAAAAAACCAATCGTTTCTGATGAACAAGAACTTGAGCAAAATAATCGAGCGAGAAGTGCGAAATTACGAGTAGCAGAAATATTGAAGTAAGCAGAGGAGTGGCAATTGAATGGCAGTAGAAAGAGTATATCCAAATTATAGACCTAATGAGTGGCAAGAGCCACAATTCGAACCGCAGAAGAAAAAGGTAACGAAGACCAAAGTTGTTGGTATTTCTAGAATCGAAAAAATCGTATACATATCACTTATAACTATGATTGCGTTAATAAGTATTTATATGCTATCTTTAAAAATGGATGCGTACAATAGTAAAACTCAAATTGCAGAATTAGACAATAAAATTGCACAACAGCAAACAACAAACAGTGATTTGAAGACGGAATCAATGAAGCAATCGTCATATGAACGCATCTACGACAAAGCTAAAGACTACGGTCTTAAGTTGAATAATGACAATGTAAAGGTAGTGCGTAGTGATGCCCAAAATTAAAATAAAGAAAAATAAAATAGGAGCAGTCCTCTTAGTAAGCTTTTTCGGACTGCTCTTTTTTATATTGGCCGTTAGATATTCATATCTAATGATAAGTGGTCATTCCGGTGGGGAAGATTTAGCTTATCGTGCGAGTGAAAAGTATTTAAGACAGTCAGTAGCAGAACCAGAAAGAGGTAAGATTTATGATAGAAATGGTAAAGTATTAGCTAAAGATACAGATAGCTATAAACTGGTTGCCATTTTAGATAAAAAAATGAGTGAAGGTAGTAAAAAGCCAAGACACGTTGTAGATAAGAAGAAAACTGCAAAAGCAGTATCTAAAGTCCTTAAAATGGACGAAGATGAAGTGCTAAAAAGATTGAAAACAAAAAATGCATTTCAGGTTGAATTCGGTCAAAAAGGTAAAGATTTAACATTCAAACAAAAAACGACACTTGAAAAGTTAAAATTACCTGGATTAACGTTTGAAAACGAGAAAAAACGATTTTATCCTAATGGTAACTTTGCGTCGCATCTTATTGGATTAGCAGACAAAGACCAAAAAACAAATCAATTAAAGGGTGTTTCAGGAACTGAAAAAACATTCGATAGTTATTTAAGAGGTAAAACAGGTAAAAATTCATACAAACAAGATATTTGGGGCATGCTTATACCGAATAGTGAAGATAACATAGATGCTAAAAATGGTGACGATGTTCATTTAACAATCGATTCTAATATACAAGTCTTTGTCGAAAATTCACTTGATGAAATGGTAGATAGATATAAACCAGAAGATGTCTTTGCTGTTGTTATGGATGCAAAAACTGGTGAAATATTAGGTTACAGTCAACGCCCAACGTTTAATCCTGATACAAAAGAAGGATTCGGCAAAAAATGGGCAAATGACCTTTATCAAAACACGTATGAGCCAGGGTCAACATTTAAAACATATGGACTGGCTGCTGCAATAGAAGAAGGTAAATTCGATCCTAATAAGAAATTTAAATCTGGTCATAGAGATATTGATGGATTTAAGATTTATGACTGGAATGATGATGGTTGGGGTAATATCCCAATGACAACAGGGTTCACTTATTCTGCAAATACACTTATGATGAGATTGCAAGATTTAGTAGGTGAAGATAAAGCTAAGGCTTACTATGAGAAATTTGGATTTGGTAAAAAGACAGGTGGTTTATATGATAGCGAAGCACCTGGGCATATTGCATTTGATAATGAACTTCAAAGAAAAACATCTTCATTCGGACAGTCTACAACTGTGACACCTGTGCAGATGTTGCAAGCAGAGACGGCTATATTAAATCAAGGAAACATGTTAGAACCATACTATGTGAAGTCCATTGAAAATAAACAATCAAATGAAACCATTAAAGAAGGTAAGAAGAAAGTTGTCGGTAACCCGATTTCTAAAGATACAGCTAAGAAAACGATGCATGAACTAGACAATGTAGTAAATAGTAAAGAAAGTCATGCGACAAACTATAAAATTGATGGTTATCGTGTAGCTGGTAAAACGGGTACTGCACAAGTACCTGACACTAAAAATGGTGGTTATGTTAATGGAGCGAATCCATACTTCGTAAGTTTCATGGGATATGCACCAGCTAAAGATCCACAAGTAGTGGTTTATGCTGGTATGTCACTTGCTAAAAAACGTGATTTAGAAGCTTATGAATACGGTGTATCTAGAGCTTTCAATCCTATAATGGAAAACACATTGAAATATTTAAATGTTGAAGCAACAGATAAAAAAGTGAAATCAAACGTGGCTGAAGTACCTGATGTAGTTAATTCAAATACTCAAAAGGCAACTGACACGATAAAAGGTAAGAAATTAGAACCCGTTGTCATTGGACAAGGTGATAAAATTACGAAACAGTTACCGCTTAAAGGTAAAAATGTAGAAGATAAAGAAAAAATATTGCTCGTAACGGATGGTGAATTAACGATGCCAGCAACTGAAAATTGGACGAAGAGAGATCTGTTGAAATTGGAAGAAGCTACGGGTATCAAAGTTGAAACTGAAGGTACAGGTTACGTTACTGAACAATCTGTCGAAGAGAATGCAACAATCAAATCTGGGGACAAAGTGAAGTTTAAATTATCGAGTCCTCATCCAAACGGCGATTCATCTATAGGGCAAGTATCTGATACATCATCTTAAAAAAGGTGTTAATGGAAAGTTAAAAATGAAAGGCTTCGAGGTTGAAAGAAAAGGTTTCAACCTCTACCGATAAAAAATAAAAGAAAAGGTGAACGATTATGAATTTTACGCTACCTGTCATTGCGTTTTTATTGACTTTAATTCTCGTACCAGTGTTAATACCTACACTGAAAAAAATGAAATTTGGTCAAAGTATTAGAGAAGAAGGTCCAAAGAGTCATATGAAAAAAACAGGCACACCAACTATGGGAGGGCTAACGTTTTTACTATCAACAATCTTAGTGACAATTATAGCGTTGTTCTACGTAGATCAAGTTGGTCCACTTATTCTCCTGTTATTTGTGACGATTGGCTTCGGATTAATTGGATTTATTGATGACTATATCATCGTTGTAAAGAAAAATAATCAAGGATTAACAAGTAAACAAAAATTCTTTGCACAAATTGGTATTGCAGTTGTATTTTATATCGTGAGTGTGATTTTACCGAATTACGATTTTGATACTTCTGTTAATATTCCATTTACTGATTGGTCATTACCGTTATCAGTTTTCTATATTATCTTCATTGTCTTTTGGCAAGTTGGATTTAGTAATGCAGTTAACTTAACAGATGGTTTAGATGGATTAGCTACTGGCTTATCAATCATCGCTTTCGCATATTATGCAGTCTTATCATTTATATTAGACAAACCTGAAATAGGTTTATTCTGTTTAGTTATGTTAGCAAGTTTAGTTGGATTTTTAATTTATAATAAATATCCGGCTAAAGTATTTATGGGTGACACAGGTAGTTTGGCATTAGGTGGTATATTTGCAACAATCTCTATTATGTTAAACCAAGAAATAACATTATTACTTGTAGGTCTAGTGTTCGTTATCGAGACACTTTCAGTAATGTTACAGGTTACATCATTCAAACTTACGGGTAAAAGAATATTTAAAATGAGTCCATTGCATCACCACTTTGAATTAGTAGGTTGGAGTGAGTGGAAAATTGTACTCGTATTCTGGGGTGCTGGAATTGTTACAGGTGCAATCGGTTTATGGATAGGAGTTATGTAAAATGAAAACATATGATGATTTGCAAGGTAAAGATGTATTAATTTTAGGGTTAGCAAAAAGTGGATATGAAAGTGCAAAATTATGCCATAAATTGGGAGCTAATGTTGTCGTAAACGATGGTAAAGACATCTCAAAAGATCCTCATGCAGTGGAATTACAGGAGTTAGGTATTGAAGTAATCGGTGGGGAACATCCAATGTCGTTATTAAATAATCGACCTTTAATCGTTAAAAACCCAGGCATACCTTATCATATTCCTTTGTTAGAAGAAGCGGTTAAGCAAGGTCTAGATATCATTACTGAAGTAGAACTAAGTTTCTATATTTCAGAGGCACAAATTATAGGTATCACGGGTACTAATGGTAAGACAACTGTAACTTCACTAATTGGTGATATGTTCGGGAATAGTAAAGTAAATGGACACGTTGCTGGTAATATTGGCGTCGTTGCATCAAAAGTTGCACAAGAAGTGAAATCTGATGAATATTTAATAACAGAATTATCTTCGTTTCAATTGTTAGGTACAATTCAATATAAACCACATATCGCGATTGTTACGAATATATATTCAGCACATTTAGATTATCATGGTAATCTTGAAGAATATCAAAAAGCTAAAAAAAATATTTTTAGTAATCAGACAGAAGAAGATTATTTGATCTTTAATTATGAACAGCGACACCTTATAAATAAAGATGAAATAAAATCTAAAATATTATACTTTTCAACAGAACAACAAGTTAACGGCATTTACATAGAAGATGATTATGTCGTATGTAATGGAATACGTATTATTCATGTGAATGATATTGTACTGCCTGGTAAACATAATTTGGAAAATGTATTAGTTGCTGTACTTGCTGCAGTGTTATCTGGTGTAGATATAAAATCAATCGTACATACATTGACAACATTCTCAGGCATTAAGCATCGCTTACAATATGTCGGCAATAATCGAGGGAATAAGTATTATAATGATTCTAAAGCTACAAATACACTTGCAACTAGATTTGCCTTAAGTTCATTTAGATCGCCTATTATCTGGTTATGTGGTGGATTAGATCGTGGTAATGATTTTGATGATTTAATTCCTTATATGGATAATGTGAGATTGATGGTTACTTTTGGTGAAACAAAAGATAAATTAAATGCTTTAGGTGCAAGTCAAGGGAAAGAAATCATTCAAGCAACAGATGTCAAAGATGCTGTAGATAAGATACAGAGTATTATTCACCCGAATGATGTTGTTTTATTATCTCCTGCATGCGCGAGCTGGGATCAATACGATACGTTCGAAGCGCGAGGAGATGCATTTATTGAAAGCTTCCAAAAACATCTACCAACTTTCTAAATTTGTGTAAAAAGGAGTGACAACCGTGAATAAAAGTTCTGAAAATCATGAAGATGTATTACAATTTGAAACGTCTACAGATGATGAACGTTTGAAAAAGTTAAGAATGAAAAGAAAACGTAGCCGTCAAATTCAATTAGGGATCTTCATAGGTGTCATTCTCTTTGTTATTCTAATTGTGCTATATATGTTCACAGATATAAGTAAAGTTGACAAAGTTGATATTAAGGGTGAAAAACTTGTTGCTAAATCTGACATTAAAAAAGCACTCAATATTAAATCGGACTCACGCATTTACAATCTGCCAATAAGTGATATGAAATCAAAAATTGAAAAGTACGAGGGTGTCAAAAATGTCGAAATTAAAAGGCATTTTCCAAATGATCTTACTGTAGAAGTTAAAGAGTACGAGACGGTCGGTTTAATTAAAAAGAAAAAAGGGTATGAACCTCTGTTGGAAAATGGGTCAACAGTAAAAAACCTTTCAACAGATTTACCAATAGATGTTCCTATATTAAATGATTTTAGTTCGAAAAAATTAGATAAAGTAATACCTGAATTAAGCAAAGTAAAACCAAATGTGAGATCGATGATTTCCGAAGTTAATTATAAACCCGGAAAGAATAATCAAAATAGAATTCAGTTCTTTATGACAGATGGTGTAGAAATTATTGGTGATATTCAAACTTTTGCGAAAAAAATGAATTATTATCCTAGTATTTCTGATAAATTAGAGAGAGACAACTCAGGCCAATTAAAAACACCTGGGTATATTGATTTCCAAGTCGGTGCGACTTTCTTACCTTATGAAACGAAAGAACAACAAAAAGAACGTACTGATAAAGAAACTAAGCAAGAAGAAAGTACAAAAACTGAACACAAAAAGCTAGACCAAGCATTGCAAGATTTATCTAAAGAAATCGATAAATCAGATGAAGAAACAAAAAAAGATAAAAAAACGGAAGAATAAGTAAAAAATCAATAAATAAACATATAATTAGTTCACATTAAATCGACTATCATGTAAACTAATAATAGTGTAAATTTGATTATCATGTGTTAGAGGAGGTGCCTATCGATGGAAGAGCATTATTATATTAGTTTAGATATAGGTTCATCGAGTGTAAAAGTAATAGTAGGAGAAAAATTTCATAATGGCATTAACGTGATAGGTACAGGGCATACGTATACAAATGGCGTTAGAAATGGTTGTATCGATGATTTTGATATAGCTAAACAAGCTATTAAAGACACTATTAAGAAAGCAGCAATTGCTTCTGGTGTTGATATAAAAGAAGTCTTTTTAAAAATGCCTATCGTGAATACTGAAATATACGACGAGAAATTTGAAATACCTTTTGAAGGAACTGAAACTGAAATAAACGGAAGTCATATTGAATCTGTTTTAGAAGGCATAAGAGATTTAAATGATATCCCTGAAACAGAAGTCATTGGTGTATTTCCAGTTAAATTTATTGTTGATGATTTACATGAAGTATCTGACCCTAAAGAAATGGTTGCAACTCAATCATTGAAAGTAGAGGCAGGAGTTATTGCTACATCTAAATCTCAGTTAATAAATATAATTAAATGTGTAGAGTCATGTGGAGTAGATGTGTTAGAAGTATTCTCTGATGCTTATAACTATCAATCTGTATTGTCTCCAACAGAAGTAGAATTAGGCGCATGTGTCATTGATATTGGTGAAGATTTAACGCAAGTAGGTTTCTATGAAAGAGGAAATCTTGTAGATGCGGATACAATTGAAATGGCTGGTAGAAGTATAACAACAGATATCGCTAAATCATTAAATACTACATATGACAATGCTGAGAAAATTAAACAACAATATGGGCATGCTTTTTATGATTCAGCATCAGATCAAGATGTCTTTAGTGTTGAGCAAGTCAACGAAGATGGACATGCACAATTCACGCAAAAAGAATTAAGTGAAATTATTGAGTCACGTGTTGAAGAAATTTTCTTTGAAGTATTTGATTTGTTACAAGAAATGGGTATCACAAATGTAAATGGTGGTTTTGTTGTTACTGGTGGTACTTCAAATTTACTTGGTATCAAAGAATTGTTACAAGATATGGTTAATGAAAAGGTACGTGTACATACACCGTCACAAATGGGTATACGCAAGCCTGAATTCACTTCAAGTATATCTACGATATCTAGTGGGGTTGTCTTTGATGAGCTACTAGATTATGTTACAATGAATAATTATGATGCAGATAATATTGAAGAAGAAACATATGAAGACGTAAATCAAGAAACTAAAGCTAAGCCTTACGAACAATGGTTTAAAAAGAAAACAAATAAAGAGAAAAACAATGACGCAAAAGCTTCAAATTCTGGTGAGGAACAATACTCCGAAGCAACTCATGATTCGGAAAATCAAGAAGAGAAGCCAAGTGTATTGAAAAAACTAATGAAATCGTTATTTGATTGATGGGTCATAAAGATTAGGAGGATATTAAATGTTAGAATTTGAGCAAGGGTTTAATCATTTAGCTACATTAAAAGTAATAGGTGTTGGTGGCGGAGGTAACAACGCTGTTAACCGTATGATAGATCATGGTATGAACAATGTTGAATTTATTTCAATTAACACAGATGGTCAAGCATTAAATTTATCAAAAGCTTCATCTAAAATTCAAATTGGTGAAAAATTAACACGTGGTTTAGGCGCTGGAGCTAACCCTGAAATTGGTAAAAAAGCTGCAGAAGAATCACGTGAACAAATAGAAGATGCAATCCAAGGTGCGGATATGGTATTCGTAACTGCTGGTATGGGAGGCGGAACTGGTACTGGTGCTGCGCCTGTAGTTGCTAAAATTGCAAAAGAAATGGGTGCATTAACAGTAGGTGTTGTAACTCGTCCATTTAGCTTTGAAGGACGTAAACGTCAAACACAAGCTGCTGCTGGTGTAGAATCTATGAAAGCTGCTGTTGATACATTAATCGTTATCCCTAATGATCGTTTATTAGATATCGTTGATAAATCAACACCAATGATGGAAGCATTTAAAGAAGCTGATAATGTATTACGTCAAGGGGTACAAGGTATCTCAGATTTAATCGCAGTTTCTGGGGAAGTTAACTTAGACTTTGCCGATGTTAAGACAATCATGTCTAACCAAGGTTCAGCATTAATGGGTATTGGTGTTTCATCTGGTGAAAACAGAGCAATTGAAGCAGCTAAAAAAGCTATTTCATCTCCATTATTAGAAACTTCAATCGTTGGAGCTCAAGGTGTGTTAATGAATATTACTGGTGGAGAATCTCTATCATTATTCGAAGCACAAGAAGCAGCAGATATCGTCCAAGATGCAGCTGATGAAGATGTAAATATGATTTTCGGTACTGTAATTAATCCAGAGTTACAAGATGAATTAGTAGTTACAGTTATCGCAACAGGTTTCAATGACAAACCTTCTAATGCACGTAAACCACAATCTGGTGGCGCATTTGGTGGAAACACAGAAGAAACTGTTTCAAATAGAGAAGAAGGTGAATCACTAGGTAGAAAAGCTTCATTTGATAATCAACCTACAAATGAATCAACTGATGATAGTGATATTCCAAGTTTCATTAGAAATAGAGAAGATAGACGCTCTAGACGCTCTAGAAGATAAATGAACTTTAAAAGTCATCAGGCTCAGACCTGATGGCTTTTTTTAATAGGAGAGATGAAATGAAAGAGATCTTTAGTCGTCAAAAACATTATTTATCTTGTGATATCGATGGACATGATGATATAACACTTGGTATAACAACACGCCATAATGGATTAAGTCTTTATCCGGAAAAAGCTTTTAATATGGCTAGATACATCGATGATGAACCTGATAATATTACACAACATCAAGAGATATTAGCTAAAGAAATTGATTTTAAACGTGAGGATTGGGTTTTTCCGATTCAAACTCATGAAAATCATGTGAAAGAAGTGCGAAGTTCAGATAAAGGTACTAATATTCGGGAATTAACAAATGAATTACATGGCATTGACGGATTATTCACTTATGAACCTGATTTATTATTAACAATGTGCTTTGCTGATTGTGTCCCAATTTATTTGTATGATGTAAATGAATCATATGTTGGTTTATGTCATGCAGGTTGGAGAGGCACGCATTCACAAATAATTAAAGAAATGATCGCGCAATATAAAGGCGATATATCTCAACTTAGAATTGTTATCGGACCATCAACATCAAATAGTTATGAAATAAATAACGATATTTATTTGAAATTCAAGACATTACCTATTAATTCAGAATTATATATTGAACAACGTGGGCATGATAGATATGGCATTGATTTGAAATTGGCAAATGAATTATTGGCGATTCATTACGGCATTGATCCAAAACATATAATTAAATCTCAACATTGTACGGCTAGCGAAACGGATTTATTCTTTTCTTATAGAGAAGAAAAGGGTAATACTGGTAGGATGCTAGCTTTCATAGGTAGAAAGTAGGGAATCTGGTGAAATCTGTTAAAGAAAACTTAAAAAAAATTCAGACACAAATTTGTGACAGTACTGAGAAATCAGCATTTGAAACAGTACCTAAAGTGATTGTTGTGACAAAATATGTTACAATAGAGCGAGCTAAAGAAGCTTATGAATCAGGTTTGAGAAACTTTGGTGAGAATAGAATTGAAGGTTTCTTAGAAAAGAAAAAACATTTACCTGATGATGCTGTTATGCATTTTATAGGTTCTTTACAAACACGTAAGGTAAAAGATATCATCAATGATATTGATTACTTACATGCTTTAGATAGAATGAAACTTGCACAAGAAATAAATAAACGTGCAAACCAAGTTGTTAAATGTTTTGTACAAGTGAATGTATCTGGTGAATCATCTAAACATGGTATATCTCCAGAGGAAGTCATTCCTTTTATACAAGAACTTGAAAATTATGAACAAATTCAAATAGTCGGCTTAATGACTATGGCACCTTTAACAGAAGATAAAGATAAATTAAGAGAATATTTTAATCAACTAAGGGAAATAAGAGATAAAGTACAATTATTAAACGTAGCACATGCACCATGTACAGAATTGTCTATGGGTATGAGTAATGACTTTAATGAAGCAATTTTAGAAGGTGCTTCTTACGTGAGAATTGGTACAAAATTAGTTGGTGAATAGGAGTGTAAATTATGGCGATTAAGGACGTTTTTAAAGGTTTCTTCATAGTAGATGAAGAGGAAGAAGTATATGAAGAACCACAAAGAGAATCACAAAGAGAACCACAACGTGAACAAAATCATACACCACAACAAGAGTCAGTATCACAAGAGAAGAAGACGAAACAACAATCAATAAAAAGTGTACCTACTCAACAAACAAATACGACAAGGTATCAGTCACAACGCTCTCGTGATTTTAAAAAACCTGAAAGGAAAGAGGCTATGACTGAAAAACGTACAAATTCATCACAAACAAATGTTGTTAGCATGAGTGGAAATATGGATTTTGCGCAAAGTTCAAAAATGTGCTTGTTTGAGCCTAGAGTATTTTCAGATACTCAAGATATTGCAGATGAATTGAAAAATAGAAGAACAACATTAGTGAACTTACAACGTATTGATAAAGTATCAGCTAAACGCATCATTGATTTCTTAAGTGGAACAGTTTATGCGATTGGTGGAGATATTAGACGAGTAGGGACAGATATATTCTTATGTACACCAGATAATGTTGAAGTAGCGGGATCAATTACTGAGCAATTAGAACAAGTTGACCCTTATCAAGAATAGAGGTAAATGAATATGGATAGCGGATTATTAAGTACGATTTTAGGATTCATTTTATTCCTAGTTAAAATCTATCAATATGGCATGATTATTTATTTCCTTACATCTTGGTTACCAGGTGTAAGAGAAGGTGCATTCGGTCAATTTTTAGGGAAAATATATGAACCATACTTAGAACCATTTAGAAGAATCATACCGCCATTAGGTATGCTAGATATTTCTTCAATTGTTGCATTTTTAACATTAGGCTTATTCTATATGGGGCTAATTCAGATATTTAATATTTTTGCAAATGTAGTGCCAATATTATAGTATAGCAACAGTCGATTGATTAGGGTGAGACGTTAAATGTCACATCCTATTTTTTATATAATTAGAGGTGTAAACATGGATATATATCAACACTTTAGAAAAGAAGAAAAAGAAGACATTGATTTATTTATTAATAAATGTGAAATAGCGGATAGGAATTATCAGCCTGTATTAACGGACTTCTTAGATCCAAGAGAACAATTTATATTAAAAACAATAGTTGGCAGATTTGATACATTAGAAGTGCATTTTTTTGGTGGAGACGAACAATCTGAAAGAAAACGAGCTATTGTTGCACCTGATTATTTCACACCTTCAGAAGAAGATTATGAAATGGTGCTCATTGAATTAAAGTACCCATCAAAATTTGTGAATCTAACTCATAGAAATATACTAGGGACAATCATGTCACTTGGAATTGATCGAAATCAATTAGGTGATATTATAGTGAATGATCGCATACAGTTTATTTTGACAAAAAGATTTGAATCATATATTATGTTGGAACTAACAAAGATCAAAGGTGCAGGAATCAAATTGAGTACTATTCCTTTTGAAAATATGATACAATCAAATGAGCATTGGTTGACGCATGATGTGACTGTGAGCGCGTTGAGACTGGATGTAATAGTAAAACATATTACTAATACGAGCAGAGCTTTGAGTAAGAAACTTATTGAAGGTAAACGTGTTAAAGTTAATCATCGGGAAATTGATGCAGTAGACTTTATAGTCGAAGAGAATGATTTGCTGTCAATTAAAGGTTATGGTCGAGCAGTGATTGTAGCTAATAATGGCGAATCTAAAAAAGGTAAGTTACGAATAACATATAGAACATTGTTTAAATAGTGCTGAGGAGGAAAACTGATGGCATTTACCCCAGAGGATATCAAACAAAAAGAATTCAGTAGAGTTCACAAAGGTTTAGATGAAACAGAAGTAAGACAATATTTACAAACTTTAAGTGATGAAATCGAAAAGTTAAAATCTGATAAAGAACAACTGCAAACATTAATTAATGATAAAGATGAAAATATTAATCGTTTCAAAGCGGTTGAGAATACTATTTCAGATGCACTTGTTCAAGCTCAAAAAGCTGGAGAAGAAACGAAACATACAGCTGTATTAAAAGCAGATGCAATTGTTAAAGAAGCAGAAGGACGCTCTGATCAAATTATTAATGATGCACTTCAAAAAGCGCGTCATATCAGTTTCCAAACTGAAGATATGAAGAGACAATCTAAAGTGTTCCGTTCACGCTTCCGTATGTTAGTTGAAGCGCAATTAGACTTATTAAAAAATGATGATTGGGATTATTTATTAAATTATGATGTCGACCAACAAAAAGTTACTGAAGAAAATATTGACATTTTGAATAAAGAAGACGAAAATAATCAAGAGAAGATAAATAATGAAGTAGTAAATAATGAAGAGGACAAGTCTTCAAAGGAATGAATTGATTAGCGAGTTAGGGAGAGTGAAAGCCTAGCGAATTCACCTTTTTAGATATCACCTGTTCAGAAAAAACATATATGTAATTTGAGTGAACTCTAAGTTGAGTTAATAAGGGTGGTACCGCGATTTAAATCGTCCCTGTTATTTCAACTTAGAGTTTTTTTACTTTAATTTAAATGATGAAGGAGTATGAGAATGATGGACTACAAAGATACGTTGTTAATGCCTAAGACTAGTTTTCCTATGAGAGGTGGCTTACCTAATAAAGAGCCGCAAATTCAAGAGGAATGGAAAGAGAAAGATTTATATAATAAAATTTTAGAAAAAAATAAAGGTAATAAACCATTCATCTTACATGATGGCCCTCCATATGCAAATGGTAATTTGCACATGGGACATGCTTTAAATAAAATTTTAAAAGACATCATCGTTAGACAAAAAGCGATGTCAGGATATTACACACCTTACGTTCCTGGTTGGGATACGCACGGTTTACCAATTGAACAAGCGTTAACAAATAAAGGTGTAAAACGAAAAGAAATGTCAATCGCAGAATTCCGTAAAAAATGTGAAGCTTTTGCGTTAGAACAAATTGAATTACAGAAAGCCGATTTTAAACGATTAGGTGTAAATGGTGATTGGAATAATCCTTATATTACTTTGAAACCAGAATTTGAAGCGGCACAAATTAGAGTATTTGGTGAAATGGCAGCTAAAGGTTTAATCTATAAAGGTAAAAAACCAGTTTATTGGTCACCTTCAAGTGAATCATCATTAGCTGAAGCTGAGATTGAATACCAAGATAAAAAGTCTCCATCAATCTATGTAGCATTTAATGTTGTAGATGGTAAAAATGTCGTTGACGAAGATGCAGCGTTTATTATTTGGACAACAACACCTTGGACAATTCCTTCAAATGTAGCGATTTCTGTGAATCCTACATTGACATATGTTCAAGTTAATATTGAAGGTAAAAAATATATAGTAGCTGAAGCATTACTTGATGCAGTATGTGAATCATTAGAATGGAATAAAGAGACAGTAGTCATTGAAAAATCATTTAAAGGTTCAGATTTAGAATATGTAACTGCACAACATCCATTTATCGACCGTACGTCATTACTTATTTTAGGTGATCATGTAACTACTGATGCTGGTACAGGTTGTGTTCATACAGCGCCTGGTCATGGTGAAGATGACTATGTTGTTGGTCAAAAATATGGTCTAGATGTAATTAGTCCAATTGACGATAAAGGTGTATTTACTGAAGAAGCTGGAGAATTTGCTGGTCAATTTTATGATAAAGCAAACAAAACAATTACTGAGAAATTAGAAGAAGTAGGTGCGTTACTTAAACTTACATTCTTCACACACTCATATCCACATGATTGGAGAACTAAAAAACCAGTTATCTTTAGAGCGACTGAACAATGGTTTGCTTCAATTAGTAAAGTAAGACAAGATATCCTAGATGCAATTGATACGACTAAGTTCAAAATCGATTGGGGTAAAACACGTCTTTATAACATGATTAGAGATAGAGGCGAATGGGTAATTTCTCGTCAAAGAGTTTGGGGTGTACCATTACCTGTATTCTATGCAGAAAATGGCGAAATCATCATGACAGAAGAAACAATTAGTCATGTTGCAGACTTATTTGAAGCGAACGGTTCTAATATCTGGTTTGAAAGAGAAGCAAAAGAATTATTACCTGAAGGATTTACACATGAAGGAAGTCCTAATGGAGAATTCACAAAAGAAACAGATATCATGGATGTTTGGTTTGATTCAGGCTCTACACACCGTGGTGTACTTGAAACAAGACCAGAATTATCATATCCAGCAGATATCTATTTAGAAGGTAGTGACCAATATAGAGGTTGGTTTAACTCTTCAATCACAACTTCTGTAGCAACTAAAGGCATCTCACCATACAAAATGTTATTATCTCATGGTTTCGTAATGGACGGTGAAGGTAAAAAAATGAGTAAGTCATTAGGAAATGTTATCGTACCAGATAAAATCGTAAAACAAATGGGTGCAGACATTGCTAGACTATGGGTGAGTAGCGTAGATTATTTAGCAGATGTGCGTATTTCAAATGATATTTTAAAACAAACATCAGATGTATATCGTAAAATCAGAAATACATTCCGTTTCTTATTAGGAAATGTAAATGATTTTAATCCAGCAGTAGATAGTGTGAAATATGAAGATATGCTTGAAATTGACCAATATATGCACAATAGATTGAATCAATTTATTGGACGTACGTTATCACATTATGAAGCATTCGATTATTTAGATATTTATCAAGATATCCAAAACTTTATCAATGTTGAATTAAGTAACTTCTATTTAGACTACGGTAAAGATATTTTATATATTGAACAAGCAGATGCATTAAAACGTCGCAGTATGCAAACAGTATTGTATGAAACATTAGTTAAATTAACTAAAATACTTGCCCCAATCATTCCACATACTGCTGAAGAAATTTGGGGACATATTCCACATGTTGAAGAAGAAAGTGTACATTTATCAAACATGCCTAATCCACATGAAGTTGATACGGAATTAGTTGAAAAATGGACGCAACTTATGAAACTCAGAGACGATGTAAACAGAGCATTAGAAGTTGCTCGTAATGAGAAAGTCATTGGTAAATCATTAGAAGCACATATCACACTTACAAATTCAGCTGACTTTGCTAGCGTTGAATTCTTAAATCAATTTGTTGATTTACAACAATTATTTATTGTATCAAAAGTTGATCTAGTAGATGAATTAACTGATGGTGAAGAATATGAATATGTTAAAGTGAAAGTTGAACATGCTTCAGGCGAAAAATGTCAACGTTGTTGGAATTATTCAGATGAACTTGGTTCAGTAGGCGAACTAGATCATTTATGTCCACGTTGTCAATCAGTCGTACAAACACTTATTTAAAGTGATAACACCTATTTTTCAAAGATAGTCCTTCACACTTTGAAGTCTATCATTGAAAGATAGGTGTTTTATTTTTGCCATTATTATATGCCGTCTCTTTAACATAAGGGGTGTGTTATGTGGTAAAATAGTCAAGATTGGAGTGAATAAAAGATGCGTAAAGGATACAATATTCCTATATGGAGTACTTTTATATTAATATTAATTATATTTGATCAACTTACTAAGTTTCTAATAGTGAAATCTTTAGAAGTTGGTGAATCGGTAAAAGTAATCAATCACATTATCTATATAACTTCTCATAGAAATCAAGGTGCAGCGTGGGGTATCTTGCAAGGAAAAATGTGGTTATTTTATATTGTTACAATTGTTGTGCTTGTCATATTAATTGTGTTCTTTAAGAACGAAGGTTACGGTAAACCATTAACTCAACTTGGATTGAGTTTACTTATTGCGGGTTCAATAGGTAATTTTATTGATCGTTTATTTAGAGGTGAAGTTGTAGATTTTGTAGATACATATATATTTGGATATAATTTCCCTATATTTAATGTCGCGGATGCATCTTTAACGATAGGTGTAATTGTTTTAATATTAGTAATTTTATTTGAAAGTAAGGAGGAAAAAGCTTGAATACATTTGAATTTAAGATAGAAACAGAAAATGAAAAAGGCGTAAGAATAGATAAAATATTACCAGAATTAAATCCGGATTGGTCACGAAATCAAATTCAAGATTGGATTAGATTAGGATTGGTTGAAGTAAATGGCAAGGTAATCAAAGCGAATTATAAAACGAAGTTAAACGATGTTATCGTTGTAACAGAAAAAGTCGTAGAAGAAGTAGATATCGTTGCAGAAGATTTAGGTATTGAAATTTACTACGAGGACAAAGACGTTGCTGTCGTTTATAAACCTAAAGGCATGGTTGTTCACCCTGCACCGGGTCATTATACTGGGACTTTAGTGAATGGACTTATGCATGAAATTCAAGATTTATCAGGTATTAATGGCGAAATTAGACCAGGTATTGTGCATAGAATTGATAAAGATACATCAGGTTTATTGATGATTGCTAAAAATGATATCGCACACAGAGGTCTTGTAGATCAATTAGTTGAGAAAACGGTAACGAGAGAATATACAGCTTTAGTTCACGGTAATATCCCTCATGAATTTGGTACTGTTGATGCACCAATCGGAAGAAATCCGAAAGAGCGTCAAGAAATGGCAATTGTAGATGATGGCAAAGAAGCAGTAACACATTTCAATGTCATTGAAAAATTCGAAAAATATACATTAGTAAATTGCCAATTAGAAACAGGAAGAACTCATCAAATTAGGGTACACATGAAACATATTGGTTTCCCACTTGTTGGCGATCCTAAATATGGACCGAAAAAGACTTTAAATCTGGATGGCCAAGCACTTCATGCAGGTTTATTAGGATTTGAACATCCAGTTACTGGCGAATATATTGAAAGAGAAGCACCACTTCCAGAATACTTTGAAACGTTACTAGAAAAGTTACGTAACAGAGAAGATAAAAAATAGTCTGAAGTGTAATAATGCTTTATTAATTTAGATAAACCTTTGACATTAGTCGTGAAAAACGATAATATTAATTTAATCAATTTATAAGTCTTTAAGAGACAGTCCAGAGAGGCTGAGAAGACATATTATGTACGTGTGGACCATTCTAATGGTACAAGTATATACCCATGTCTTCTCGAGGACATGGGTATTTTTTTGTGAAAGGAGATTACTAATGGCTGAAAGAATGATTATGGATGATGCAGCGGTAAATCGAGCTTTAACGCGTATGTCACATGAAATATTAGAGAAAAATAAAGGTACGAAAGATATCGTCTTATTAGGTGTCAAAACGAGAGGTGTTTTTCTTGCTAATAGAATTGAAAAGAAAATTCAAACGATTGAGCAAGTGCAAGTGCCAACTGGTGAAATAGATGTGACACATTATAGAGATGATGTGAAAAATCAACAAGACGCAATAAAAGTTAAATCATTTAATATTGATGTAGATATTAATGATAAACATGTAATCATCGTTGATGACGTGTTATATACAGGTAGAACAGTACGCGCTTCATTAGATGCGATATTAGATCACGCTAGACCTAGAAAGATAAGCTTGGCTACACTTGTTGATAGAGGACATCGTGAACTTCCAATAAGAGCAGATTATGTTGGAAAGAATGTACCGACAGCATCAAACGAATCGATTGTTGTTGAACTTGAAGAGTTCGATAATATGACAGCAGTAAAATTAAATTAAATCCTTTTAATTCAGTACGAGAGACTGGCAAAGGAGTATATATGATACAAGATACCTCTATAATTTTTGGGTACTTTTGTATACATAGATCCCTTTGCATATCTTGTGAAGGGATCTTTTTTTGGAATAGGAGAATGAAAATGTCACAAAATGAAGAAATGTTTGAAAGAACAGTAGAACCCATACTAGATGTAAATGAAAAACCAAAACCATCTCAATGGTTCTTCTTAAGTACACAACATTTGTTTGCCATGTTTGGCGCAACAGTACTTGTACCATTTTTAACAGGTTTACCAGTGTCTGCAGCTTTGATTGCATCTGGATTAGGTACATTACTATATATATTAATAACTAAAGGAAAGATTCCAGCATACCTTGGATCGAGTTTTGCGTTTATAACACCCATCATTGTTGGACTTAAAACACATGACTTAGGCGAAATGCTTGTTGCACTATTTATGAGTGGTGTCTTATACGTCATTATTGGCTTCATCATTAAATTGACCGGAACAGATTGGCTGTTGAAATTATTACCACCTATCGTCGTTGGTCCAGTTATCATGGTCATTGGTCTAGGACTTGCACCGGTAGCAGTTAATATGGCGATGTATACAGATTCAAATGCGATGAAAGGTTACAGCGGCATTTATATTACTGTTGCATTAATCACTCTCATTACAACAATATTAGTATCAATATTCTTTAAAGGATTTTTATCCATTATTCCAGTATTAATAGGGATCATTGTTGGATATATATCATCACTGTTATTTGGAATTGTAGATTTAACGAAAATTTCAAAAGCAAGTTGGATTCAAATGCCAGACATATACTTACCGTTTCATGATTACACACCGTCATTACAACTTGGATTGATATTTATTATGTTACCGATTGTTTTCGTAACAGTCAGCGAACATATTGGGCATCAAATTGTTATTAATAAGATTGTTGGAAAGAACTTTTTCAAAGATCCAGGGTTACATCGTTCATTAATTGGTGATGGCGTTTCGACAATGGTGTCATCGATTATCGGTGGACCACCAAGTACGACATATGGTGAAAATATTGGTGTGCTTGCTATTACTCGAATTTATAGTATTTGGGTAATTGGAGGAGCAGCAACGTTAGCATTGATATTAGGCTTTGTAGGTAAATTTACAGCTATGATTTCAACGATTCCTACACCGGTTATGGGTGGCGTATCTATACTACTATTTGGTATTATCGCATCAAGTGGATTAAGAATGCTCATTGAGAATAATATCGATTTTGGTGACAATAGAAATTTAATTATCGCTTCGGTTATTTTAGTGTTAGGTATAGGGAAAGCGCATCTAGATTTTACAGGTATAGGTATTCATTTGAATATAGAAGGTATGGCTTTAGCAGCAACAGTCGGTATATTATTAAATCTTATTTTGCCAAAGAAAATAAAATAATTCTCAGGAGGCGTGTCATTTGAAAAATTTACTAACTATGACGGATCTAACTAAAGAAGATATTTTGAATATAATTACGAAAGCACAAAGCATTAAAGAAAAAGGAATTGAACCTTTTGAAAAAGGAAAAACAATCGCAAATTTATTTTTTGAAAATTCCACACGAACTAAATGCAGCTTTGAAATGGCAGAAAGAAGACTAGGATTAGAAGTCATTCCTTTTGAAACAAGTACATCATCAGTACAAAAAGGTGAGTCATTGTATGACACGTGTAAAACATTAGAATCGATTGGCGTAGATGCGCTCGTTATAAGACATAGTGAGAATGCATACTATGATGAATTAGAACAATTGAATATACCGATTCTCAATGGAGGAGATGGTAGTGGTCAACATCCAACGCAATGTTTACTTGATATGATGACTATATATGAAGAGTTTGGACATTTTGAGGGATTAAAGATTTTGATTTCTGGAGATATAAAAAATTCAAGAGTAGCAAGAAGTAATGCTGAAGCGTTAACGAAATTGGGCGCTGAAGTGATGTTCTCAGCACCAACACAATGGCAGTCAGATTTTTCAAATGTACCATACGTTAACATTGATGAAGTTATTGATAAAGTTGATGTGTGTATGTTACTCAGAGTTCAAAACGAAAGACACGAGGAACATGATACATTAGGTGTAGAAGATTATCATAAAGCATTTGGACTCACTGTTGAACGCTATGACAAATTGCTTGAACATGCAATTGTCATGCATCCAGCACCTGTTAATAGAGGTGTGGAAATAGATTCAACTTTAGTAGAAAGTGAAAAAGCAAGAATATTTAAGCAAATGGAAAATGGTGTTTATATCAGAATGGCTTGTATTTATGATGTACTTAATCACAAGGAGGAGAAAATAAAATGTCACTTATAATCAAAAATGGAAAAATCTTATCTGAGGGTCAACTTGTTAGTAAAGAAATCGAAATAGAAGATGGGAAAATCAAACGCATTGCAGACGAAATTGAAGCAACACAACATGAAATTATTGATGCGAAAGGTCATTTTGTTTCAGCAGGATTTGTAGATGTACATGTTCATTTAAGAGAGCCAGGAGGAGAACATAAGGAAACAATTGAAACTGGAACTAAAGCAGCAGCTAGAGGTGGTTTTACAACAGTTTGTCCAATGCCTAATACGAAACCAGTACCAGATTCTGTTGAACATTTACAACAATTACACAATATCATTGATGAACATGCAGTCGTAAGAGTATTACCATATGCATCAATTACTGTAAGACAAGCTGGTAAAGAGCATGTTGATTTCAAAGCATTAAAAGAATTAGGAATGTTCCAATTTACAGACGATGGTGTAGGGGTACAAACTGCATCAATGATGTATGAAGCAATGAAAGAAGCGGCTAAAATAGATAAAGCGATCGTTGCCCATTGTGAAGACAATTCACTTATATATGGTGGAGCGATGCATGAAGGAAAAAGAAGCCAAGAACTTGATATACCTGGTATTCCTTCTATTTGTGAAGCGGTACAAATCGCAAGAGACGTATTATTAGCTGAAGCAGCAAATTGTCATTATCATGTTTGCCACGTATCGACTAAAGAAAGTGTTAGAGTAATAAGAGATGCTAAAAAAGCAGGTATCAAAGTTACAGCAGAAGTAACACCACACCATTTATTATTGACTGAAGTTGATGTGCCAGGCGATGATGCAATTTATAAGATGAATCCACCTTTAAGAGCAGTTGAAGATAGAGATGCATTAATTGAGGGATTATTGGATGGAACAATAGATTGTATTGCTACTGACCATGCACCACATGCGAAAGAAGAAAAAGAAGTTCCAATGATCGATGCACCATTTGGTATTGTAGGTAGTGAAACAGCATTCCAATTACTTTATACGCATTTCGTTAAAACTGGAAAATTCACTTTAGAACAATTAGTAGCATTTTTAACAACAAAACCAGCTGACACATTTAACTTACCTTACGGAAGACTAGAAGAAGGTAGTTATGCTGATGTGACAATCGTTGACTTAGACACTGAAAAACCAATTCTCGGAGAAGCATTCGCATCTAAAAGTACTAATACACCATTTATTGGAGAAGTTGTATCAGGACATCCAATACTAACAATCTGTAATGGTGAAGTCGTTTTTAAGGAGGAAGTATAAAATGAGAAATAAAAGATACTTAGTTTTAGAAGATGGAACGACTTATAAAGGATATGCATTAGGTTCAGATAACTTAACAGCAGGTGAAATTGTATTTAATACAGCAATGACAGGATATCAAGAAACGATTTCAGATCCTTCTTATACAGGTCAAATTATTACATTTACTTATCCTTTAATAGGTAACTACGGTATAAATAGAGATGACTTTGAGTCATTAAGACCAACTTTAAATGGTGTAGTTGTGAGAGAAGCATGTGACTATCCAAGTAATTTTAGAAAAAGTAAATCATTAGATGAAACTTTAAAATTCTATGATATCCCTGGTATTTCAGGCGTAGATACAAGAAATTTAACACGTAAAATCAGAAAATTCGGAGTCCTTAAAGCAGGATTTGCTCAAAGTGAAGCAGATATTCCACAAGTAATCGAGAAATTAAAATCAGGTTCATTTAGAACAGATGAAGTAGACCAAGTTTCATCCGTAAGACCATATATCTCTACTGGTGATGGTTACAAAGTTGTTCTCATAGATTATGGTAAGAAAGAAAATATTATTAGAGAATTAAATAGAAGAGGTTGTGACGTTACAGTTGTACCTTATCAAACAACTATCGAAGAAATTATGAATATTTCTCCTGATGGAATTATGGTTTCAAATGGACCAGGTAACCCAGAAAGTGTACAAGATACAATTGAAACAATTAAAGAAGTAGTAGGTAAAATTCCTTTCTTCGGTATTTGTTTAGGACATCAACTCTTTGCATTATCTCAAGGAGCTACTTCATACAAAATGAAGTTTGGACATAGAGGTGCGAACCACCCAGTTCAAAATTTAGCGACTGGCAAAGTGGATTTAACAAGTCAAAATCATGGTTATGCCATTGACGAAGCATCGATTGAACAAACAGATTTAGAAATCACACATATCGCATTAAATGATCGTTCTATTGAAGGATTGAAGCACAAGACATTCCCAGCATTTTCAGTACAATATCATCCAGAAGCTTCACCAGGTCCACATGATTCAAATTATTTATTTGATGAATTCATTGAAATGATTAAACTACATAAAGAGAAGGAGCGTACAATCAATGCCTAAACAAACAGATATTAAATCCATACTAGTAATCGGGTCAGGTCCTATCATCATTGGTCAAGCTGCAGAATTTGATTATGCAGGTACACAAGCTTGTCTAGCTTTAAAAGAAGAAGGATATAGAGTCATACTTGTAAACTCAAATCCAGCAACAATTATGACAGATACAGAAATAGCGGACACAGTATATATCGAACCGTTAACTTTAGATTTTGTTAGTCGTATTATACGTAAAGAACAGCCAGACGCATTGTTGCCGACATTAGGTGGACAAACTGGTTTGAATATGGCGATTGAATTGCATGAAGCAGGTGTTCTTGAAGAAAATAACGTTCGATTATTAGGAACACAACTATCATCAATTGAACAAGCAGAAGATAGAGACTTGTTTAGAAATTTAATGAACGAATTAAATGAACCTGTACCTGAAAGTGATATTGTAAATGATCTTGAAGGTGCCTTAGCATTCGCGAATCAAATTGGCTATCCTTTAATTGTTCGACCAGCATTTACTATGGGTGGTACTGGTGGTGGTATCTGTAAAGATGAAAAAGAACTTAGAGAAGTTGTTCAAAATGGATTGAAATATAGTCCAGTAACACAATGTTTATTAGAAAAATCTATCGCAGGATATAAAGAGATTGAATATGAAGTAATGCGTGATAAAAATGATAACGCAATTGTTGTATGTAACATGGAGAATATTGATCCGGTCGGAATACACACTGGAGATTCAATTGTTGTAGCACCGAGCCAAACGCTATCTGATGTTGAATATCAAATGTTAAGAGACGTATCATTAAAAATTATAAGAGCATTGAAAATCGAAGGTGGCTGTAATGTTCAACTTGCATTAGATCCTCATTCATTTGACTATTATATTATTGAAGTAAATCCTCGTGTATCACGTTCATCTGCACTTGCTTCAAAAGCAACAGGTTATCCTATTGCTAAATTAGCAGCAAAAATTGCGGTTGGAATGACATTAGATGAAATGTTAAATCCAGTTACAGGTACATCATACGCTGCATTTGAACCAGCATTAGATTATGTCGTATCTAAAATTCCAAGATTCCCATTTGATAAGTTTGAAAAAGGTGAACGTCAATTAGGCACGCAAATGAAAGCAACTGGGGAAGTAATGGCAATTGGTAGAACATATGAAGAATCACTTCTAAAAGCAATCCGTTCACTTGAATATGGTGTCCATCATTTAGGATTG
This sequence comes from Mammaliicoccus sp. Dog046, assembly GCF_034039665.1. Lineage (NCBI taxonomy): Bacteria > Bacillati > Bacillota > Bacilli > Caryophanales > Staphylococcaceae > Mammaliicoccus > Mammaliicoccus sp. Dog046. The sequence continues at coordinate 1,652,532 of NZ_CP120131.1, read as the reverse complement.
CCAAACGGTGATGAATTCGAGTTAGATTTCATTGTAGATAGAATTAAAGAACAAGATGACGAACGATTATTCTTTATTGGTGAAGCGATTAGACGAGGGACTTCACTTGAAGAAATCCATGAATTAACGGAAATTGATTACTTCTTCTTAAATAAATTCAAACATATTATTGAAATCGAACATGATTTGAAAGAGAACAAAGGTAACTTAGACATGTTGCTATGGGCTAAACAATATGGATTTAGTGATAGAGTGATTGCACATAGATGGGAACTTTCAGAACGTGAAGTTTATGATTTAAGACAGCAACATAATATTAACCCAGTTTATAAAACGGTTGATACATGTGCAGCAGAATTTGAATCTGAAACACCATACTTCTACGGTACTTATGAAGAAGAAAACGAATCAATCGTGTCAGAAAAAGAAAAAATCATTGTTCTTGGATCTGGACCAATCAGAATTGGACAAGGTGTAGAGTTTGACTATGCCACGGTTCATGCAGTTTGGGCGATACAAGAAGCGGGTTATGAAGCAATTATTATCAATAATAACCCTGAAACAGTTTCTACAGATTTTTCAATATCAGATAAATTATACTTTGAACCATTAACTGAAGAAGATGTTATGAGCATTATTAATCTGGAACAACCTAAAGGCGTAGTAGTTCAATTCGGTGGTCAAACAGCGATTAACTTAGCAGATAAGATTTCTGAAAAAGGCGTAAAAATTCTTGGTACAAGTTTAGAAGATTTAAATAGAGCTGAAGATAGAAAAGAATTCGAAGCTTTATTACAAAAAATTGACGTACCACAACCACTAGGGAAAACAGCGACTTCTGTACAAGAAGCAATCGATAATGCCAATACAATTGGATATCCAGTTGTTGTGAGACCATCTTACGTACTAGGTGGACGTGCAATGGAAATTGTTTATGCTGAAGCAGAACTACGCAATTACATGGAACAAGCTGTTAAAGCAAGTCCTGAACATCCAGTATTAATTGACCGTTATTTAACAGGTAAAGAAATTGAAGTGGATGCAATATCAGATGGTGAAACAGTAGTGATTCCTGGAATTATGGAACATATTGAAAGAGCCGGTGTACACTCTGGTGACTCAATAGCTGTATATCCGCCACAAACATTAACTGACGAAGAGATTGATATGTTAGTAGATTACACGACTAAATTAGCTAAAGGATTAAACATTATCGGATTAATCAATATCCAATTCGTACTTTCAAAAGGTGATGTGTTTGTACTTGAAGTGAACCCTAGAGCAAGTAGAACGGTTCCATTCTTAAGTAAAATCACAGATATCCCAATGGCTAAAATTGCGACAAAAGCAATTACAAGTATCTCATTAAAAGATCAAGGCTATGAAAGTGGTTTAGTATCTTATAAAGAAGGCGTTTATGTTAAAGCACCGGTCTTCAGTTTTAATAAATTGAAAAATGTTGATATCACATTAGGACCTGAAATGAAATCAACAGGTGAAGTAATGGGTAAAGATAGTACACTTGAAAAAGCACTTTATAAAGCCTTAACAGCAAGCGGATTAAAAGTACAAGACCAAGGTACAGCATTATTTACAGTTAGTGATAAAGATAAATCCGAAGCAATGAATATTGCTAAGCGATTCCATGAAATTGGATACCGCATATTTGCAACTGAAGGTACTGCTAATTACTTTAAAGAAAATCAAATACCTGTAAACACTGTTGGCAAAATCGGTGGAGAACATGACTTGCTTTCAGTTATTCAAAAAGGTGAAGTACAACTTGTTGTCAATACAATGACGAAGGGTAAACTTTACGACCGAGATGGCTTCCAAATTAGAAGAGAATCAGTTGAAAATGGTATTCCTTGTTTAACATCACTTGATACAGCAAATGCTTTAGCTGATGTAATTGAAAGTATGACATTTAGAACTGATCAAATGTAAAGGGAGGATTAAGATGTCCAAATTAATGACAGTTGTTTCAAATAAACAAATCGCAGACGCAATCTTTGAATTAAAAGTACAAGGCGAGCTTACTAATAATATGAAAATGCCTGGACAATTTGTCCATATAAAAGCTGGAACAGGAACAGAACATATGTTAAGACGACCAATTTCTATATGTGAAGTCGATCGTGAGACTCAAACTTTTACGATGCTTTTCAGAAGAGAAGGACTTGGAACTGAAATGATATCTCAATTAAAAGCTGGGGATTCCATTGATATTATTGCACCTTTAGGAAATGGTTTTCCTGTTGAAGAAGCACAGGATACAGCATTATTAGTTGGAGGCGGAATTGGTGTACCACCATTGTATGAGTTATCTAAACAACTCAATAAAAAAGGAATAAAAACTATACATGTATTAGGTTTCCAAAGTGCCAAAGATGCATTTTATGTGAAAGAATTCGAAGCATTAGGTGAAACTTATGTTGCAACAGTTGATGGTAGTTTAGGTACAAAAGGATTTGTTACGACTGTTATTGATGAATTATCAACACCCTTTGACATTTTTTATAGCTGTGGTCCAAAAGCTATGCTTAAAGCCCTTACTGAACAATTGAGTGAAGTAAGAGGCTACATCTCTTTGGAAGAACGTATGGGATGTGGAATTGGTGCATGCTATGCATGTGTTTGTCATACAAATGAAGATAATGGTTATGTTAAAGTCTGTACCGACGGACCAGTATTTGAAAAAGGAGCTGTCATAATATGAATCGATTAAATATCACGCTTCCGGGTTTAAACTTAAAAAATCCAGTTATGCCAGCAAGTGGGTGCTTTGCATTCGGTAAAGAATTTAGTCAATTTTATGATTTATCTGAGCTTGGTGCAATTATGATCAAAGCAGCTACACAAAATGAAAGATATGGTAATGAAGCACCACGTGTTGCCGAAACAGCGAGCGGAATGATTAATGCAATAGGACTTCAAAATCCAGGCGTACACCATATAATTGAACACGAACTCAAATATTTAGAACAATTTGATGTACCTATTATTGCAAATGTTGCCGGTTCAACTGAGGAAGAATATGTTTACGTTGCTGAACATATTTCTAAATCACCAAATGTTCATGCATTAGAATTAAATATTTCATGCCCAAATGTTAAAGAGGGCGGTATTCAATTTGGTACAGTTCCTGAAGTAGCACGCGAATTAACTAGAAAAGTTAAATCTGTGTCAGAAGTGCCAGTGTATGTGAAATTATCACCTAATGTAACTAATATTGTCGAAATGGCAAAAGCAATAGCAGAATATGCAGATGGTATTACAATGATTAACACACTTGTTGGTTTAAGAATAAATGAGAAAACAGGTAAACCAATTATTAGTAATGTTATAGGTGGTCTGAGTGGACCAGCTGTTAAACCAGTTGCATTAAGAATGGTTTATGAAGTGAGTCAGCAAGTTGATATACCAATCATTGCAATGGGTGGTGTACGAACTGCTCAAGACGTTATTGATTATATTTCAGTAGGTGCAGATGCTGTTGCTGTAGGTACAGCTAACTTCGAAAATCCAACAGTATGTAAAGACATCATTGATGAATTACCTGGATTATTAGATCAATTAGGAGTTGACCACATTTTAGAACTTAAAGGTCGTACGTATAAACAAGAAGGAGCCATAAAATAAATGAAAAACACACCAATTATTGCATTAGACTTTGCAACATTAGAAGAAGTAGAGCAATTTCTGAATTTATTTGATGAACCACTTTTTGTTAAAATTGGAATGGAATTATACTTACAAAACGGCCCTGAAACAATAAAAATGGTCAAAGAAAAAGGGCACGATCTATTTTTAGACTTAAAATTGCATGATATACCAAATACAGTAAAAGGTGCATTAAAAGGATTAGGTAAATTTGATATTGATTTAATTAATGTACATGCAGCTGGTGGTATACAAATGATGCAAGCTGGATTAGAAGGTTTAAGGTCTTCTAATCCTAATGCTAAATTGATTGCCGTAACACAATTAACATCGACAACAGAAGCACAAATGAGAAGCGAACAAAATATTCAAAGTTCCATCGAAGACGCTGTGATTCATTATGCTGAAATAGCAAAACAAGCTGAATTGGATGGTGTCGTTTGTTCGCCACTTGAATCACAATTGATAACTGAACATATTGGAAATGATTTCTTAAAAGTGACGCCGGGCATTCGACTAGAATCTGATAAGACGCATGATCAACAAAGAGTAACAACGCCTGAAGATGCAAAAAAATTAGGTTCTACACATATCGTCGTAGGTCGTTCTATAACACAACATGAAGATCCAGTAGCAAGATATCATGAAATATTAAGAAGATGGAAGGGATAAAATATGACACAAAATATTGCACAATCATTATTAGAAATTAAAGCTGTAACACTATCACCAGAAGATCCATATACTTGGAGTTCAGGAATAAAATCACCTATTTATTGTGATAACCGTGTGACATTAGCATATCCAGAAATTAGAGAAAATATTTATAAAAATTTAATTAAATTAATCGAGCAACATGCACCTGACGCTGAAATCATTTCAGGAACTGCTACTGCAGGTATTCCACACGCAGCATTTATCGCTGATGAGCTACGCTTGCCAATGAGTTATGTCCGTTCAAAGAGTAAAGGTCACGGTAAAGGGAACCAAATCGAAGGTGCTTCAAGTAAAGGGAAAAAAGTAGTTGTAATAGAAGACTTAATCTCTACTGGTGGTTCTTCAATTAATGCAGTAGAAGCTTTAATTGAAGATGGTGCTGAAGTTTTAGGCGTATTTGCAATATTTACGTATGGTATTAATAAAGCAGAACAAGCATTTAATCAAATGGAAATACCTTTCTATACATTATCAAATTATGATGAATTGATTACGGTTGCAGAAGAAAAAGGATATATCGAAAATAAAGATATAAAAACTTTAAAAGACTGGAAAGATACTTTATAATAAAGTCAAGAAAAGGGGGGTCTTTATGGGAAACCAACATCGATTATCTGCAGAAGAACAAAATGAGCAGATACAAAAATGGGGACATATTAATGATTTTCTAAAAAAAGATACTAACCAATCAGCTGACTTTAATCATTATAAAGTAAGAGATCCACAATCTTTTGAACGTAATGGTTATTCTAATAATACGAATGTAAATCGACAAAGAAGATATGATTTAGACGATAAGAATATATTTAAAAGCATTAAAAAAGAATTAGAGTCAAATGGCTTTTTCGATAACGAAAGAGATGAACATTAATCATACTAAAAAGGCTGGGACATATATGTCCCAGCCTTTTTGTGTAATAGTAAATGATAATTCACTAAATATTACTATAGAAGCTAGCTTTTAAAATTCTAAAAAGAATAAAGAATACACAACCTATATAATAGAATATTCAGAAAATGGTACTACTGTGGTAAAAACTTTGGTAAAATGTAAACGAATACAAATATAAGGGGGTATAAATATGACTAAAAGAGAAGACAAGTTTTCTCAAAAATTGTGGAAAGAGAGTGGCAGGACGAAAGAAATGTTGAAGTTTTTTTCAACTGATGCTCTAAAATCACAAAAGGAACCGAAGCCTGAACCTGAATTGAAAGCTTATAACACGGCTCAATTAATCGGGTTGATTTTAGGACCATTATTATTTATATGTGTCTTATTATTCTTTAATGCTGAAGGTTTAAGTCAAAAAGGGGTTTATGTTTTAGCAGCGACACTTTGGGTTGCAGTTTGGTGGATCACTGAAGCAATACCTATTCCGGCAACAAGTTTAATGCCTTTATTCTTATTTCCATTAGGCGGGATTATGGATAGTGCGACTGTTTCAAGTGCATATGGTGATGATATTATTTTCTTATTCTTAGGAGGATTTATTATCGCAATTGCAATGGAAAGATGGAATTTACATACGAGAATCGCATTAGTCATTATAAAAAGTATTGGTACAAGTACGGGTCGTATATTATTAGGTTTTATGGTTGCGACAGGTGCATTATCAATGTTCGTTTCAAATACAGCGGCTGTTATGATTATGATTCCTATCGGTATGGCAATTATTAAAGAAGCACACGAATTAACTGTCAAAGATAATGAGAAACATAGTCTGACACAATTCGAAAAATCACTCGTATTAGGTATTGGATATGCAGGTACAATAGGTGGGCTAGGTACGTTAATCGGAACACCACCTTTAATCATCTTAAAAGGTCAATACGAAAAGATATTTGGTGAAGAAATTGGCTTTGGACAATGGATGGTTATGGGTGTACCATCCGTTATTATATTACTGGCGATTACTTGGGCATATTTAAATTTCATGAAATTTAAGCACGATATGAAGGAATTACCTGGTGGTAAAGAAATTATTACGAAAGAATTAAAAGCATTAGGTAAAACAACATACGAAGAAAAAGTTGTATTTACATTATTCTGTTTAGCAGCATTTTTATGGGTATCTCGAGAGTTCTTATTAACGCAACTGCCATTTACAGAGTTGGTTAAAGATGGAACAATATCCATGTTTATTACTGTAATCCTATTCTTAATTCCTGCTAAAAGAAAATTTGCAAGAATATTAGATTGGTCAATAGCAAAGGATTTACCTTGGGGGATTTTATTACTGTTTGGTGGAGGATTAGCGGTAGCGTCAGCCATTACAGAAAGTGGATTAGATAAATGGATGGGGAAACAAATTTCAGGTTTAGATGGTGTGAATGTCATCTTAATCATCTTTATCGTTACGATGTTTGTTCTATTCTTAACAGAAATTACATCTAATACTGCGACAGCAACTATGATATTACCGATCCTAGCAACAATTGCAGTTGGTATTCATGTGCATCCATTAGCATTAATGATTCCAGCAGCAATGGCGGCAAACTGTGCATTTATGTTACCAGTAGGAACACCGCCAAATGCGATAGTGTTCGGTACAGAGAAAGTAACCATACGAGAAATGGCGACGGCTGGTTTTTGGTTAAACCTTATCAGTTGTGTTATCATCGTCGCGTTTGTTTGGTTCCTTGTACCATGGTTGTTCGGCATTGATTTAATCGCAACAAAATAAATAAATTAATAGTAAATATATAGAAAAAGCGTATGAAATTTTATTATAGTGATAAAATTTCATACGCTTGTTTTGTTTATAGAAAGAAATAACGAACTAACGAGATTGTTTTTGCAGACTATCTCGTTAGAAATTCTAAAAAGATTGTTTTCTAGAACTATCTCATTAGCGCTATGTTTTCTTATTTTTTGTATATTATTCATGCTTTTTAGATGTCTATTTACCGTCTAACGAGATTGTTTTCGCAGACTATCTCGTTAGAAATTCTAAAAAGATTGTTTCTTAGAACTATCTCGTTAGCGCTATGTTTTCTTATTTTTTGTATATTATTCATGCTTTTTAGATGTCTATTTACCGTCTAACGAGATTGTTTTCGCAGACTATCTCGTTAGAATTTCTAAAAAGATTGTTTCTTAGAACTATCTCGTTAGCGCTATGTTTTCTTATTTTTTGTATATTATTCGTGCTTTTTAGATGTCCATTTACCGTCTAACGAGATTGTTTTTGCAGACTATCACGTTAGAGCGTAAAAAATGCCTGCAAAGATTTAGTCTTTGCAGGCACTCTTAACTGGAACAGCATTTATATTTTAGTTTTGTTTATTTTTTTAATAATCGTTTAATGTCGTCATAATCAGTCGTAACATAAAGTGTTGTTTGACTATCATAAGTCACAAACCCAGGTTTTGCACCACTTGGTTTATGAACATGTTTAATTGTTGTGTAATCTACTGGAATTTGTCCAGACTGACTTGCTTTTGAATAGTATGCAGCAATCATTGCCGCTTCTTCAATAGTAGTTTGAGTCGGATTGTCTTCTTGTATAACAACATGTGATCCTGGGATATCTTTCGTATGGAACCATAGTTGATGATTTCTTGAAGCTTTATGTGTTAAATAATCATTTTGTTTATTATTTTTCCCAACTAATATCGTTTGTCCATCAGAAGAGACGAAAGTTGATAATGTGATTTTATTAGATTTTTTCTTTTTATTATTTTTACGTTTTTTAACGAAGCCTTGCTCTTCAAGCTCTTCACGCATATCATCGATGTCTTCTACAGATATATGTGCAAGCTGTTGTTCTAACGATTCAAAATACAATATATTCGATTGAGTGAGAGATATTTGTTTTTCTAATTCTATTTCTCTCGTCTTAAGTCGATTATATTGTTTGTAATAGTATTGCGCGTTCATCGATGGTGATTTAGTAGGGTTTAAAGGTATAGATATTGGTTCATTATTATAATAATTGATTGTCTCTAATGTTTTATCACCTTGTTTAATTTGATACATATTCGCTGTGATCAATTCACCATAAAGCTGTTGTTCATCTTTTGTACGTGCAGCTTCTTTTTCGTTAATAAGTTTTTCTAATTTATGTCGATTTTTTTGTAAATGTTGATCGACAATTTTAACTAAATCAAGTGCGCGTTGTTTCACGCGTTCTCTTTCTCCGCGTGATTCGTAAAAACGGTCTAAGCATTCATGTAAAGTTTCGTATTCAGTATAATCTTGACCATAACTATGCAATGGCATGAAATAGAAGATTTCTTTACCTGTTGAATCATCTGTATAAATGACAGGTTGTGTTTTGTGTTTTACTTCTTCCATGACTTCATTAAATGATTCAACTAAAGTTGTTTGATTCATAAATGGTCTTCTAGATACGATTTCTTTCGTGATAAGCGGGCTGAATCCTTCAAACTGTTGTAGTAACTGACGATCAATTTTACCTGAATTGTAATCAATGTAAGTGTTGATATCATCCACTTCAAAAGGATTAAGTTTCTTCACAGTAGGTGGATATTCATATTTAAACCCGGGCATAATTGTACGTGCTGTATTTGTATTAGGTGTATGGTGTTTGAAACCATCGATGATTTTACGGTCTTCATCAATTAAAATAATGTTACTATGTCTACCCATGATTTCTAAAACGATTGTTCGTTTTCTTAAATCACCAATTTCATCTCTTGAATGAACATCTATTTCTACCAATCTATCATTGCCAATTTGTTGAATGTTTTGAACAATACCGCCGTCTAAATGTTTTCTTAATACTCTTAGAAACATTGGAGGATCGAAAGGATTATCAAATTTTTCAGCAGTTAAATGAAATCGACTGAAATTAGCATGTGTAGATAATAAAAGTTGTTTATTCTTTCTTTCACTTCTAATTGTTAAAATAATTGTATCTGAACTTGGTTCAGAAATTTTATGAATACGCCCTGTAACGAGCGACTGTATATCTTCTACGATCTTTCTTGTAAATAAGCCATCAAAAGCCATAAGTTTTCACACCTTTTTCAAAAGTCAATTTATTGTAACATGTAAGGCATTAAATGAGTATATTTCTGTTTAAAGTTTAGAGACACTCTAGCCACAGAGAAATAAAATATGGTAAGATATAAAAAACAAAATGATAATAAATCGTTAGTATTCATTAGGAAAGGTCGTTTGACATGAACATTGAAAAAGGGTTACTGATTGTGCTCTCTGGACCGTCTGGAGTGGGTAAAGGAACTGTACGAAAATCAATATTCGATGATCCAAGTACGGATTTTAAATATTCTATCTCTATGACGACTAGAAAAAAGCGCGAAGGAGAGACAGATGGTGTTGATTATTTCTTCAAATCAAGAGAAGCATTTGAAGCTTTAATTGCCGATGATCAATTTATAGAGTATGCTGAATATGTTGGTAATTATTATGGAACACCCGTGCAATATGTAAGAGATACGATGGATAAAGGATATGATGTATTTTTAGAAATTGAAGTTGAAGGTGCGAAACAAGTAAGGAAGAAATTCCCTGATGCGCTTTTCATTTTCTTAGCACCACCAAGTTTAGAGCATTTGAAAGAGAGACTTGTTGGACGTGGTACTGAATCAGATGAAATTATCCAAAACCGTATTTTTGAAGCGCGTAAAGAAGTTGAAATGATGAATCTTTACGATTATGTTGTTGTGAACGATGAGGTTGAATTAGCGAAAGCACGTATACAATCAATAGTTGAAGCAGAACATTTAAAGAGAGAACGTGTTGAAGCACGATATAGAAAAATGATATTGGAGGCAAAAAAATAATGTTATATCCACCACAAAATGAATTAAAAGACAGTATTAATTCTAAATATTTAGTTGTTACTACTGCAGCTAAAAGAGCGCGCGAATTACAAGAAAACCCTGAAAGTTTATTGTTAGACGAATACCGTTCATTAAAAAATGTAGGTCAAGCACTTGAAGAGATTGCGGCACACAAAGTGTATGCAAAATTAGAAGACTAATCATTCGTATATAAAAAGACCTTTTATGTTTGGGAAACTTAACCAATCATAAAAGGTCTTTTTATTTTGTTTAAACAACGTTTGTTTCATGACAGTCTATTTTAAAGAATGTATAATATAAACTAAGATTAAGAAATGAGTTATCGGAGGATTACATAAATGAAGAATATACTTCTAGCTGTAACGGGTGGAATAGCAGCCTATAAAGCGATTGATTTGACGAGCAAATTAACACAAAACGGATATGACGTACGTGTCATGCTGACGGAACATGCACAACAATTTGTTACACCGTTAGCATTTCAAGCAATCAGTCGTAACGAGGTATACACAGATACCTTTGATGAAAAAGATGTAAGAGAAATACAGCACATTACACTTGCTGATTGGGCAGATGCAGTAGTTGTAGCACCAGCAACGGCTAATACGATTAGTAAGTTGGCGAATGGTATTGCAGATAATATGGTGACATCAACACTATTAGCTACAACAGCACCTGTATTTATAGCGCCAGCGATGAATGTGCATATGCTAGAACATCCATCGATTGTGGAGAACATGTCTCGTTTGAGAACTTATGGATACAAATTCATTGCGCCTGGTGAGGGTTATTTAGCATGTGGTTATGTTGCTAAAGGACGTATGGAAGAACCACTCACTATTAAAACCATTATTGATGATTATTTTAATGAACAAACACATCCTGAAACATTTTCTTTACAAGGTAAAAATGTCCTCGTAACAGCTGGACCAACTGTAGAGAAAGTAGATGCAGTAAGGTATTTTACAAACCGTTCAAGTGGTAAGATGGGCTATGCACTTGCTGAAGCGGCTAGAAATTTAGGCGCGAACGTCATTCTTGTAAGTGGGGAAACGAATTTGCCACAACCACAAGGCTTAACATTTATTCAAGTGACAAGTGCTGAAGATATGTTCCAAGCAGTGAAAACACATATGAACGATATGGATATGATCATTAAAGCTGCTGCGGTAGCTGATTATACGCCAATAGAAACGTTTAATAATAAAATGAAGAAAAAAGAAGGTAATTTAGAACTGACCTTTAAGAGAACGACAGATATTCTTAAATATTTAGGTGACCATAAAGATAAACAATATTTAGTAGGATTTGCTGCTGAAACGGATAATGTAGAAACGTATGCGATGGGTAAATTAAAAAAGAAAAATGCAGATGTTATTATAGCCAATCATGTTGCTAATCAAGAAATAGGATTTAGATCATCAGATAACGAAGTCGAGCTCTTCTTCGCAAATGGTGAACGTGTACCTTTAGCTAAAGAAACAAAACAGAAAATTGCTTTTAAAATATTAAATGAAATTACTAGTAGGTGGGAAGCTTGATAGCTAAAGTTGTAGTCGACATACCTGTCAAAAATGTTGATAAGATATTTGATTATACAATCCCGAACGATATTGTAGATGTTGTTAAAGTCGGTGTAAGAGTCGAAGTACCTTTCGGGCCACGTAAAATTCAAGGTTTCGTCATCGACATTGGTGAGCATAAATCAAGTGATATTGATGATTCGAAACTTCGACCACTCATTAGCGTTAAAGATTTTAAACCAGAATTGACTGCTGAACTCATTGAACTTAGCGAATGGATGTCGAATTTTCATTTAGCACGAAGAATTGCAGCGTTAGAAATCATGTTGCCAGCTGCTATTAAAGCTAAATATCAAAAGGTTTATCAAATCAATGATGCAGAAGGTTTACCAGCCGTACTGTTAAATTATTTTAATAGTGAAGGGTTGTTAACTTTTGATCAAGCACAAAAATTAAAAATTGTATCGGAACTAGAAAGTTATGTTAAATCAGAAGTTTTAATAAAAGATACAATTGTTGGGCAACAATTAACGAGAAAATACGCAACTTGTGTACGACTTTGTGTGACCGATCGATTGGATGAAGTGATTGATTCACTGAAAAAAATGCATAAACAATTGGATATTGTTAATTATCTTATAGAACATAGACGTGAAGATGTATTATTAAAAACGTTAAAAGAAGAAGGCTTTTCAGTTTCTAGTATTAACACTTTAGCGAAAAATGGTGTCATAGAAAAATATGATGCAGTTGTACAAAGAGATCCTTATGAACATAGAATATTTGAAAAAGAAAATAACAAAGCGTTAACTGAAGCACAACATGATGCTTATTCACAAATTGATGAAGCGGTTCAAGCAAACGAATCAAAAACGTTTTTATTACATGGTGTAACGGGTTCTGGTAAAACAGAAGTTTATTTACAGACGATAGAAAAAGTATTACAAAAAGGTGAGCAAGCGATCATGCTTGTTCCTGAAATTGCATTGACGCCACAAATGGTTAATCGATTTAAAGCGAGATTCGGTGATGAAGTAGCAGTGCTTCATTCAGGTCTTTCTAAAGGTGAAAAATATGATGAATGGCAGAAGATTAGAGATGGTAAAGCCAGTGTTTCAGTAGGGGCACGATCAAGTATTTTTGCGCCATTTGAAAAGCTTGGCCTTATCATTATTGATGAAGAGCATGAAGCAACGTACAAACAAGAAGATTATCCAAGATATCATGCAAGAGAAATTGCAATATGGAGAAGTGAATATCATAAATGTCCAGTCGTACTTGGTTCTGCGACACCAAGTTTAGAGACTTTTGCTAGAGCAGAAAAGAACGTATATCAATATTTAGGGCTACCTGAACGTGTGAATCAGCAGAAAATGCCTGAAATAGAATTAATAGATATGAGAGAAGAATTGAAAGATGGTAACCGTTCAATGTTCTCAAATAGTTTATCTGAAGCGATTCAAGAAAGAATTAATAAAGGCGAACAAGTTGTATTATTCTTAAATAGACGTGGACATTCATCCTTTGTATTATGCAGAGATTGCGGACATGTACCGCAATGTCCAAACTGTGATATTTCACTCACGTATCATAAAACTACAGATGATTTAAAATGTCATTACTGTGGTTACAGTGAACAAATGCCACAATTATGCCCAAGTTGTGAAAGTGAACATATTAGACAAATGGGTGTTGGGACACAAAAAGTAGAAGAATTAATATATGAAACTTTTGAAAATGCGAAAGTAATCAGAATGGATGTTGATACTACATCTAGGAAAGGTGCGCATGAACGATTGTTAACGGCATTTGGCAATCAAGAAGCGAATATATTGTTAGGAACACAGATGATAGCGAAAGGATTAGATTTTGAGAACATTACGCTTGTTGGTGTACTCAATGCAGATACAATGTTAAATTTACCTGATTTTAGATCAAGTGAGAAGACATTCCAGTTACTGACACAAGTAGCTGGCCGTGCTGGAAGACATGAGAAGCAAGGTGAAGTAATGATTCAAACTTATAATCCAGACCATTATGCGATATTAGATGTTACGAAGAATGATTATTTATCATTTTATCAAAAAGAAATGAAATTTAGGCAGATAGGTAAGTATCCACCTTATTATTATCTCGTGAATTTAACAATCAGTCATGTTGATAAACGAAAAGTATTAAAAGCATCTAAGCATATTCATGGCATACTCGTGCAACATCTATCAACACAATCATTTGTATTAGGGCCATCGCCAAGTCCATTAGCAAGAATCAACAATCAACATCGATTTCAAATACTCATTAAATTTAAAAATGAACCTGAGTTGTTAACAGCGTTAAAATATTTAGATGACTATTATCACGAACAATATTTAAAAGATAAACTCAGTTTAGAAATAGATATAAATCCACAAATACTAATGTAAATATGAGATGAGGCTGGGACATTAATAATGTCTCGGCCTCTTTTAGTATCTTGGCAGTAGATGACTGAGTTAAAAAATGCGCTTGTATCAAGCTTTTTTTAACTCTAGTCATCCTTGCTGGGGCGGGACTACGAAATCTTTTTTATATAAATAAGATTTCTGTCCCGCTCCCATTTTTTATGGCGTTTGTATCGGTGTATTGAGGTGGTAGGTTGAGTGAGGGGTGTCGTAATTAGCAAGAATGAGTAAACGTGCAAATAAGGGTGCCCATATTAGCAAGAATGAGCAAACATGCAAATAAGGGTGCCCATATTAGCAAGAGTGAGTGAACGTGCAAATAAAGGTGTCGTTATTAGCAAGACTGAGCAAACGTGCAAATAAGGGTGTCGTTATTAGCAAGAATGAGTGAACGTGCAAGTAAGGGTGTCGTAATTAGCAAGAATGAGTAAACGTGCAAATAAGGGTGCCCATATTAGCAAGAATGAGTGAACGTGCAAATAAGGGTGTCGTTATTAGCAAGAATGAGTGAACGTGCAAATAAAGGTGTCGTTATTAGCAAGAATGAGTGAACGTGCAAATAAAGGTGTCGTTATTAGCAAGACTGAGCAAACGTGCAAGTAAGGGTGTAGCATTTAAACCAATATCAATCTGATTTATTACCATCTAAATAAAAGCGCTGATTTCTATTCGTGTCAGACTGAAAATACTTATTACATACACGTCTGATTGTATGTTCATTTACTGGATAACACCACTTAATGGCTTCTTTCAAAGTAAACGGCGATCTCTTTAAGATTAGCAATTCCTTTAAATTTAATAAGATTAGTTTCTCAGTTTTAGTTTGAGTATGACAATGTGAACAAGTAATGAATTTCTTTTTGTTTATTATCTTTATTGTATGAAACTTCCGACAATGTGGGCATCTGAGTCCAGCCATGTTTAAATCAAAATGTGTAATGATTTCTTTTTGGTAATAGGTTGAATGTCGTTTCGATTGAAGTGTTAGAACATTTAATATGTCTAATGTCTGTTGGGATGTTTTCATTGATAATATAGGAGAAAGTTGATGAAGTTCATGAAACAATATAAGGGAGTTATGGTGTGGCCAGCTGGATGATGGAATAAAATGTGGATTTGTAAATACGATATAACCTTCGATTTCAAGATGATGCCCACACGAATAAAGTAATTGTTGAAGCTCATGTTGGTGCCGTTGCAACTGCAATAATGGAGATTTCACTTCAATACCATAACGATTCTTTAGTACATCGTTTTCAAAGTACCACTCATCACTATAATGTTTGATTTCAAAAATAACTAATTTGTTTGTAGTTGCTACTAAAAAATCAATCTGTACATGATTGTTCGATCCGAATTCAAAATCGTTTAAATAGGATAGTTGTGAAAAGTTATTTAAAAATGCTTTAAAGTAACTTTCGCCATCTATGCCGTTTTGATAAGAAATCAAATCTTTTCGTTGATTTGCAGTTAATAAATATCTCCCTTCTAAAGATAGTAAATAATCGAAATAGTTTTTAGCATCCATAAGCATTTCCTTTCTTAATAAAAATGTAAAATCTCATTTTAAATTGTATGATTTTTTATAATTATTTTCTACATTACATTTTTTATAAACTTCTTATAAAAAACTAAAATCCTTACCTTTAAAGTGTTTTGAATTGAAAAAAATGGATATTAGTAATTGTATAAATTGAAATTTTGTGAAATAAAAATTTGATATATACATAATGAATCATTAGGGGGATTTTTCATGATTTACACGGTTACATCTACGTTGCCAGCCATTCATGGGGGAAGAACGAAGTCGCTTTTGGCTAGAATAAAATTTTTAGAAGAACATTTAAACGAGCAGTCTACAATTATTACAACGAATTACAATCCGCATTATTTATACGTTTATGATGAATTGAAAGAAAGAGGATTGATCTCAGATAATGTGGTTATTGAAAATATATATGATTGGTTATCAGGGAACCAATTGCTAGAAGAGCCGAAAGTTTCGACATGGTTTAAAAAAGATGTAAAGACAACGAAAATAAATATGCCTAGAATGGAAGTTAAATTAAAAAATAACGTTGCTAGATATTATAAAAATGATCAATATTTTATATATAGAAGGTTTTATCATGATAAAAAAGTTGTCGAGTTTGAGGATTATATGTCTCAATTTTCTAAACGAAAATTAGAAAGAAGACAATACACTGAAAAAGGGACATTACATAGAATTATTAATTTCTCACCTATTACATATTATAAAATTTATGAAGAATATTATGATAAAAAAGGAAACATATATTTGAAGAAATATTTTTCAGATTCAAAAGAAAATGCATTACTATACATTTCTTTGTTCAAAGATAATCATCCATATCAATTCTTTAAAACTGAAAGAGAATTATTTACATACTATTATAATCATTTTTTTGAAGATGGAAATGTTGTGTTTTGTGATGCGAGGCTGCTTGATCGAGCACTGTCTGAATGTAATAAATCGTTAAAACGTGTTTTAGTGTTTCATAGTACACACTTTGTTGGAGACAAAACGCGCGGTTCGTATAAATACGCATTAAATAATAGTGAAAAGTTTGAGAAAATGATTACACTTACGGATTATCAAAAAGAAGATATCCATTCTGAATTTGATATTGAAGATAATAAAATCAAGGTCATTCCTCATTTTGTTGATAAAATTAATGACAATGAAGGATTAACTAAAAAGGATCAATTCTGTTATGTTGGTAGAATTGCTGATGAAAAACAAATTGATCATATTCTTCAAGCCTATAGTCAATTTAAAAATAAAGGTTATAGTACGAAACTTAAAATTTATGGTAAAGATAATAACGGCGAGATTCAAGAACTTAAAAAATTATGTACGCAATTAGGTATTGATGAACAAGTTTCATTTGAAGGTTACACTCCAAATCCTCATTTAGTATTCCAAGAATCTATTGCGTCATTTTTGACAAGTAAGTTTGAAGGATTTGGTTTATCAGTGATGGAAAGCATTAATAATGGGTGCCCAGTAATCTCTTATAATATTAAATATGGATCAAGCGAACTTATTGATAACAATAAAAATGGCATCCTTATCGAGCCAAATAATATTAATGAACTTGCAAAAGGAATAGAAATCGCTAGTAATCAACGTATGAAACATGTAAAATTGAATGATAGATATTGTTTGAAATCTGCAATAAATAATTACAAAGAATTATTAAAAGACTTAAAATGCTAACTAAAGCGAAAAATGGAGAGAAATAAATTGAATAAATTATCTATTATCATTACTTACTATAATAATCAAGATTATATTATCGACTGTATTGACAGTATGAAAGCACAAAGAAATCAAGATTTCGATTTAATTATCGTTGATGATGGTTCTACGGATGAATCCACTAAAATATTAGAAGAGCAATTAAAAGATTATGACAAAAAAGTTCAATTCATTAAGTTGGACCAAAATCATGGTCATGCTCATGCACGTAATATTGCATTAGATCACGTTGAAACACCTTATGTGATGTTTGTGGATTCGGATGATATTTTAGCGAGTTATGCAGTGGAGTATTATTTATCTAATGTTAATGGTTTAGATGGATTGATTGCGCCAATACATAAATTCAACCTTAAGATGAATAAGCCTCAATATATTAATAAGAACAAAGTTAGACTTGAATATTATTCACAAAAGTCTAATCCAAATTCTTTCTTAAGAAAAAATTCTGTGTGTAACATTCTTTTTAAGACAGCAATTATAAAAGCGCATCAAATACGTTTTAATGAAGACTTGAAAATTTATATCGATGCTTCATTCGTTTTAGAATACGTAAAATATGTAGAAAGATTTGTCAGAGTATTAGATTTCCCATTCTATTATCGTGGAGAAGTTTATGATCCATTTGAAGGCAGTGCATTAAGTGATCAAGCATTTATTTTAACTTTTGAAGATTATGCAAATAGTTTCTTCGATTCTATGGAAAGAACGAATGACAAGAAAGTACAAAAATTCCTAGTTAATAAAATGAAAAATGAAATTAAAAAGGGATTTGACCCAGCATCAAGAGACATTAAACAAATTTATGCAACGCATGAACAAACGTTAGTTAAAGTGGTTAAGTCTATAAAATGGGATTTATTGAGTGATTCTAAATTACTTTATAATTTAGAAGTACTATTCCTTTCAATGGACTCAGTTGAAAATGCGAAATACATTAATAACTTACGTAATGTAACGAGACATGTTAAAAATATAGTTAAGAAGACAAAATTAAAAAATCGTTCAACATATTACTTAACAGATAAAGAAGAAAAAGTAGATGCCCAAACAATTGTGTTTGAGTCATTTGGTGGTAAAAATTATAGCGATAGCCCTAAATACATTTATGAATATCTTCAAGAACATTATCCTAAATTGAATTGTATCTGGGTATTTAATAATCCAAGACAAAACTCAATTCCAGGTAATGGCGTCAAAGTTAAAAAAGGTTCTAAAGAATACTATGATGCATATTCACAAGCGAAATTCTGGGTAACAAATGCGAGATTGCCACAGTATTTAAATAAAAAAGACAATCAAGTATATATTCAAACTTGGCATGGTACGCCATTGAAGAGATTAGCTAATGATATGAAAGTCGTAAGAATGCCAGGTACGACTACAGCAAACTATAAGAAGAATTTCTATGAAGAAACAAAGAGATGGGACTTCTTAGTATCACCGAACGCGTATTCATCAAATATTTTCAAAACAGCTTTCTGGATGAATGAAGAAAGAACGTGGGAAATTGGCTATCCACGTAATGATGTTTTAGTAAATAGACAAAATGATACGGAATACTTAGAACAAATTAGAAAAGATTTAAATTTACCAGAAGGCAAAAAAGTAATCATGTATGCACCAACGTGGAGAGATGATGAATTTGTTAAGAAGGGTAAATATTTATTTGATCTAAAAATCAATTTAGAAAACCTTCAAAAAGAATTAGGCGATGAATATGTGATTCTGTTAAGAATGCACTATTTAATATCTAATGCACTTAAACTACAAGGATTTGAAGATTTCGCAATTGATGTTTCCAATTATAGTGACATTTCAGAACTATACTTGATTTCAGATGCACTTATTACAGATTATTCTTCTGTAATGTTTGACTTTGGTATTTTGAAACGCCCTCAATACTTCTTTGCATATGATATTGAAAAATATGACAAAGGACTAAGAGGTTTCTACATGGATTACATGAATGATCTACCAGGTGAAATTATTACAGATGAATTTACTTTAGCTGATGAGTTGAAAAAGCTTGATCAACATAAAGTAACTTATAAAGATAAAATTGATCAATTTTACGATAAGTTCTGTTCAATTGAAAAAGGTCAGTCTTCAAAATTTATTGGCGATTATATTAATGACAACGCTAAATAAATGAGATAAAAAGCGACAGGGAATATTCTCTGTCGCTTTTTATAGTGATTTAAGTTATAATTGTACGATGAGTTTTTAAAAAGGAGCGATAAATATGGCTGTAAAACCACTTGTTACGGTACCAAATACATTATTAAATAGAGAAGTTAAAGATGTTGTTGCTTTTGATGAATCTTTAAAAGAATTGATTGCTGATTTAGAGGATACAATGTTTGAAAATGATGGTGTTGGTATTGCTGCACCACAAATTGGTGTTGACCGCAAAGTAGCAATTGTTGATATGGAGCAAGAAGGTATTTTGCAGTTGATCAATCCTTCGATCGTGTCACAATCAGAAGAAAAAGAATCAGATGTTGAAGGTTGCTTAAGCATACCTGGCGTATTTGGATTAGTTAATAGAAGTAAAATGATTGTTGTTAAAAGTAACGATTTAAATGGTAATGAAGTTGAGTTAACAGCTTACGATGATGTTGCTCGAATCATCTTACATGAAGTGGATCATTTATATGGTGAATTATTTACTGATAAGATGACGAGAGAAGTAAGTGAAGCTGAACTAGAGGAGATGTATGAAGATGAGTAAGATTGTATTTATGGGGACACCTGATTTTTCGACAGGAATATTAGAAATGCTTATTGAAGAACATGAAGTTATTGCTGTTGTAACACAACCTGATCGTCCTGTAGGTAGAAAGAAAGTCTTAACGCCTCCACCAGTTAAATCAGTCGCTTTAAAACATGATATTCCAGTTTATCAACCGGAAAAGTTAAATCATTCTACAGAATTAGATGAAATTATAGCTTTAGAACCTGATTTAATCGTAACTGCTGCATTTGGTCAACTATTGCCAAAAGCATTACTAGAAGCACCGAAATATAAAGCAATTAATGTGCATGCTTCATTGTTACCAAAATATAGAGGTGGCGCGCCAATTCATTATGCTGTAATGAATGGTGAAGAGAAAACAGGTGTCACAATTATGTATATGGCTGAGAAGCTAGATGCCGGTAATATCATTAGTCAAGATGAAGTAATGATTAAAGAAAATGATACAGTAGGAGATGTTCATGATCAACTAGCAGTACTTGGTACAGCATTATTGAAACGAACTTTACCTACTATTTTTAATGGAACAAACGAAAGTATTCCTCAAGATGAATCACTTGTGAGCTTTGCATCTAATATTTCACGTGAAGATGAAAGAATAGATTGGACGCAAAATGCTGAAAATATTCATAATCACATTAGAGGTCTTTCTCCATGGCCAGTCGCTTATACGACAATGAACGATAAGAATTTAAAACTATGGAAAAGTGAAGTTGTGAAAGATGTGAATGGAGAACCGGGTGAAATCGTTGAAACAACGAAAGAATTAATAATCGTTGCAACTGGATCTAATGATGGCGTTGGGTTAAGAGAAATTCAACTGGCTGGTAAAAAAAGAGTACAAGCACGTGATTATTTAAGTGGATTACAAACAAAAATTGATGGGACTAAATTAATATGATGAAAAACAATGTAAGATATGTGGCTTTAACAATATTAGACGATGTACTGACTGGTGAAGCATACAGTAATCTTCAATTGAATGAAGCAATTAAGAACGAAGCCATTTCAAAAAAAGACGTAGGTTTATTAACTGAACTTGTATACGGTACGTTACAACGAAAAATTACATTAGAATACTACATTGAACCGTTTATTCAAACAAAATTAAAAGGTTGGATGAAACGTCTCCTTATTATGAGTGCATATCAATTTGTATACTTAGATAAAATACCGAATCATGCAATTATTAATGAAGCTGTAAATATTGCTAAGGATCGTGGGGATTTGCATAATAGTAAAGCAATCAATGCGATTTTAAGAAACTTTATGTCGACTCCATTAAGAACGTTAGATGAAATTAAACATGATGATAAACGCTTATCAATTGAAGGAAGTGTTCCTTTATGGTTAGCTAAACATTGGATCACGCACTTTGGTTATGAAAAAACGAGAGAAATGTGTTTATTAAGTTTAACGCCACCAGATACAACTGTACGTGTGAATACAACTAGAATTTCAGTAGATGAAGCAGTGGAAAGATTGCAATCTAATGGATATACAGTTGAAAGAGATAGCGATATCGAAAGATGTATACACATTAAAGGCGAACCAATTGTTAATGACCGATTATTCAAAGATGGTTTATTATCTGTACAAGATAAGAGTTCAATGTTTGTAGCGGAAATATTGAATGCGAAAGAAAACAGTACAGTTTTAGATACATGTAGTGCACCAGGTGGTAAAACGTGTCATATCGCTGAAAAATTAAATCAAACGGGTCAAGTTGATGCTTATGATATTTACCCTCATAAAATTGATTTAATTGATTTTAATGTCAAAAAGTTAAGATTAACGAATGTAAATACTGATGTACATGATGCAACGCAACCATTTGATAAAACGTATGATTATGTACTTGTAGATGCACCTTGTAGTGGTTTTGGTGTAATGAGAAGAAAACCTGAAATCAAATATGATAAGACGACTAAAGATGTCGAAGCACTATGGCATTTACAAGTCAAAATATTAGAAAATGCCAGCAAATCACTAGCACCAGGCGGCGAACTTGTGTATTCAACTTGTACAATTGAACAAATGGAAAATGAAAATGTCGTTTATACATTTTTAAAAGCAAATCCAGAATTTGAATTTGCACCATTCATTGATCCAAGAACACAAAATGAAACAAAAACATTACAATTATTGCCTCAAGATTATAACTCAGATGGCTTCTTTATAACTAAAATTAAGAGAAAGGAAAGATAAATATGCCTGCAATACAGAAAAAACGCAATAAGTTTATGCCAAACTTTGAAAAACCTTCAATTTATTCTTTAAAGTTAGGAGATATTGAAGATTGGTTAATTGATCAATCAGAACCAAAATTTAGAGCGAAACAAATCTTTGATTGGTTATATGTTAAAAGAGTAGATTCATTTAATGAAATGACTAACTTATCAAAAGAATTAAGAGAAAAATTAATCCATTCATTTGAAATCACTACATTAGAGGTAGCGGTAAAACAAGAAAGTAAAGATGGTACAATCAAATTCCTATTTGAACTACAAGATGGATATACGATTGAAACGGTGTTAATGAGACACGAATACGGTAATTCTGTATGTGTAACAACACAAGTAGGTTGTCGTATTGGTTGTACATTCTGTGCATCATCAATCGGTGGTTTGAAACGTAATTTAGAAGCAGGAGAAATTGTTGCGCAAGTACTAACTGTACAAAAAGCATTAGATGAAACTGACGAAAGAGTAAGCCAAGTCGTTATTATGGGTATTGGTGAACCATTTGAAAATTATGATGAAATGATGGGCTTCTTAAAAATTATAAATCATGATAAAGGATTAAATATTGGTGCACGTCATATAACAGTGTCAACATCAGGTATTGTTCCTAAAATTTATGATTTTGCAGATGAATCTTTACAAATTAACTTTGCATTGAGTTTACATGCTGCAGATAATGAAACGCGTTCAAGATTAATGCCTATTAACAGAGCATACGATTTAGATAAATTAATGGAAGCAATTGAATACTATGTAAATAAAACAAATCGTCGTATTACTTTTGAATATGGTTTATTTGGTGGCGTGAATGATCAAGTTCATCATGCACGTGCATTAGCTAAATTAATTAAACATTTAAACTGTCACGTAAACTTAATTCCTGTTAACCACGTACCAGAAAGAGATTACGTGAAAACATCAAAAGAAGATATCTTTAAATTTGAAAAAGAATTAAAAAGAAATGGCATAAATGCTACAATAAGACGTAATCAAGGTGCAGATATTGATGCTGCATGTGGACAACTGAGAGCAAAAGAGCGAAAAGAAGAAACGAGGTAAGTAATCATGGAAGCACGTTTTTTTACTGATGTCGGTCAATTTCGAGAACAAAATGAAGATGCAGGTGGCATTTATATAAACCAAACGGGTCAAGAATTACTTGTGATTTGTGATGGTATGGGTGGTCACGCTGCGGGTGAAGTTGCTAGTCAATTTGTGAATAACTCGCTTAAAGATAGATTTGAGCAGGAGAATTTTGTTGAATATGACCGTGCTGAAGATTGGTTAAATGCTAATTTAGCAGACATCAATAGACAACTATATAACGAATCTATGGACAACGAAGCATATAGAGGTATGGGTACAACTTGCGTATGTGTATTAATCTATGAAAAAGATATCGTTGTGGCTAATATAGGTGATTCACGTGCTTACTTGGTTAATAATCGTGAAATGCTACAGTTAACGAATGATCATACATTTGTTAACCATCTTGTTACAATTGGAGAAATTACGAAAGAAGATGCTTATACACATCCTCAACGAAATATTATTACAAAAGTAATGGGTACGGATAAGAGAGTGAAACCAGATATATTCTATTATAATACTAAATATTATGACTATCTTTTATTAAATTCAGATGGTTTAACGGATTATTTAAGAGAAGCCGAGGTACAAGATATTATTATGACGCATGAAGGTACGACAGAAGACATTGGTAATTCATTAATTGAATCAACAATTGAAGCTGAAGGTAAAGATAATATTTCGCTAGTATTATGCCCATTTGAAGGTGGGAAAATATGATAGGTCGTAAAATCGCCGGTCGCTATGAATTTGTGAAATACTTAGGTGGCGGTGGTATGAGTAATGTTTATTTAGCGAAAGATAATATCTTGAATCGTGAAGTTGCAATAAAAGTTATCAATATACCACCATATGAAAAAGAAAAAACAGTCGAGCGTTTTGAACGTGAAGTTCAAAATACGACAATACTGAGTCATAGTAATATCGTCAATGTCTTAGATGTTGAAGAAGATGATGATTGTTATTATTTAGTTATGGAATATATCAATGGTCCAACATTGAAAGAGTACTTATGTAAAGAAGGTAAATTATCTGCTGATGAAGCAGTTGAAATGACGCTTCAAATATTAAAAGGTATTGCACATGCACACCATCATAGAATTATTCATAGAGACATCAAACCGCAGAATATATTAATGACAGAGAATGGCACACTTAAGGTGTTGGATTTTGGAATTGCACGTGCATTAAGTGAAACGGCAATGACTGAAACAAACCATGTCATGGGATCTGTACAATATCTATCTCCAGAACAAGCTAAAGGACAGTCTACGGACGAATCTTCAGATATATATTCAATAGGAATTGTGTTATATGAATTGTTGACGGGGCATCCACCATTTAATGGGGAAACACCTGTGAGTGTCGCAATAAAGCACATACAAGAAGAACTACCTTCTGTTCGTAAAGAACGTCCATCAGTACCACAAAGTATTGAGAACATCATTATGAAAGCAACACGTAAAGAGAAGTCTCAGAGATATCGTGATACGAACGAAATGTATTATGATTTATTAACAGCATTAGACGAAGAAAGAAAAAATGAGACACCAATGTTTGCTGCAAGTGATGAAACAAAGACAATTCCAATTGTGACATCAAATAAAGATGATCAAACAAAGCCAGTACAAGTACCATTAGCGCAACAATATAATCAAGAGCAAGAACAGAAAGAAGAAAAGAAACATAGCGGTAAGTTAAATAAATGGCTGATTATATTTGTACCGATATTGCTCGTTTGTATGCTTTTTGGTGCAATTGCATTTGCACTGACAGCACCTAAATATGAAGATGTTCCTAATTTGTTAGGTAAATCAAGAGGCGAAGCAATTGCATTACTTGATGAAAAAGGGCTGCGTAAAGGCAAAGTAACTACGGATTATAGTAATAGCTTCAAAGAAGGTGAAGTTATGAAAGTGAATCCTAAAGTTGGCACGAAAGTGAAAGAAATGTCTAAAGTCAATCTTGTTATATCAAAAGGTGTCAAGACCTTCACGGTCGAGGATTATGTTGGCGAATCAGCTGATAAAATCAAGAAGAAGCTTGAGAAACAAGGATTTGAATCCGTTCGCATTAAAGAACAATATGATAAAGCAGACAGCGGCACAATCATAAATCAAAATATTGAACCTGGAAGTAAAGTCGTACCAAAAGATTCACTCATTATACTTACTAAATCAGTTGGTGTTGAACAAGTGTATGTCAAAGATTACACAGGTGAAGATATAGGTTCTGCAACAGCAGAATTAGAAGAAGCCGGTTTTAAAGTGGAAACGAAAGAGGTTGATAGTGATCAACCTTCAGATACAATTGTTAAACAATCATTCAAAGACGGTCAATTGCCAGTAGATTCTACAATTTACTTTGATGTATCGAATGGTAAAAATGACGATGACGATTCAGATAAAGAAAAATCTAGTGATAAAAAAGACGACAAGTCAAAAGATGACAAAAATAGTATGACTGACAAAACGTATACACAAACTGTTTATATACCATTTACAGGTTCGGATAGTAAAAAAAGTCAGAAAGTTGAAATCTTTGTAAAAGATAAATCACATGATATTGGTGAAGCGTCACAAACATTTACAATTAAAAAAGATACAACGAAAAGTATAAACTTTACGATTCCAAAAGGTGAATCTGCAGAATACCGAGTAGAAGTAGATGGCAAAGAAATCGAAGGTAATACAATCGATTATGACGATTTCTAGATAATAAAACTATCAAATGTCGACAAAGTTATATACTTTGTCGGCATTTTTTTATGTGCATGCTTTCCGCGGGCATGTTCTCAGCCTGTAGTCTTCGAATCATAATGGTCCCACAGGAGTCAGCGCAAAAAAATGCTGAACATTGCAAGTGAAGTCCGACGTGCAACATTGGAGCGCTGAACATTGCAAGTGGAGGTCGACATGCAACGTTGGGACTGGCTAACGAGATAGTTCTGAAAAACAATCCCGTTAGAAAATCTAACGAGATAGAAAGTAAAAACAATCTCGTTAGCGGGTAAATAGACCGCTCAGAAGCCCGTATTAACTATAAAAAGTGAGAAAACAACGTGCTAACGAGATAGTTCTGGAAAACAATCCTGTTAGAAAATCTAACGAGATAGAAAGTAAAAACAATCCCGTTAGAGCATAAACAAACGCCATAAAAGCCTTAAAGAGCTAAAAAATAAGTGAAATTGACACGCTAACGAGATAGTTCTGGGAAACAATCCTTTTAGAAAATCTAACGAGATAGTACCAATAAACAATCCCGATAGAGCGTAAACAGACAGACCAAACCTATCAACATTTTTTCTAAAAATGTTGATAGGTTTTTAATATTGTTAAATTTTTACGTAAAACATTGATTTCATAAGCACTTATTAGTAAAATTTAGAAAATGAATAAGTGGTGATGAGATGCTTCCATATATAGCTTTGTTCGAATATATCCATAAACAAATAGAAAATGTAATTGAAAAAAATATAACAAATAATGATGTTTACGATGAATATAAAAATATTGTTCATACTCCACAACTTGCCGATCAAGTATTCATGGAAATTATGAATAATTACTTTTATGAAGTTGGTTTGAAAAACGCCAAATTAACACGATTAAAAGAACCTGAACAATATATTGGTGTTAAAGTAAGGGCGACAAAGGATACGTTAATGGTAACTGAAGTGATTGATGATATTCGTTTTGTAGTTGGTGATGAGATATTGCAATTATCTGGGGATCCTGTTGATTATTGCAGAAAAAGATATCATCGTATTTTAGGAGATGAACCTTATCATCGTGAAGAGTGGGAACGTATCCTTACTTATCAAAACGATGTGACAATTCAAAGGGGCAACCAACAGGACCGAATTGAACTCAAATTATATCCCGTGAATCAAAGGTCATTTATTGATGTTTATGAAAAGGATGGCGTACCTATATTAAATATCGTTGGAAATATTACCTTTGAGCAGGCAGTGGAGGGATTATATCGGCTATCACATTTTCAAACAACAACTGAGAAGGTCATTTTTGATTTTAGAAAAGCGAGATTCGATCAACTCAGTATAGCTGAATTTTTATTACCTTATTTCTTTGAAATTGGTGAACAAGCAGAAGTTGATGCTATTGATACTGAAATATTATTGGAAAACGAGCGACAAAATGCGTTATTCAAACAAAAATTAGAACGATTATACAAAAGAACAAACGACATGAATGAACAAGCGTTTTATCAAAATTTATTAGATCAACCAGTAGGAAAATGGAGATTTTTTGAAGATAATAAAATTAAATTTATTGGTTTAAGCCGTTTCGAATCTATTGATGTCATCATAGATAAAGATACTGAACAAGGTGCAGAATGGCTTGTACAGAACATGTCTAAATCTCAAATTGTCAATATTATAGGTAGACCAACTAAAGGCTATTTAAACTTCTTCGAAAGTGTTGATGAAATCATTGATCAAAGATTCTTGTTTACATTTCCGGTAGCTAATCAAAATACAAATAAATGTGACGACATTGTTTATCCTGATTTATTGTTAGAATGGACAAAAAGACATGTAAAGATTGATTTAGATATAAAATTTGCATGTGATAATAGTAGTTGATTGATTATTTCTTTAGAAAATGAAATAATATAAAAGTGTATGAAAATTATAAAAATATTTTGGGGGCGTTGATTTTATGAGTAAACAAATACCAAAAGATCGTGGGCTAGATAGTACGATAAAAGTATTAAAAGAAGGATATAAGTATGTACCAAATAGACTTGAGAAATTTGATACAAATATTTTTGAATTAAGAGCATTAGGTGGTAGAAGAACAGTTGTTATCAGTGGTAAAGAAGCTGCTGAGTTATTCTATAATAATGACTTAATTGAAAGACAAGGAACATTACCAAAACGTGTTGTTAATACTTTATTTGGTAAAGGTGCGATACATACAACAGGTGGAAAAAAACATATCGATAGAAAAGCGTTGTTTATGTCATTAATGACAGAAGAAAACTTAGACTATTTAAGAGAATTAACACGTACTACTTGGTATACAAATACTGAGCGTATGGAAAGAATGGACGAAGTTAACGTTTATAAAGAATCTATCATACTTCTAACTAAAGTTGGCTTTAGATGGGCTGGTATTAGTGCTTCACCTGAAGAAGTTGAACAATGTGCAGCTGATATGGATACAATGATTGATTCATTTAAAACAATCGGTACTGCATTCAAAGGTTATAAAGAAGCTAAACAAGCAAGAGCACGTGTTGAAGATTTCTTAGAAAACCAAATTATTGCTGTTCGTGAAGGTACAATAACACCTCCACAAGGTACAGCGTTATATGAATTCAGTCATTGGGAAGACTTTGAAGGTAACTTAATGGATTCAAGATTATGTGCCATTGATTTAATGAACGTTGTTCGTCCACTTGTTGCGATAAACCGTTTCATTAGTTTCGGTGTTAAAGCTTTACATGATTATCCTGGTGAAGCTGAACGTGTGTTCAACAACGAAAATGACTATGCATATAAATTTGTACAAGAAGTAAGAAGATTTTATCCATTCGTTCCATATTTACCAGGTAAAACTGCAGTAGATGTTGAATTTGATGGTTATACAATTGAAAAAGATACTTTCTTAATTCTAGACATTTACGGTACATTACACAGAGAAGGACTTTGGGAAAATCCAGAAAGATTCTACCCTAACCGTTTCTCTGATTGGGATGGAAGTCCATTTGATTTAATTCCTCAAGGTGGCGGAGATTATCATACAAACCACCGTTGTGCTGGTGAGTGGATGACAATTATTATAATGGAAGAATCTATGAAATACTTTGCGAAAAACATTTCATACGATATGAAAAAAGACCAAGACTTATCTGTTAACCTTAATAAATTACCAGGTAGAGTTGTCAGCGGTACAATTATCGAGAATGTAAATGCACTTGTTAATCGTAACGTAGAGTCTGTATAATATTCGAAATACACTTTAAATAATTAAAAGTTATAAAGACTGTCACACGTGTGGGCAGTCTTTTTTGGTATGATGAATGTGTGAGGTGATATTATGGTAAATTGTCTAGTCGTAGATGATGATCGATTTATATTAAATGATTTGAAAAGAGAGATTGAAAAAGAAAACATACATGTTGTCACAAGTGACAGTGGAGAAGATGCTTTAAGTGTAATGGAACATGAATATATAGATATTGCCATTGTTGATGTAATGATGCCTGGCATAGATGGATTTGAATTATGCCAATTGTTAAAGGAATCTTATGATATTCCAGTTATTATGTTAACAGCTAGAGATGAATTAAGTGATAAAGAGAATGCATTCTTATCTGGTACGGATGACTATGTGACAAAACCATTCGAAATAAAAGAACTTATTTTTAGAATTAAAGCAGTGTTGAGAAGGTTTCAAATTAATACAATGAAAGAAGTTAAGGTTGGTAATACAATCGTCAACACGACAGAAATGGAAATCTCAGTCAATCAAAAATCGATGCATCTACCTAAGAAGGAATTTACATTAATAGAACTATTGACGAGAAATGAAGATAAAGTATTATCAAGGGATAAAATGATTGAAATTGTGTGGGGACTCGATTTTGAAGGTGATGAACGAACATTAGATGTGCATATTAAACGATTAAGAAAGCGTTTATTGAGTTTAGGAAGTGATATTACAATTAAAACGGTAAGAGGTGTCGGATACAAGGTGGTGCTTTCAAATGAAGTTTAAATCATTAGCACAGCGTATTACGATTTATACAATTGTCGTTATGATCGTAAGTTCTATACTAGGGTTTGTACTTACAAATGTATACTATCATTTAGATTTAAAGCATAAAAATGATGCAAAAGTAATGCAAACACTTAAGGAAGTTCAACGATTTGTCGATGAAGATTCCAATATGTCATTAAGTCGTTATCTTGAACATTTAGGGCAATTACATTATCAAATCATTTTATATGATGAAGATTTGAAACCAACATATTATGGTGATGAATTTAGAAAATATAATTTAAATAAAGATGCTGTGAAAGATGTGTTGAATCATCATAACTACCATGGGATTAAACATCGACCGTTTAATATTTTTATAACTGGATTTTTTGACAATGAAACGAGAAATACTGTTGGAGTAAATATTACATATCATGGATCGCATTATGCATTATTTATGAGACCAAGTGTTGGTTCTTTACTTGGTGAATTTAGAATATTTTTGGCTATTTTACTCGTATTGCTAACAGTTATTTCATTATTATTAGTGATGCTTTCCAGTCATTCATTAGCCAATCCGATAAAAAGGTTGATGCAAACAACGAAATCACTTGGTAAAGGCGACTTTAATGTTGATATTAAAGTAACGAGAGATGATGAAATTGGTGTGTTACAACATCAATTTATTACAATGAGAGATGAATTGAAACAATTAGAAGAAATGAGACAATCATTCGTACAAAATGTCTCTCATGAGATCAAATCTCCTTTACAATCAATTTTAAGTTTATTACGAAACTTAGAATACGAAAAAGACGAAGTTAAACGTAAACAAATCATCGAAGATATTTATGAACGTGCCAATCGATTAAGTAATTTAACGAAACAACTATTATTACTTTCAGAACTAGATAACAGTGAACATCTTAATTTTGATGAAACGATTGATTTAAGCCATATTATGAAAGATGTCATCCGAAATTTAAATTACTTATTAGACGATAAAAGTATTACTATAATGACAGATTTTGAAAAGTTAACTGTTAAAGGAAATAGTAAATTGTTGTATCAAGCTTTTTATAATGTGTTGAACAATGCAATTAAATATTCTCCAGAGTATAGTATGATACAAGTAAGTATCAATAAAGATGACAATGATCAACTTAAAGTAAGGATCAGTGATGAAGGTATTGGTATGTCTCCAGAACAATTAGGACAAATTAAAAATCGATTTTACAAAGTGGATGCATCACATAATGAACATGTCGATAGTAATGGATTAGGACTGTCTATTGTAGATGCTATTATGACGCATCACGATGCTCAATTATTATTTGAAAGTGAACAAGATATTGGAACTAAAGTTATATTTTTATTCAATCGGTTGAAGTAAATACGATTAAATGAAGTGATATTTGGTATAATATATATAAAACAAGGTAGGTGTTAAATTGAAAACAGGTCGTATTATAAAGTCGATTAGTGGGGATTATTCCGTTCAGACTAATGATGGCGTATATATTACAAAAGCAAGAGGATTATTTAGAAAAAAGAAAACATCTCCAGTAGTAGGAGATGTAGTCGATTTTCAAGTTGAAAATGAAACAGGTGGGTATATTCAACATATTCATGAGAGAGAAAATATATTGTTAAGACCGCCAGTTTCAAATATAAATAAAGTTATCGTTGTTATGAGTGCAGTTGAACCTGAATTCAGTCAACAATTACTAGATAGATTCTTGGTCGTAGTTCATTCGTACCATATTACGCCAATGATTTGTGTTACTAAGAAGGATCTCGCAAATGAAAAACAAATTAATGACATTAACCAGATATTGAGTAAATACGAAGAAATTGGATATGACACATTATTCGTAGGAGAGTCAGAAGATTTATCTGTATTGATTAAGCCTTTAATTGAAGGAATTATTGTTTTAAGTGGTCAATCTGGTGTAGGTAAATCGACGATGATGAATAGACTATTCGAAGATTTGAATATTGAAACAAATAAAATATCAAAAGCTTTAAATAGAGGTAAACATACGACAAGACATGTTGAATTATTTGAAATGGAACATGGTTATCTTGCGGATACACCCGGATTTAGTGCATTAGATTTCTCACATATAGAAAAAGAAACGTTAACAGACTTATTTCCGGAATTTGCTAACATCAAATCTGAATGTAAGTTCAGAAATTGTACGCATATCAATGAACCTAAATGTGCAGTAAAAACGCTTATAGAAGAGGACTCATTCTATCAATTGAGGTATAAGCATTATTTAACATTATTTGAGGAAATTCAAAATAGAAAGGTTAGATATTAATGGTAAAAATAGCACCTTCGCTTTTAGCATGTGATTTTGCAATATTAAAGGAAGAAGTACAACGTGTTAAAGATTCAAAAGCAGATATACTACATTTTGATGTAATGGATGGTCAATTTGTACCAAATATTTCAATAGGTTTGCCAATATTAGAATCTTTAAGAAAAGTGACGGATATGACAATCGATACACATTTAATGATTGAAAATCCAGAACAAATGATTGATTTATTCTGTGAAGCGGGTAGTGATATGGTATCCGTTCATTTTGAAGCTACACATCATATTCATAGAGCAATTCAACAAATTAAAGCGCATAATAAATTAGCGGGTGTGGTTATTAATCCGGGTACGCCAGTTGAACATTTACAAAGTGTATTAGCAGATGTTGATTTTGTATTAATTATGACAGTGAACCCTGGGTTTGGTGGACAAGCTTTCATATCTTCAACATTAGATAAAATTGCTTGGCTAGATCAATATCGTAAAAATAATCAATTGAGCTTTGAAATTGAAGTTGATGGTGGAATCAATGATCAAACGGGTGAATTATGTAGAAATCATGGTGCAGATATTTTAGTTGCGGGCTCATACTATTTTAAACATGAGGATTATCGTGCGCCAGTTCTAAAATTAAAGGGTGAATAAATGTGAAAGTAAATTTATTGTGCAGTTTGAGAAATGTAGATGAAGAAGTATTTCAAGAATCACACGTCGATTGGATCGGCGTTGATAGAGGTACGTTAGAATTAATCAAGCATAATATTACGCCAGTTGAAGCAGTAGGGGATTTTGATTCAGTAAACGAACTAGAAATCGCTGAAATTAAGCAAAAGATTAATATAAATCCTGTAAAAAAAGAAAAAGATGATACAGACCTTGCTTTGGCCGTAGACATGGCCGTCAGTTTAAATTACAAAGAAATTTGTATATACGGTGCAACAGGGGGAAGGTTAGATCATTTTATGGGTGCTGTTCAAATATTAACAAAGCCCGAATTTTTAAATATGGATATCTCCATTTCATTAGTTGATCAACAAAATGTAATAACCGTTCTAAAACCAGGGATGCACAAAGTGGATAAAATAGAGCATATGAACTATGTTTCGTTTATACCTCTTAATCCTAATTTACGAATGAAATTAGATGGTTTTAAGTATGAATTGCCATATACAACATTGGAACAAGGTTCAACGCTAACAATCAGTAATGAATTTAAAGATGATGTAAAACAGCCAGTTGCTATTGTAGAACTCGGGAATATTTTAATGATTCAAAGTAAAGATAAATAAAAAAAGAGAACCTTCCACACAAAGGTTCTCTTTAATATATGTGACTTATATTCATTAAACGCGTGTAACTTTACCTGATTTCAATGCACGAGCAGAAACCCATACACGTCTAGGCTTACCATCAACTAAGATTCTAACTTTTTGTAAGTTAGCGTTCCAACGACGTTTGCTTGAATTTAATGCGTGAGAACGATTGTTACCCGTTCTAGCTTTACGACCTGTTACGAAACATTCTTTAGCCATAAAAATCCTCCTTTAACGAAATATAAATACACATTTATTTACGTTTACACACTTTAATAATATAACACGCACATTATAGTAATTCAATGTATAATTACTAAAAAAGCAAAAAAATAATAACAAATTTCGCCAAAAGTGTTTTAAAGTTGAATTTATTTGTTATAATGATATCTTGTGAAAACGTTGTATATAAAAACATAAAAATGATGAATTCTTGCGATATGATAAAGAAATTAAGTATAATTAAACAGAACATATAAAATAAAAAATTTGAATAACAAATTCGGATGTGTAGGAGGGACATATTCATGACTTTAGAAATTACTAACGAATATGGAAGTATTGATATTTCAAATGACGTCATTGCTACACTTGCTGGTGGCGCAGCTGTAGAATGCTACGGTATAGTTGGAATGGCAAGTAAACACCAAGTAAGAGATGGGATTGCGGAAATTTTAGGTAGAGATAATTATGCCAAAGGTGTTATTGTTTCTCAAAATGAAGGTGTTCTTGATGTAGATATGTATATTATTGTAAGTTATGGTACGAAAATTTCAGAAATAGCAAACAATGTCCAATCTGCAGTTAAATATACTTTAGAACAATCATTAAATTTAAAAGTTAACGCAGTAAATATATATATACAAGGTGTACGAGTAATTAATGATGATGAGGAAGCTTAGGGAGGCAATTACAGTATGAAAAAGATTGATGGCAAATTGTTTGCTGATATGATCGTTCAAGGATCTGATAGTCTATCAAATAATGCAGATTTTGTGGATTCTTTAAACGTATTTCCAGTGCCAGACGGAGATACAGGTACGAATATGAATTTATCCATGTCTTCAGGTGCTGCTGAAGTAAAATCACAAAGCAGTGCACATATCGGTGAAGTTGGGATTGTATTTTCAAAAGGATTATTAATGGGAGCAAGAGGTAACTCTGGTGTTATTTTATCTCAGTTATTTAGAGGGTTCTCTAAATCTATAGAAAATGAAAATGAAATTGATGCTAAACAATTCGCTAAAGCATTTCATGCAGGTGTGAATACAGCGTATAAAGCTGTTATGAAGCCAGTTGAAGGTACAATTTTGACAGTGGCTAAAGAAGCGGGTGAAGCTGCTGTAACTGCGTCAGAAACAACAGATGACATTATTGAAGTGATGGAAGCTGTTATTAAACATGGCCAAGTTGCTTTAGAAAATACGCCAAATCAATTACCAGTGCTTAAAGAAGTCGGTGTTGTTGATAGTGGTGGACAAGGTTTAATGTTTGTTTACGAAGGTTTCTTAGCAGCATTAAAAGGCGAAAAAATCGAACCAAATAAAGAAAAAGTAGATACAAATGAATTTGTAAATGATGATCATGATTTTGGTGGCGTTATGAACACAGAAGATATCGTATACGGATATTGTACTGAAATTATGGTTAGATTTGGTGAAAATAAAAAAGCGTTTGACGAAGACCAATTCAGAGAAGATATGAGTCAATTTGGTGATTCATTGCTTGTTATATCTGATGATGAAATTGTTAAAATTCACGTCCATTCTGAAACACCAGGTGAAGTTTTATCATATGGAAGTCAGTATGGTGAATTAATCAAGATTAAGATTGAGAATATGCGTGAACAACATAGAGAAGTACTTAGAAAAAGTGAAAACAAAAAAATACAACAAGAAAAAAATGAACAAATAGATACAGCAATCATTACAATTTCTATGGGTGAAGGAATCACAGAACTATTTAAATCATTAGGTGCGACACATGTGATTAGTGGCGGACAAACGATGAATCCTTCTACAGAAGACATTGTAAAAGTTGTTAAACAGTCAGGATGTAAAAATGCGATTATTCTTCCAAATAATAAGAACATAATCATGGCTGCTGAACAAGTTGAACATTTAGTTGATATTCCAGTTGCAGTTGTTGCATCGAAGACTGTATCACAAGGACTTTCTGCAATGCTTAATCTTAATTTAGAACAATCAATTGAAGAGAATAAAGCACAAATGGAAGAAGCGATGCGCTTTGTTAAATCTGGATCCGTTACATATGCGGTCAGAGATACAAATATTGATGGAATCACGATTAAAAAAGGCGAATTTATGGGAATAAATGAAAGCAATATTAAAGTGAGTGATGCTGATCATATTGCAGTCAGCCAAAAATTAATCGATGATATGATTGATGATGAAAGCGAAATATTAACAATCATTAAAGGTGAAGACGCAACTGATGATGAAGTTTCTCAAATAGTATCATATGTTGAAGAAAACTATGAAGATGTAGAAGTAGAAGTTCACCAAGGTGATCAACCAATCTATTCATTCTTCTTCTCAGTAGAATAATCTTAAGATATATTAAACAACAATGTTAATTAAAATACGTTGTTGTTTTTTATTTTTTAAAACGCTTTCAAAACGTAATAAAGTTGTTATAATAGTATGGTGAAATTAATATAGAAACGAGTGATTATGAATGAAGTATAGAAGTGTCTTTGACATTATAGGACCTGTAATGGTTGGTCCATCATCATCACATACTGCTGGGGCAGTTAGAATCGGGTTAATAGCAAAAGGGTTATTTAATGGGAAACCGGATCATATTGACATTTATTTATATGGTTCGTTTATGGAAACGTATAAAGGTCATGGTACAGATGTTGCACTTGTAGGTGGCATATTAGGCTATGATACGGATGACGATAGAATTAAAACAAGTTTAAAAGATGCAGAAGAACAAGATATAGATGTTAACTTTATTGAGATGTTTGAAGAACGTACGCATCCAAATACTGCCATTATCAGTATGAGAAACAAAGAAATGGAAATATCAGTTGAAGGTATTTCTATTGGTGGTGGGAAGGTTGAAATCGTTGCGATTAATGGATTCCGAATTGCAATTAGTGGCAACTATCCTGCGTTACTTGTCTTTCATAAAGATACATTTGGAACAATCGGTAAAGTTACAAATGTCTTTGGTGACAATCGAATCAATGTGGGAAGTATGCAAGTAGCGCGTAAAGAAAAAGGCGAGCTTGCACTAATGACTTGTGAACTTGATGATGATATACCTCAAGAAGTGCTAGACAAAATAAAAGAAATCGATGGTGTTCAAACAGTATCATTGATGGGGGAATCATAAAAGGAGGGTTAACATGTTTCAAAGTGTTAAGGAACTAATAGAGATATGTGAAAAAGAAAATAAAAAAATATATGAAGTCATGATAGAACAAGAAATGCGTGTCACAAATTGCACCCAAGAAGAAGTCTATCAAAATATGGAACGCAATTTGGATACGATGGAAAAAGCCGTCGAACGGGGACTTAATGGTGTCACATCTACAACAGGATTAACTGGTATGGATGCGGTATTATTACAAAAATATTTAGAAAGTGGACAATCATTATCTGGGGATTTAATGATAGATGCTGTAAGCAAAGCTGTAGCTACTAATGAAGTGAATGCAGCGATGGGCAAAATTTGTGCAACACCTACTGCAGGTTCTGCTGGTGTTGCACCAGGCGTTCTATTTGCTCTAAAGAAACGATTAAATCCTACAAGAGAAGATATGATTCATTTTCTATTTACGACAGGTGCATTCGGATTTGTTGTTGCTAATAATGCATCAATTTCTGGTGCAGCAGGCGGTTGCCAAGCTGAGGTAGGATCAGCTGCTGCGATGAGTGCGGCGGCTACTGTTGAAATGGCAGGAGGAACACCTCAACAATCTGCAGAAGCATTTGCAATCAGTTTAAAAAACATGCTAGGACTTGTATGTGATCCAGTAGCAGGATTAGTTGAAGTGCCTTGTGTGAAACGAAATGCTGCAGGTGCATCAAATGCAATTATTTCTGCAGATATGGCACTTGCGGGTGTAAAATCAAGAATACCTACTGACGAAGTAATTGAAGCAATGTATAAAATAGGACAAACAATGCCTTCAGCTTTACGTGAAACTGGTCGTGGTGGTTTAGCAGGTACGCCTACTGGTGAAAGATTAAAACAAGAAATCTTTGGGAACTAACTATACATTAATATTGAAACTAAAAAAATAAATGCGTGCATAACAGATGTAGATTTATAAATTACACAGTTATGCGCGTTTTTTAATTATATAGTATTGGATTTCAGTGATTGAGCTATTGTTGTTGGTTAATATAGAATATTTGTTCTATAATTAAAGTAATACTAAGTATAGGTGATTAAAATGAAGAAACAACATCTGATAGATACTGACTATAAGCTTCAAGATCTTAAAGGAATTGGGCCGAAAAGTCTACAGTTATTAAATGAATTAAATATATTTACGCTTGAGGATCTTGTCTTATATTTACCAACGCGATATGAAGATGAATCTGTTATCAATTTAAATGAAGCGAATGATGGTGATACGGTTACGGTGACTGGAGAAGTATACGGTAGCCCAACAGTCGCTTTTTTTGGTAGGAACAAATCTAAACTGACATGCCATATGTTGATTAATGATATCGCAGTGAAAGTTACATTTTTCAATCAGCCGTATTTGAAAAAACGTTTGGAAATGGGTGCTACTGTTACCGTTAAAGGTAAATGGGAGCAAAAGAAACAAGTCATCAATGGACAAAAAGTTATGGCTGAACAAGTTGAAGGTGGTAATGCGTTAACACCGATTTATAGACTTAAAGAAGGACTTAAACAAAAACAACTTAATAAATATATAGAACAAGCGATGCAATTTGTGCAAATCGATGAATGGTTATCTCCACAGTTAATGCAAAAATATAAATTAATGCCTTTAAAAGAAGTTGTACCAATATTACATAGACCTGTTCAATTTGAAGCGTTACAAAAAGCGCGTCGCACTTTTTCATTCAATGAATTATTTTTATTTCAATTAAAAATGAAGTGGTTAAGTAAACTTGAGAAAGAGTCGAATCGAATCGAAGGTCTTAATTACGATGTAAATGAGGTAAAGTCGTTTATTGAAACGCTGCCCTTTGAACTTACAGATGCACAGAAAAATAGTGTGAATGAAATTTTTAGAGATTTAAAAGCACCAATAAAAATGCATCGTTTACTACAAGGTGATGTAGGTTCAGGGAAAACGGTTGTAGCAGCAATTGCGATATACGCTATGTTTAATGCTGGTAAACAGAGTGCATTAATGGTTCCAACTGCAATACTTGCTGAACAGCATGCAGTAAGCTTGGATGAATTGTTTGATGGTAAATTGAACGTAGCTTTATTAACAAGTTCTGTGAAAGGTAAGAAGAGAAGGTATTTGTTAGAACAACTTGAAAATGGTGAAATTGATATCTTGGTAGGTACACATGCTGTCATTCAAGATGATGTAGAATTTAAAGATATCGGTTTAGTCATCATCGACGAACAACATAGATTTGGTGTTAATCAACGTAAAAAATTACGAGAAAAAGGTGCAGATACTAACGTATTATTTATGACTGCAACACCAATTCCTCGAACATTATCAATTTCTGCTTTTGGAGAAATGGATGTCAGTTCTATTAAACAGATGCCTAAAGGGCGTAAAGAAATTATCACATCTTGGGCTAAACATGAAGAAATTGATCATGTACTAAATCAGCTCAATAGTGAAATTTCAAAGAAAAGACAAGCGTATGTGATATGTCCTCTGATTGAAGAAAGTGAAGCGCTTGATGTACAAAATGTTGTAGCTATTTACGAGCAATTACAACAAAGATTTGGTACAGAAAAAGTAGGGCTCATGCATGGAAAGATGAATGTTGAAGAGAAAGATGACATCATGGACCGATTTAGCCGAAATGAAATTGCAATATTAGTTTCGACGACAGTTGTTGAAGTTGGAGTGAACGTTCCGAACGCGACATTCATGGTCATTTATGATGCGGATAGATTCGGTTTATCAACCCTTCACCAATTAAGAGGAAGAGTCGGACGAAGTCATCACCAAAGTTATTGTACGCTGGTAGCATCGCCTAAGACTGAGAGTGGCGTAGAGAGAATGCATATTATGACTGAATCAACAGATGGATTCTATTTATCAGAACGTGATTTAGAAATGCGAGGACCTGGAGATTTCTTTGGTGTGAAACAAAGTGGGTTGCCTGATTTTAGAGTTGCTAACATTGTAGAAGATTACAGAATGTTAGAAGTGGCTCGTGATGAGGCGAGTGAATTGGTACAGTCTGGAGAATTTTTTGAACCACATTATGACAATTTAAGAAAGTTAGTTCAATCTTCAATGGAAGAACATAATTTTGATTGACAATTGAGGTTTGATTTTATAAATTTAAATTACCATAATTTGAGAGTAGGTATGAGATGTGAGATGGTTATTTCGATTGATTGGTATATTATTAATCATGACAGCTATTTCAATTTTTTTCTGGAATGACATTAGAACGTATTTTACAGAACGGGTGAATGATAAGGTTATTGAATCATATGAAAATAATAATCAGCGTGTTAAAGTGAACCCGATAGAGTCTTGGATTACAAAAACAGATGCAAATCAATTAAAGTCAAATGATCATATGGTTGGCTATTTAAAAGTACCTTCAGCGGATATTTCTGAACCAATTTTTAAAGGACCAGCCACTGAAAAAAATTTACGTAATGGTCTATCGTTAGTCGATAAAGGCGAGCAATTAAATGAGCAGAATATTGCCATTGCTGGTCATCGTGTTGAAGGTACAGGGATAAGATTTAATAATCTTACACGTGCAAAAGTCGGCGACAAAGTTGAATTGATCACATTTAATAAAAGAAAAACATACAAGATTACTGAAATAAAAAATGTTAAACCGACACAAGTCGATGTCTTGGAAGAACATAAAGGTAAACCGAATCAATTAACATTAATTACTTGCGACACGTATAATCCAGAAACATTACTGTTTGAAGAGCGTATGATTTACACTGCAGTGGAAGAAAAAACAGCATAATTAACTATAAAAGAGTGAAAAATTAAATTTCACTCTTTTTTTATTGTATAATTTGTTGAGAATAGTTATAAACACATGTTAGTATAAGTAAGGTAGGTCATGATAGCAGGTGCTAATTTTAGCTATAAGTACATAATAGAATGGATTTGGATGAGATGAAATTATCAAAAGCAGATCGCCAGAAGGAACTTACGCATCGTTTGAAAGAAGAACCTTTTATTACTGATGAATCTTTAAGTGAATATTTTAAAGTAAGTATCCAAACTATTAGACTTGATAGAATGGAGCTTGGTATTCCTGAATTAAGGCGTCGTATTAAAGATGTTGCGACTCAACATCATGATGAAATTAAGTCATTACCCATTGAAGATGTCATTGGGGAAATTATAGATATTGAATTAGATAAATCAGCAATATCAATTTTAGATATTAAAGATGAACATGTATTTACAAGAAATGGTATAGCAAGAGGACATTATTTATTTGCTCAAGCAAATTCATTATGTGTGGCACTTATTAATGATGAATTAGCATTAACAACTAAAAGTCATGTGCAATTTATAAAATCAGTTTATCTAAAAGATAGAGTCATTGCTAAAGCAACAGTGATACATAAATCTAAACATATAGCAAAAGTAGAAGTGACGAGTACTGTTCATGGTGAAACAGTATTTCAAGGGAATTTTGAAATGTATTATTCGAACGAAGGTGAAACA
This sequence comes from Mammaliicoccus sp. Dog046, assembly GCF_034039665.1. NCBI lineage: Bacteria > Bacillati > Bacillota > Bacilli > Caryophanales > Staphylococcaceae > Mammaliicoccus > Mammaliicoccus sp. Dog046. The sequence continues at coordinate 1,610,785 of NZ_CP120131.1, read as the reverse complement.
AATGGTTAAAGTTGCGATAGATTTAATGGGTGGCGATGATGCACCAGGTATCGTAATAGAAGCGGTTAAACAAGCAATTAATGATTTTCCTGATTTAAAAATATTATTATTTGGCGATGAAAATCAATTTGATTACGAGCACGAGAGAATTACTTTTTATCATACAGATGAAGAAATCTTAATGGATGATGAACCAGTAAGGTCTATTAAGAAAAAGAAAAATGCATCAATGGTATTAATGGCAAATGCAGTCAAAGAAGGAAAAGCCGAAGCATGTGTTTCGGCAGGTAATACAGGCGCTTTAATGAGTAGTGGATTGTTTATCGTAGGTAGAATTAAAGGTATCGAGCGACCTGCGTTAGTAGCAACATTCCCAACTGTGACTGGTAAAGGTTTTGTATTCTTAGATATCGGTGCGAACGCTGATGCTAAGCCTGAACATTTAGTTCAATATGCTAAGATGGGTGAAATTTATGCGAAACAAATTCGTGGAATTGATAGTCCATCACTTGCTTTATTAAATATTGGTACTGAAGAAGCAAAAGGAAATGCATTAACTAAGAAAACACATGAATTATTAAAAGAAGAAACATTTGATAATTTCATTGGTAACGTTGAAGCCAAATCATTATTATTAGATGCGAGTGATGTTGTTGTAACTGATGGATATACTGGAAACATGGTTCTGAAAACGATTGAAGGAACAGCTACAGGTATCTTTAAAATGTTAAAAGAAACAATGACAGCATCAACTAAAAACAAATTAGCTGCATTGACATTGAAAAAAGATTTGTCAAAAATTAAAGATAAAATGGATTACGCCGAATATGGTGGTTCTGTTCTTTTAGGATTGAATGGTGTCGTAGTTAAAGCACACGGTTCTTCAAATGAACGAGCATTCTATAACGCAATTAAACAAGCAAAACGAGCTGCAGATACGAATATTGTAGATAAAATGAGGAAAGCAGTAGGTGAATAAGATGAGTAAAGTTGCAATTATGTTTCCTGGTCAAGGTTCTCAAAAAGTAGGTATGGCACAGGATTTATACCAAAATGAAATCAATGCTACATCTGTATTAGATAGAGCGAATGAATCATTATCATTTGATTTACTTGATATTATGTTTAATGATCCTGAAGAATTATTAGGTTTAACTGAATATACGCAACCAGCATTATTAACACACAGTTCAGCGTTAATGAACGCTTTAAATGAGTTTAATTATGATTATGCTTTAGGACATAGCTTAGGTGAATACTCAGCACTTGTTTCTGAAGGCGTATTAAAATTTGAAGATGCAGTACAAATTGTTCATAAACGTGGTACATTAATGTCTGAGGCATTTCCACAAGGTGTCGGTTCAATGGCAGCTGTGTTAGGATTGAATATTGATGAAGTTCGTGCAATTTGTGAACAATTATCAACTGATGATGAATTGATTGAACCAGCAAACATCAACTGTCCAGGGCAAATTGTCGTATCAGGTCATGCAACACTTATTGATAAACTAGTAGCAGAAGGTAAATCTTTAGGTGCTAAACGTGTAATGCCTTTGAAAGTATCAGGGCCATTCCATTCATCAATGATGAAAACAATAGCAGATGATTTTGAGGCTTATATTAATCAATTTGAATGGAATGATGCAAAGCATCCAATCGTTCAAAATGTTTATGCTAAACCTGAAACGGATCATAAAATCATTAAAGAAAACATGGTTAAACAATTATTCTCACCAGTTGAATATAGTCAATCAATTGAATATTTGATTGAACAAGGTGTAGATCATTTTATTGAGATTGGACCTAACAAAGTCTTATCTGGATTAGTAAAGAAAATTAACAGAGATGTTAAAATAACTTCAATTCAAACTATTGATGATATTAAAGGATGGAATGAATAATGACAAAAACAGCAATCGTTACTGGTGCTTCTAGAGGTATAGGCAGAAAAATCGCTTTAGAATTAGGCAAAGAAGGATATAATGTTGTCGTCAATTATGCTGGTAATAAAGAAAAAGCAGAACAAGTTGTATCTGAAATCAAAGCATTCGGTGTTGATGCATTTGCAATTCAAGCAAATGTAAGTGAAGTAGATGAAGTAAAAGCAATGATTAAAGAAACAACAAATACATTCGGTACAATAGATGTTCTTGTTAATAATGCTGGTATCACTAGAGATAATTTATTAATGAGAATGAAAGAAACGGAATGGGATGATGTTGTTAATACAAACTTAAAAGGTGTATTCAACTGTGTTCAAGCAGTGACAAGACCTATGTTAAAACAAAAATCAGGTCGTATTATCAACTTATCTAGTGTCGTAGGTGCGTTAGGTAATCCAGGACAAGTCAATTACGTAGCAACAAAATCAGGTGTAGAAGGTATGACGAGAACTTTCGCTAGAGAATTAGCGTCACGTGGTATCACTTGTAATGCAGTTGCTCCTGGATTTATCGTATCAGATATGACAGATCAATTATCAGATGAATTGAAAGAACAAATGAAAACTCAAATACCATTAAACAAATTCGGAGAAGATAGTGATATTGCGCATACAGTAGCTTTTCTTGCTAGTGAAAAAGCAAGTTATATCACTGGGCAAACGATTCATGTTAATGGTGGTATGTACATGCAATAAGGCATATATATCGTAGTATAGGTAGTAAGAGAAAAGCATTTTCTTATTATATAGATATCTTAATCATTTAAAGGAGGTGAATGGAATGGCAAGTTTCGATAAAGTTAAAGACATTATTGTAGATCGTTTAGGTGTAGACGCTGAAAAAGTAACACCTGAAGCTTCATTTAAAGATGATTTAGGTGCGGATTCTTTAGATATAGCTGAATTAGTAATGGAATTAGAAGATGAATTTGATATGGAGATTCCTGATGAGGAAGCAGAAAAAATCAACACTGTTGGTGATGCTGTAAAATATATTGAATCATTAGAAAAATAATTCTAAATAAAACCACCCGTAACCATTAGTTACGGGTGGTTTTATTTATATAAACAGTTTTATCAGTGGGAATATATTTAATTTCAAACACAAAATTTTAAAATTCTAAATAAATACGTAATTATTACGATTCATAGAAAAATGGTATTATATTCAATTTAAAATAGTTTTTTAAACGTAAAAAATATCGCAATGAAATAACTAAACATTGTTATAATAATGAATAATTGGTATAATATTGAAAAATTGACCGCAGTGGGGGAAGTTATGGAGACTGATAATTATTTAAAACATAAGTTTGAGGATATTAGTGATGATTTACTATACATATCAGAACTAATAAATGAGAAATCTCAAGATTCAGTTCAAGATCTAACTTATGAAATTAACAAATTGAAAGAGGTAATTAATGAGATAGAGAGTGTAAGTAATATATTGTATTGATTTCTTTGAAGTACTAAATGATGTGATTATCAAAATATGTAAGGAGTAGTTGAAACTGAAAGATTTAAACGCAATTCATTCAGCTGAACTTTTTTATAAAGAAATTGCAAATGACTTAAAAGTTATTTCAGAAAAGTTCAGAGGCCAGTCACATTCGCAAATTGATGTAGATACTTTAAAAGATTGTATAATTAAACTTGAAGAGATAAAAATATAAACAGCACACATGTATATATAATCATGTGTGCTGTTTATATTTTAGTTTAGCAAGAACACTATAATATTATAAATGAATTTTTTCTTTAGAATAAAAATATAGATCTTTTTTTGGATGAATAAATATAGACAATATAATAAGTACACCGATTTTTCCAATAATCATTAGTAAGATTAAAATGATTTTTGATAATGATGATAAATCTGCTGTTATGCCTGTTGAAAGACCAACTGTACCAAACGCCGATATTACTTCAAATAGAACTTGTGACATATTTAATTTTGAATCTATAATTAAAATTAAAAAAGTACAAAATAGTACTAACATTCCTGAAAGTGCACTTACTGTAATTGCTTTGCTGATTTGTTCTGATTCTAGTGTTCTTTTAAAAATGCGTGTATGATTTTGACCTTTCAGTTGTGAGTATAAATACATTAAAATAATTGTAAGTGTTGTAACTTTGATACCACCACCTGTACTCATGGGAGCTGCACCAATAAACATTAAAATATCAAAGACAAGTAATGTTGAATCATGTAATTTACCGATATCGACAGTGTTAAAACCTGCAGTTCTAGTTGAAACTGATTGAAAAAGAGATTTATAGATTTGTACATACCACGCGTCTCCTCTTAATGTGTGGTTTACTTCTAACAACCAGAATGAAAATGAACCGATTAAAATTAAAATACTGGTGCTTAGTAATACAATTTTAGAATGTAATTTTAATTTAACGAGACGATTTGATTTCCAAATATCTATAATTACAACATATCCAAGGCCGCCAATAATAATAAGTAAAGGTACGATGATATTTATGATTAAATTATCATTGTACGACATCAGGTTATCTGAAAATAATGCAATTCCAGCATTATTAAAAGAGGAAACCGATGTGAATAAACTATTAAAAGCACCTTTCGAAAATCCTAATTCCGGAATGAATACAAATGACAAAATCATTGCACCTATAAACTCTACAATAAAACTAAAAATAACTAATCTAATTGTGATTTTGAGTAATCCAGAATCACTATCTTCACTCCATGTATACATTAATAACTCTCTGTTTTTAAAAGTAATATGCTTACCTGATAAAATGAGTATAAAAACCGTTAATGTAACGATTCCTAATCCACCGATTTGAATAAGTATGAGTATCACTAAGTACCCCAAATCGTTAAATTGATTTGGAATGTCTACAGTAGAAAGTCCGGTGACAGTAAATGCACTTGTTGCTATAAAAAAAGCATCGATAAAACTAATAGATTTCTTTCCAGTTATCGGAATGTACAGTAAAACTGATCCAATTAACGTTGTAGTTAAAAATAACGTTAAATAGAGTGAAGTCAACCTAAACATAGTATTCATTTATATTCACCTTAATTTAGTATTTTAAATAGATATTAATCCTAATATACAAAAAAGGCAATTTAAATTTTGAATTAAGTAGAAAAGAGTGTAATATACATTCTTTATCAAAATTCATTTTAATTTTGGATATATGTTTAATTACATTTGTATGTTAAAATGTTCAAATATTCAGTAATGAATATAAAATTTATACTAATCTAGGGGGAAGTATGAAAATTAAGAAGAAAGTCATACTCGCAATTGCGTTCTCAGGTTTAACTGTATTAAATTTGAATTTATCCGTTGATGCTAAGACTGAAAATCAAAAAGAGCAAAAACCTAAAATTCAAAACGTCGAAGTGGATCATAGAAATTATGATAAGACACAAAGTAAAGTTCAAAAAGAAGAAGTCGAAGAAATATCAGCAAGTGCTATGAATTACGTGTATTCATTAGAAGGGAAAGGCTGGGATTTTGATGGTTACTACGGGTGGCAGTGTTTCGATTTAGTTAACTATTATTGGAACTATTTATATGGTCATGGGTTACATGGTGATTATGCAAAAGATATTCCCACTGCGAATGATTTCAGTGGTGAAGCGACGGTTTATAAAAACACACCATCATTTGTTGCTCAACCGGGAGATGTTGTTGTATTTAATGACTCATATGGTTCTGGAGCTGGACATACGGCAATCGTCTTAAATGGTAATGCTGATGGAAATTTAATGCAGTTTCAAAGTTTAGATCAAAATTGGTATGGCGGAGGTTCTGATAAAACAGAAGTTGCTCAAAGAATTACACATAATTATGATTCTGAAATGTGGTTTATCAGACCTTATTAATTGAAATGTGAACAAACTGAACTTAGATTGATAAGTTCAGTTTGTTTTATATTATGGGTAACTGATATTTATACTATGAATACTCTTAAATGTGCTAAGAGGATTATTTCTCAAACTATCACGTTAGCGTGTGATTTTCATGAATTTTATAGTTCGATTAGGCATTTAGGTTATCTTTTTTCGCTCTAACGAGATTGTTTTCTCAGAACTATCTCGTTAGCGATATGTTCATAGTATTTATTAAGTTTTTGTCTTTTATATAGATTAAAATTTGTTCTTTGTTGTAATAAGTGTATAGTATGTCATAGTTAATGAAGGAA